>CACWRT010000018.1 GCA_902763365.1 uncultured Ruminococcus sp.
ATTGGACTCCGTTTCACTTCATTGGAGTATTTCTATTCGGAGTTTATTTTACCATGGTTTCTTCAATTCGGCATGGCGCGGGGTTATTGGGCGGATACGGCTGATACATACAATGAGGTACTTTAGTTTACCACAGATTTTACCACATTTGGCGGTGATTTTATGGTAAGATATAAAGAGTTATGTGAAATGATAAAGCCTTGAAAACCGCATTAAATCAAGGAAAACGGCTATTTATCGGGGTTTTGAAATAGCCTGAATTATAATCCCGACGATGAAGAGTTTGGACAAATAAACTTAGTATTCATGCGGGTTTCAGGCTATCGAACATAGAATTTGCGACCAGATTGCGACCAAATAAAGAGAACAAGCAAAGAAAATCAGGACTTCCGGTAGTTAAAGTCGGGAGTCCTGTTTTATTCGGAGATTCCAAAAGATAATAAAAAACAAGCAGGAGTATCAGACCGTAATGTAAGGTTGATGCTCCTGCTATTTTATTTCCTGTTCGGTTTTGTTGAATAGGTCACTGTCAAAGAATTCTCTGACTGAAATGCCAAGACCATCGCAAATGATCTTGATTGTAACTACTCCCGGATTTTTGCTTTTTGTATTCAACAGACTGTAAATAGTTGATGGTGAAACGCCGCATAGATTTGCAAGTCCGTTTATTGTCAGATTTCTTTCTTTACAAAGCACCTTAATTCGCTCGGCTACGGCTTCTTTGGTATTCACTGTGTATCCTCCCACGATTATCATTACCATAATTGTATAAAAATATGGGATATATCGTGTGGGACATATCGCAAATTACAAAAATAAATGCTATAATTACGATATATCCCAAATATCAGGAGGATGCATTATGTTTACTAACAAAAAGACCTGCTGTTTCTTTGGTCACCGTGAAGTTACACACAACATCAAACCAAAACTGACAGAAATAATAGAAAAGCTGATAACAGAGGACGGTGTTACAGACTTCTATGTAGGTCATCAGGGACAGTTTGACAGTATGGTGTTTTATGTTCTGAAAGAGCTGAAAGTGAAGTATCCGAAGATCAGATACACCGTTGTCCTCGCTTATATGCCCAATGAACATATCAAGGAGATTTACGGCGAAGATACCCTCTTCCCTGATGGTATGGAAAGCGTTCCGAAACGGTTCGCTATCAGCAAGAGAAATGATTGGATGTTAAAACATTCGGATATTGCAGTCTTTTATGTGTGGAAGATCACTGGTGGGGCGGCAAAGTTTAAGGAAAAGGCGAAAAAGAAGGGTTTACGGATAATAGATGTACTGAATTGAGTTATTGTGCATTTTATTGTACATGTCATATAGAATATAAAAATACATAGCTTGTAAAATTATGTATAATGTGATAAAATGACTGTGTATATAAACCTGAATGACAAAACTTAGAAAGGCTGAGCCGTATGTCAGAAAAAATGATAATAGATGCTATGTGGGACGACAGTCCTGTCGATGGATCGACCGAAGTAAACTTCATTTGGTCGATCGCAAACAAATTAAGAGGTACATACCAGAGCGACAAGTACAAGGATGTTATCATTCCTATGGTCATCATTCGCCGCTTTGAGTGCGCTTTGGAGGGTAATAAGCAGGCTGTTGTGGAGCAGTACAAGAAGAACCCGAACTATCCTGCAAAGGCTATGTGCCGTGTGTCGGGGTATCAATTCTATAATACAAGCGAATATACCCTTGCAGAGCTTGTCAATGATCCGGATCACCTTGCGGCGAATTTCAGAAGCTACATAGAAGGCTTTTCGCCTAATGTTCAGGACATTATCGCAAGTCTTGATTTCGACAAGCAGATCGATAAGATGGATAACAACAACCGTCTGCTGTCGGTGGTCAAGGCTTTTTCGGAGCTTGACCTTGATCCTAAGACCATTGACAATGTGAAGATGGGATATATCTTTGAGGACCTGATCCGCAGATTCTCAGAAAATGCAGAAGCCGGCGATCACTACACCGGCAGAGATATTATCAAGCTCATGGTCAACATTCTGCTTGCCGAGGGATGCGAGGATATCTTCGATGATCACAAGGAAATAACCGTACTGGATAAAACCGTAGCGGGATTGATACAAAAGAAAGACTTGAAAACAGCGTAAACCGCTTGTTTTCAAGCCTTTTTTCTTTTGCGTATTTGGTATTTGGTGCTGTCCGGGTGGCTGCTGAAAAGCAGCTTAAGGTTTGGGTGCATAAATGAACGAACTAAAAGGAGGTTCGTGTAATTATATAGGGGTTCGTTCAAGGATTATACTGTGTGGTAGTGTTAATTCAGGTACACAAGTGGAGATAAAAAGAATAATCTTAAAGATAAGAATCAAATTTTCACACAGAGTCAGATTAATAAAATTGGTATTTACGCAAAATTGTTGTGTGTCAACCATAGTATTTATAATCGAAAAAAAGAGAACATACGGATATATAACACACGGATATATTATATAACTATTAGTAACTGTTCTTTATTGATGTCATGATAAAGCGTACAGTTTTGTGCCTTGAATACTTTGACTATTTCCGAAAGCTCTCCGCCATCATCAAACAAATCCGAGATATTCTCAAAACGATTTAGCTTTTCAGGATAAAAAGCTAGCGTTTTTTTGTTGTCGAATACAGCCGTATATAATATTTCAGCCTCGACCAGATCCTGAAAAATATGACTGCCGTAGGATAATTCCGGATTATATCCTGCTCTGCTTTCCTCCATCTCACAGATAACATCAAACCCGCTGATATCCGAAAACATCGTAGGTACTCCGAGTTCCTTTGATGAAGTCCCTATCCTTCCGGGTACCATAAGCATAAGATGTTCCTCGGAACCCCGGAAATGCCAGTTGATCTTTCCTATCAGACGCGCAACGGCAGATTTATCATTATACGGCATATTGTAATACCCTATCGGATCAACATATACGATATAGTCAAGCTGCTCTGTTCTTGATAGTCCCATTGATGCACCCTTAGTGTGGAGCAGGATATGTTCATCTGTAATATTTTCGGGCATCGTGACCGTGTTATTTCCCTTAATCACCTGCAGCGGTCTGCACTGTAGGAGGTCTATAGTATATTCGCCGTCATCAGAAACATTTATCGTAAACTCTGTATCCACCGGATAATCATATTCAGATTGTATGCAAGCAAGCATCCGCCGCATACTCTCCATCAGCTTTTTATTCTTCACAAGACCCTGACAGGAAATAAATCTGATGTCACGATCTCTTCCCATTTCTCTGAGCCTTTGCTCTGCCTCGAAATCGTGCTCTAAAAGAATATTTCCAAGGTAGCGGGGAATTACGGGCAGCATTGTATCAAGGCTTACTCTTTCAAGATCATGCTTTGAGGTATTGATAACCTCAGCATTGCGCTGTGAGAATTTATGCTTGTCGGCAGCGGTCGAATATGGTGTTCTTTCAGGCATATCAAGGCTTACAAGTCTCGGATATGACCCTTCTGTCCTGTCAACGGCAGATGTTCCGAGCCCCATTACAAGTCTGAGCATACCTGTCCCCGGATCGGCAGTCTGTAAAAATCTGTAGGGACTATAGGAATAACCGACCCCTGCCGCACAGGGCATATAGTAGGAACCGTAATACGACCCCGAGACCCTTTGAACAAGGAGCGCCATCTGCTCGTCACGCTTGTCAAGTCCCCGTCTTTTTCTGTAATCAAGAGCAGAAAGCCCCATTGTGCTGGCATAAACGTTTTTTATTGCATTTTCAAATTCTGCAAGCCTGTCCTCATAGCTTCCTCTGTTCGCACAGAATACAGATTCGTATTTTCCGGCAAAAGCATTGCCGAAGCCGTCCTCAAGAATACTGCTGGATCGTACTATATATGGATCCTGACCGTAGTATTCAATGATATTTCCGAACTGCTCACGCATAACATCGGAGAATTTTCCGTTCAGCAGCAGCTCTCTGAATTCCCCTGCAAGCCTGAAATAGCCCTCCTCGGTTCTCTGCTTTATCCTCATATCCCAGAAACCGTTATCGACTATATATGTGTAGTAAACATCCGAGCCGATATAAAATGAATCATGAGGTTCAAGGGTGTTGTTTATTTCCGGCTCCCTGTTGCGGATAATAGCTCTGGACAGCAGCATACCACAGGCTTTTCCGCCTATCATTCCGGTGCCTATCATATGGCTGCGGACTTCAAAATAATCTTCCGGGGTAAAGTTTTTCTTGACCATCTGACGCATTTTTGAATCACGGGTCATCATGATATTGCACATATATTCGCATTCTTCTGATATGTCAGCTCCGGCGCTGTGCCTTATCTTTGCATTATTGAAAAAGCGATCCCATGAATCTGTATTTCTGTCATCCGTTCCACGGCGCAGCTTTCCGAGTATATTATAAAATCTGCTCGATCTTACACCGTCAGTAACAGGACGGAATTTACCTGAGTTTGGCTCAAATATATGCGGAAGAAACATAGTATCAGAATTACGGTTCCATACCTTTTCGGGACGAACGAAAATATCCTTTTCTCCCGTATAAACATCCAAAAACAGCTGAGTGGTGTCAATTATCTTATTAACGGAATGAACTGAGTGCTTTCCGCGGATAAGCGGAAAAAATGCTACTGTATCAAGCACAAAAAGGAACGGACAGGTCACTCTGAAAAAATTACCCATCATCAGGTCTGTCGCCCATGCAGTCTGTAATTCCGAAAGGCAGTCGAAAACATAAAATGCATCCCTGCCTTCTCTTTCGATCGCATTATGTATCTCCACAGTGAAGTTTTCAAAGCGATGAGAAAGCGGTATCTCAATAGTTTTTACCTCCGGTATATCTGTAATGAACGGCTCGTGTGCTGCGAACCGGAAATAGATTATCTTTCGCTTATCCTTGACTGCCTGTCTGACATACGGCTCCATAAATAATCTGAATTCACTCAGGTCTGATACTCTCCATACAACATTATCACCCAGTCTGATATTGTCCAACGCTTTATCCATCTCCGGTATGCCTGATAGTATTCTGTCAAATGCTGCCATTTCAACTGCCTCCTTTACAAGTTTTCAGCATGAATGTTCAATAAATGCTTTGAATATTTTGCGGCTGTCCTCGTCTGCCTTATAAGAAAATTCGGGATGCCATTGAACACCCCAGATGAATTTCTTTCGCGGCATATACACAGCTTCTATCAGCCCATCTTCTGCACGAGCCATACATTCCAGTACCGGAGATAAGTCTTTGATGCTCTGATGGTGATAACTGTTCACGGTAAGTATTTGCTTTTTAAGTAATTGCCCTAAAGGTGTATCCTGCACGATCATAACCTCATGAACTGGTTTTTCATACGGCGGCGTCTGGTGATGTGTTACTGAAGTTCCGGTTTCTAAAAGAATATCCTGATACAGAGTTCCGCCTGATGCAGCATTCATAAATTGGATACCTCTGCATATTCCAAGCAGAGGCTTGTCAAGCTCTACGGCTTTGTTCAGAACGATCGCATCCAGCTTGTCACGCAGCGTACAGGTGACGATATTGTCATATCTTTTTCTTTCTCCGTAGATCATCGGGTCAACATCCTGTCCTCCTGTCAGGAGAAATCCGCTGCATATATCCAATGCCCGACAAAACACATCCTCGTTATCCGTAAACGGAAGTACCATCGGGATCCCACCTGCATCAATGATCCCGTTCATATATCCCGGCAGCATCCATATACTTTTCTTTTCTTCATCCCAAAGGGGCATGACACCGATAATGGGTTTCATATTCATCTGTTCTCCTTACTTTATGTCATTCATAACACCTGTCAGCGAACAGGCACCGAAGGCACTCCGGTCGGGATGATACGATACAGCGGAGTGTTGGAATATATTACCGGCTGTCCTGCATGAAAAAAGACAATACCGTTTACGGGTGATTTGATTTCTTCAAGGATTCTGCCTGTATACGGATCTGTTATCTCTGCAAGAATATCGCCTTTCCTTACCCTTGAATTGACTCCTGCACGGCGGATGAAAAAACCGGCTGTTTCGTTTTTGACATTGACAAGCTCACTGCCCTCTATCAGTCGGGAAATATACCCCTCGTGGCAATCGTATTCAATGATATCATGTTTGTTAAGAAAATTCAGCACGGCGTTGACTGCCTCCGATGCACTGTCATCGTCAATGCTGTCTGTAGCATTGGTATATATGGAAAACGCTTTTGTTCCCCATATCTGCCAATTATAATTTAAAGTGGTGGTGTCATACGGCTTTGCTTTTCTGCGGTAAACATATGGCAATCCGAAATCCTTTGCAAGCTCTGTATCTTCAAAGCCTGTTTTCATCATTCTTACATGAGGGATAAAGCTGCCCTGCATATAAAAGCTTGCAAATTGTATGCCATATTCATAATCGCTGACATTGCTGAAAACACCATCGGCTATTCTTTGAGTTGTTTCACCAAGACAATAGCCCGGAAACATCCGGTTGATATCTGTATTGTCTGTTGACCAGAATCTTTTTCCGATATTCATGGAATGCGGATTAACACAGGGAATTACCATTATTGATTTTTCTTCCCTGATCTTTCCTGTTATTTCGAGCTGTTCAAAGACAGAGATCAGCTTTGAACATATATACACCTGTTGAATCTCATTTCCTCTTGTTGCACCGACAATGCAGACGGAATGTTCTCCGCTGCCGAAATAATAGCCCTTTACACGCATATTGTCCCTGTGGACCGAGCCAAGCTCAAACAGTACTTTTTCTTCCATCTGAAAAACCTCCCTTACGACAGTATTCTCGCAATCAGCGAGCCTTCGGAAACAATAGGATATTCACGCAGCGTAAAAACTATCCCATCCGTTTCCGAATGAATCGTTTCGTTGATTTCGCCCGTAAGGGGATCTAATATATCTCCGATATGATCTCCTTTTTTTACATTTTTCCAATGCTCAACGGCAGGAACAAATACTCCTGAGTTTCCTGCATTGATAAATGATACTTCTCCGTCCTCTGAGATGATAGGCTCTTTTGGTGTTATGATTTCACCGTTCCATATTCCCAGCTCCTTCATCAAAGAGAAAATACCGTCAACAAGCTGGTCGCCGTATTTTTTAGTAATACGCATACCAACTCCCATTTCAACAACAAGAGTCGGTGTGCCTATGACATTGAGCGAATAAGCAAGCGTGGATTCAAGAACCGTTGCGGCAGAATGTACCCATATATAATCCATATTCAGTTTCTTTGCAAGCGGTATGAGCGTTTCCTTTGACAGCTCATTGATCCTGACCTGCGGTATCTCTTCAAGAAAGATATTGCTTGCGTGGATATCTATGACCGCAGCACTGCCGCTGAGGTCACTGATTATTTTGGATGCGATATATTCCGGCATTGAACCGTTTTCCGAACCGGGAAACAGTCTGTTCATATCAAGATCAAATGCAGGTATGCCTCGGGTGATAGAATCTATTCCAAGAGGATTGAGCGCAGGATAGACGTCCACTATTCCTGTCAGTCTGCTGTAGTTTTCTTTTATTCTCCGTTGCAGTTCATAGCAGACATATTGTCCCTCGAGTTCATCTCCGTGTGTTCCCGTAACAATGCTTATACGCTTTTCATTTCCGCTGAGTCCGTTTTCAGGTACAAGGCGGTTTTTCTTTATCATCAAGCTTTCATCTATCGGCAGACCGACAGATGCCACTACCTGAACCATTATCATCACTCCTTTGTCTGTATTTCTTCAACATTTACTTTTTCTTTCTGTGTCTGTATTCCGTTTCCGTAGAAACTGCCCTTGATCACAGGACAGTCACTTGAATCCCTGCCGTAGGATACTTTTATATACTCATCATTGACCAGTTTGTTGTTTGTCGGGTCAAAGCCGTACCAGTAACCCCGGCAAAAAGCCTCTACCCAGGCATGGGACGCTCCCTCTCCGAGCATCATTCCCACAACATACCTTGCCGGAATCTGCTCCATTCTGAGAAGTGACAGCATTATATGCGCATAGTCCTGACAAACACCTTTTCCTAATGTAAGAGCATTTTCAGCAGTTTCATGTATCTCTGTTGAACCGGAATTATACTTCAGAACCTCCGGAATAGCTCTCATAATCCTCAGCGTTTTGTTATATGGATGGGGAATAGTGTCAAGGCAGAGGGAACTGTGATATTTCCGGATATTTGCTCCCGGCATAGTCAGTTTGGTCTGCGCTCCGAAAACTGTCGTACTGAAAGGACAATAAGGGTATGAAGACCCTTCGGCTGTAAATTCCTCAAAAACATTCAGACCTGTATCGGCACAGCCGCTTACAGATATTTCAAATTTATCATGCGGCTTTTCAATCCTGCCGTACAGCTTCTTGTTATGGAAAACATCATCGGTAATACTGAAGCAGGTATCGTAACCGGAGGAAATTTTCAGCTCCGTTATTTTTTGCCTTTCATTATCCTGCGGAATAAACATTACAGAAAAACTGTGGTTGTTAACTGCCTCGCTGTACGACGCAGTCAGCTTATAATTGAATCTCAGATGTCTGATAATACCGCCTCCTTACGAAAGAATAAGCTTCCTCAGCAGATTCTTTACATTGTCATAGCTAAAATCAGGTGATGAAAGCATATTATCCATTGTATATAAAACGCTTTCATCATACCTGAGCTTTGCCTTACTCAGAAAGCCCTTCATTCTTTTATACACCATCTGAACCTCATGAGCAGGCTTTTCCAGACTCAGATACAGGTCCAGTCTTTCTATGCCCTTGCCAAGCTTGATAATATTCCGTATCTGTTCATCATCTATACCGTCATTGACACATCCCCAGAAAGCGAGGATATGGTCGATCACAAGCATCAGATCGGCGATGGTGGAATTGCTGTTCTCCGCATTTTTGATATCGTCTATGGCAAGCTGGATATATGCCATTGTTTCTGTGCCGATATAATCCCTCATAACGATGGCATTGTCATATGCCCTGTTCAGACTGCTGATAATGGAATTGGGATTTGTTTCATCAAAAGCATATTTTCTTTTAAAGGCGCCGCTTGAACCATAAACATCAGCAATGCCGATTTTTCTGCACAAAACCTTATAATAATCCGGATCGGAATCTATCATAAGATCTGCCGATTTAAAATAATCCTTCAGTGTTGTATAAACCCTTTCTGTGTATCTGCCAAGCCAGAAAAGGTGATCGCTTTTGTCTATCGTGATAATACCCATGTGTCTTTAAAACCTCCTCCCTGTGATGAATTGACGATGAATGAATCAGGATTTCTTGAAAATCTTGTCAGTCCGCTTGCCCATACCTTTGTTGTGCGTCCTGTCAGGACAAAGGCACGAAGATCCGCTTTCCTCGGGACCTTTGTTCCGTTTTCATCAAGAATATCCAGATCATAGAAGTCAATAACCTCCTGTGCAATAAATCTTCTCGGTTCTGCTTTAAGCAGTGCAATAAATTCTGACTTCTTTTCAGCTGTGAGAGAACTTCCGAAAACCACCCCGTAGCCGCCTGCCTCTGCAACGTCCTTGATCACTAATATATCAAAGTTGTCGAGGACATACTGCATATCCTTTTCGTAATAAGGAAGATATGTAGGAGCATTCATCAGTATTGCTTCTTCTCCGAGATAATACTTTATCATTTTCGGAACGAAATAATAGATGCCCTTGTCATCAGCCACGCCATTTCCAGGTGCATTGAGCAGTGCAGCATTTCCCTTTCGGTAAGCTTCAAAAATATGAGGGATACCGATCACCGATTCCTCATAAAAAGTCATCGGATCAAGATATTCATCAGATATTCTTCTGTAAACAGCTCCCACACGCTGTTTTTTACCATTGTAGTCGATATAGTACAGATTATCGTTTTCACAGACGATATCCTTTCCTGTGGTAAGTACTGCTCCTGTTTTTTCTGCCAGATAGGAATGTTCAAAAAAAGCTGCATTATACCTGCCGGGTGACAGTATGACATTGATTCCGCCTGTATTGACATGATCCATAACTTCCTTTAGCAAGTCTGCATAGTTGCGGTTGTCGATAACGTCGTTTTTAGTGAAAGCATCAGGGGCACTTCGCCTTTGAAGCTCCCTTGCTATCATCGGATATGACGCACCCGACGGTACTCTCAGATTATCTTCTAAAACATACCAGTTATTATCCTTTGACTGAACAAGATCTATACCGGAAATATGGCTGTAAATACCCTTTGGCGGTGTTACCCCGTCACACGGTACAAGAAAACCCTTCGCCGAAAAAATAAATTCCTCCGGTATCACCCTGTCTTTGACGATCTGTTTTTTGCCGTAGATGTCGGATAAAAAACAGTTCAGTGCATCAACACGCTGCCGGAGGCCCTTTTCAAGATATGAAAATTCATCGTTTCCGATAATTCTTGGTATAGGGTCGAACGGAAAGAGCTGTTCTCTGAATTCGCCGTTTTTGTAAATGCCGAATTTTACTCCGTATCTTGACAGCAGCTTGTTAATGGTTTCTGCATTTCTGATCAGATCATTCACTTTTATCCCTCCTGAAAAAAGACAAGGGTGCTCATCCTCTGTGGACAAACACCCTTGTTTGATGGATATATATTATCACGAATTGCAAAATTTGTCAATTACTATTTGCAACTTTCTTGCAGCAAAAATTCAATATTCAGCGATTTTATAGATAAAAAGTAAAATTAAACGATATTTTTGCAATAGAATAAATAACATATTGCAAAATCGAAATTGTTATGGTATACTTGACACGACAAAATTTTCCTTACAGGAAGTGATAAAAATGAACAGGTTTCCTCCAATAGGTCAAAGGATAATAAAATCTGCGTTGGCAGTGGCACTTTGCATGATAGTCTATCATATCCGCAGTCTGCTGCCGATAGAAAACGGAATCCCCTTTTACAGTGCCCTTGCAGCACTGTGGTGTATGCAGCCATCTGTTGACACCACAAAAAACAACGCCGGTCAGAGAACATTCGGCACAGTAACAGGAGCAGCTTACGGACTTGTTTTTCTGAATTTTCTGTATTTTTCTGAAATCACAGAACCGATATGTGTTTATCTTCTTGCAAGTGCTGTGATAATCCCGGTCATATATTCAACTGTAGTGCTGAAAAAGAGAAATGCTTCTTTTTTCTCGTGCGTAGTATTTCTGAGTATCGCCCTGACACATTCATTGGATCAGGATCCGTATGTTTTTGTTTTTAACAGGGTGCTTGATACCTTCATCGGAATAGGCATCGGAGTAGGTATAAACGAATTTCATATACCGATAAAGCATGACAACGAAACGCTGTATGTCAGCGGCATAGATGATGTTCTGATATCTTCCGATAAGCGCTCAATCCCGTTCAGCAAGGTTGAACTTAACAGGATTATAAAAAGCGGAGTAAAATTTTCTATTTCCACCGTCAGAACCTCAGCGGAGCTTATATCTGTAATGGAGGGCGTGGAGTTTAACCAGCCTGTCATTGTAATGGACGGTGCGGCACTTTATGATATCAGTGAAAACCGCTATATCGAAACCTTCTCTATGTCATATGATATATGCTCGAGGGTGGAACAGATTATCGAAGAAGCTGATCTGCACTATTTTGAAAGTGCGTTGTGTGACTCGACACTTCTGACCTATTATGGCAAAATGAAAAATCAGGCTGAAAAAGATTATTTTGATAAAATGCATCGTTCGCTGTACATTAATTTTATAAGTCAGGCTTTCAGACACAAGGGAGAAAAAGTCCTCTGTCTGACTGTTATTGCCGATGAAAATAATATTGCCATATTGAAAAGGAAACTATTGACATCACTTGGAAATAATATCAGGGTAACAGTCAGCAACAGCGGGCATGAGGGCTATAATTGCCTTAAAGTGTTTTCATCAAAGGCGACAAAGCATGAAATGATAGAGAAGCTGCGTGAACATACAGGAGCAGAGAAGGTTGTGACATTCGGAAGTATTAAAGGAGAATATGATGTTTATATTCATGACGGCGGCGGAAACGCTACCATAAAAAAGCTCAAAAAACTTTATCGCAATGGTTCTGCACATTAAAATTTCTAAAAATAATAATAATTTTGTGTGAGATTTACAAAATAATTATGTTTATAAATTTCAGCTATTGACATTTTATTTTTTGAATGATATTATTTCGGTATAAGAATTAAGCAAAGGCGCTTCTTCCATATCAGGGAGGAGTGCCTTTTTTGGTGGGGTGAAAATATGAGTATGCTAAAAAATTCTATGTATGAGGCTTTTGAGAAAAACAACAATATCTCGTCTGAATATATGGAAAAATACGGAGTCAAGCGTGGACTGAGAAATTCCGACGGGACAGGTGTTATGGCAGGTGTTACGAATATCTGCAATGTACACGGATATGTAGTTGATGACGGAGAAAAACAGCCTGCCCAGGGAAAACTAATTTTCAGGGGATATAACATCAATGAGCTTGTGGAAAGAGTGATGTCGGATGACAGATACGGTTTCGAGGAAATAGTATTTCTGCTGCTTTCCGGCAGACTCCCTGATAAAAATGAGCTTGAGGAGTTCAGTACAGTTTTATCCGACAATCGTGCACTGCCGGGAACATTTTTTGAAGATATGATACTCAAAGCCCCTTCGCCTGACATTATGAATAAAATGGCAAGGTCAATTCTTGCACTATATTCATATGATCCTGACCCTGAATCCAAAACTGCCGAACATGAGGTGGATACAGCAATTTCACTTATCGCTAAAATGCCGGTTATCATGATCTGTGCAAATGAAGCCAAAAAGCGGTTTTATAAGGGCGATACGATGATACTGCACCCACTGATAAAAGGAATGTCGACGGCAGAGAATATCCTGTCAACGCTCAGACCCGACAGACAGTTTACACATGAACAGGCAAAGCTGCTGGATCTGATGCTGATGCTTCATGCGGAGCATGGGGGAGGAAATAATTCGACATTCACCTGCCGTGTGCTGACATCTTCGGGAACCGATCCGTATTCCGCCTATTCCGCCGCAGTAGGATCTCTGAAAGGACCCAGACACGGCGGAGCAAATCATAAAGTAATAGAAATGCAGGAGCTTATAAAAGCGAATGTCACAAACTGGAATGATGATACGGAGCTGTCAGAGTTTCTGAAGAAGATACTCAGAAAAGAAACCGGCGACAAAAGCGGACTGATCTATGGTATGGGACACGCAGTATACACACTATCTGATCCACGTGCTGTAATACTGAAAAAATATGCAGGAAGGATGGCACAAAACACGGAATTTGAAAAGGAATTCCATCTGCTCGAATCCATCGAACGACTGACACCAAAGGTTTTTGAGGAGGTCAAACATTCGGACAAGGCAATGTGTGCTAATATTGATATGTACAGCGGCTTTGTGTATAAAATGCTCGATATTCCTCAGGAGCTTTTTACACCGCTTTTTGCCGTGTCAAGAATGGCGGGATGGTGTGCGCACCGCTTTGAGGAGATAAACAGCGGCAAAAGGATTATCCGTCCTGCATATAAGTCCATATCCAAAGAAAAAGAATACATTGATCTGGAGGAGAGGTAATTATGATGGAAAAAATCAGAATGACAACACCGCTTGTTGAAATGGACGGCGATGAAATGACTCGTGTTTTATGGAAGATGATAAAGGATATACTTATCCTGCCCTATGTTGATCTGAAAACGGAGTATTATGATCTGGGGCTTGTTCACAGAAACGAAACCGATGATGCGGTGACGGTCGAATCTGCCGAAGCAACAAGGAAATATGGAGTAGCCGTCAAGTGTGCTACCATTACACCTAATGCAGCGAGAATGACAGAATATGATCTGAAGGAAATGTGGAAATCTCCAAATGGAACGATAAGGGCGATACTTGACGGCACAGTTTTCCGTGCGCCTATTCTTGCGGAGGGTGTTACTCCGTATATTCCTACTTGGACAAAGCCGATTACTATCGCAAGACACGCTTATGGAGATGTTTATAAGAATACAGAAATGCAGATAAAAAAAGGCAGCAAAGCAATGCTTAAGGTAATTGATGAAAACGGCAGCGAAGAGTCAGAGATGATCTATGATTTTTCGGATAGTGCAGGTATCATACAGGGACTTCATAACAAGGATAAGTCCATTGAAGGCTTTGCCCGTTCATGCTTTAACTATGCCCTTGATACAAAACAGGATCTGTGGTTCGCAACAAAGGATACTATTTCCAAAAAGTACGATCACCGATTCAAGGATATCTTTGCGGAAATATATGAAAGCGAATACAAAAGCCGCTTTGAAGAAGCGGGTATTGAATATTTTTACACACTTATAGACGATGCTGTGGCAAGAGTGATACGTTCGGAAGGCGGATTTATCTGGGCTTGTAAGAATTATGACGGAGATGTTATGTCAGACATGGTGGCAACTGCATACGGCAGCCTTGCTATGATGACATCAGTGCTTGTTTCTCCTGACGGTATATATGAATATGAAGCAGCCCACGGAACAGTACAGCGTCATTATTACAAATATCTCAAGGGTGAAAAGACCTCTACTAATCCGGTAGCAACTATTTTTGCATGGACAGGTGCACTTCGCAAAAGAGGTGAGCTTGACGGTATTTCCGGACTTTGCAGCTTTGCTGATAAGCTTGAAAAAGCTGTACTGAAAACTATCAGCGATGGTATTATGACAGGAGATCTGGCAGCTATCTCAAAGCTAACCAATAAAAGGACGGTTGACTCCGAAACTTTTCTTAATGAGATCAATACTCGTCTGAGCAACAGTCTATAAGGATAAGTATATCAGTTTCCTATACTCTATTATTCAAAAAAACGATTGGACAATACTCGTTTTGTAATGTAAAATGCTACTGAGAAGGTGGTGACGGTCTTGAGCAATAATCTTGCAAGTAATAATGAATTCGGATTTCCCTATGAAGACAACAGTGATATCACTCTCGAAGGTATCACAAGATATCTAGCCGATCTGAAAGGCTACAGCATTACATCTGATATTACGGGTATCGTAGATCTGCTGCATGATCTTGACTCTGAGCAAAAGAAAAATGAAAGACTTTCCATTCAGATCGTTCAGACACTTGCCAGTGCATTGGATGCCAGAGACAGTTATACAAAAGGTCACTCCAGTCGTGTTGCATTGTATTCATTGGAAATTGCAAGAAGATACGGTTATTCGGAAAAAGCACAGATAGAGATTTATATGATGGCACTTTTGCATGATATCGGAAAAATTGGCATACCGGATAAGATCCTCAGAAAAAAGTCACAATTAACCGATAAAGAATATGATCTGATAAAAACACATCCTGTAGTGGGATATGAGATACTGAACAATATCACTGATATGCCTCGACTTGGTATAGGCGCAAGGTGGCACCATGAAAGATATGACGGAAATGGTTATCCGGACGGACTGTGCGGAACTGATATTCCGGAGGAAGCACGTATTATTGCAGTAGCTGATGCATATGATGCAATGTCATCGTCCAGGTGCTACAAGGAAAATTTTACACATGAGTATATCATTAACGAATTGACATACGGAAAAGGAAATCAGTTTGATCCGGTTTTCACTGATATTATGCTTTCAATTGTAAATGATGGCAAAACATATTCAAATCAGTAAAAACATAAAATAGCTATCTTTGACGAAAGTGAATAATAATTCAGCCGTGTTTCCCGTTTTGATGTTCGGGAGACACGGCTTTTTCAAAGAGAAGTCAGACAAAGGTGAAAAAGCTGTTCAGTGATGCAATCATAGAATTGACGCTGCGAACTGCGTATTCGTTTGACAGCAGATTTTCCTTATACGCTATCGCAAGTTCCTTTGTAATCACCTGTGTTCCTGCATATTGCCAGAATGCCTTAATGTCACGCATATATTTTTCGATGGTGTTTTCGCTTTTTTCTTCAAGTCTCAGATAGTTTCTGAATTCATCTATTCTTTCTTTGGTTATAATAAGCTCGTCCATAATGATCCTGTCCATAACGATTCCCTCCAGAGTTATATATGTATAGTTTGCAACAGCAATGCTTACAGTATACTATATATCCCTCTGAACAAAATAAATATCAACGGGCAGATTTGATATTCTGATTATTCCACTGTAGAATAATTTGCTTATATATTGTTTGATAAAGACAAGAAAACAGTGCAGTACCTTTTGAGGATAGATTAAGGTACTGCACTGTGTTTTTTATTTTGTTATTTATGCCACTACCTGCAAAGCATTATTCTTGATACTCTCAATAGTCAGCAGGATAGCATTTCTTGTTTTGGAATCAAACATCTTTATAAAGCTGTAGGGCTTATCAAATGGCGGTTTCATAAGAATTTTAATATCCTCGATATAACCGTTATTCTCGATATGGTTGATGATCTTCAGAATAAATTCGATCTGTTTCTGATTGAGCGAGCTGTCATTGATAAATGCAGAAAAAGCAGACATAGCACTATCATGATCGAGTTTTGCTATCTTTCGGATAAGCAATCCAAAGGGAGTGTCGCCATACTCTCTCTTGTAATCCTCGCTGTTACCAAGCTCCTGCGTAAGTATCCTTTCAAGCTCCGCATAATCACCTTTTGAAAGCGGCAGATTATGGTTCAGCTTATAGATAACAGTATCGTTTTTATGCTCCTCAACATAGCGGTTGACCTTCTTGCGATAGTCCTCAAAGTCGTATGCCGCACCAAGAGCATCACCCTCCTTGCTGTCAAGCACAGGGTCATCGAGCTTTGTGAATATTTTAGGTATGCCCGGACCGTGAACGAGGAACTGCATCAGATCACGAAGCTCCTGACGGATTTTCTCCATTGTCGGAATATTGATATTATCCCAGAATGTATCTGTCTGAATATCCTTGATAAGTGTGAGCTTCTGCTTGACCTGCGGTATCGTGGCTTTACGCTCCAATGCTTCAGCAGTCAGGCAGAGCTGATTTTTCAGATAATTCATTGTGGGCAGCTTATCAATATTTGCAAGCATCATTCCGTACATAAAGTTGTCAAAACGCTTTGCATACTCATCTGTGTCATTTGTAGTGATTAGCGGAGCAATATGCTTTTGAAGCTCCGATATATCCATATCGGAAAGTGATACCCATTTCTCGTTCTTTTTGAATTTCTCGACATATTCCATTTTTAGCCTTACCGATACAAGGTCATAGGAAAGAGCATTGATGCCTCCATGACAAGTATCTGTGAGCTGTCTGCGGAAATCCTGATACGCTTCATCGGAGAAACTACCATCCTGCAATGCGAATATGAGCCGAACCTGCTTGCAGAAGATATTTTCTGTCAGGGACTTTGTTTCTCCTGTTTCATAACCGTTCTTGTGTTCTCTGAAATATTCAAAGTTACCGCAGTAATCGAATATCAGAAAACGACATTTTTCCGTGTATTCGCCGTCTATACTGTCAATACAGGAAAGCTCTTTGCAAAGTCTTGTGCCTCTGCCTATCATCTGCCAGAATTTAGTTTTTGAGCGTACCTTCTTAAAGAACACAAGATTGACACATTCGGGAACATCAATGCCCGTGTCCATCATATCTACCGAAACGGCGATAACAGGCATTTTATCAGCTATTTTGAAATCGTCAATGATCGTCTGGGCATAGCTGTCATCACAGGTGACACGCTGGGCAAAATGTCCGTTACCAAGCTTCGGATAAAGCGAGTTAAAACGCCGCACGATAAATTCAGCGTGTTCCTTATTCTGGGCGAATATGATCGTTTTGCCGAGCCTGTCACCGCCGTGGACTTTGATACCGCGCTCCATAAGGTCTTGCAGGACGGTATCAACAGTAGTCTCATTGAACACAAACTTGTTCAGTGCTGCCGAGGGGATAAAGTCCGGGACATAGCCGTCCTCGGCAAAATCGTCCTCATAGCGTTCCTTGTCCTCATCGGAAAGATCATCGTAGGTGATACCTTCTTCAAGAAACTTCGTCTTTACTTCATAGTTATAATATGGCACAAGCACATGATCGGTATGTACTGCCGTTTCGTAATCGTAGGCATAGGTCGGCACACCGTTCTCTACCTCAAAGAAATCGTAGGTGTTGCGGTCAACATCGGTTTTCGGTGTCGCTGTCAGACCGACCATTATAGCATCGAAATACTCAAAGATAGCACGATATTTCTTAAAAATGCTTCTGTGGCTCTCGTCCGTGATAATAAGGTCGAAGTGTGCAGGAGAAAACAGCGGTACTCCTTCCTGTGTCTTTGTGCTGTCAATAGCATTAAGTATTGTGGGGTAAGTCGAAAACACAATGCGGGCATTTCTGTCGTCCTTGTTACTGCATAGATTACACAGCGACATATCGGGCAGATAATTCTTGAAATCGTCCTTCGCCTGCTTGACAAGAGCCGTTCTGTCAGCAAGAAAAAGAATATTTGTAATATAACCTCCACGACTTAGTACATCAGTCAGGCTTGAAGCTGTCCTTGTTTTGCCTGTACCGGTAGCCATGACAAGCAGAGCCTTGCGAAAGCCCTCCTCGATATGCTCACATACTGCACGGATAGCCTCTTTCTGATAATAGCGGTCCGTAATTCTGTCATCTATTGGGATAGTGCTGAGTTTCTTGCGGGTTTCACGGCGGTTCATCAGCTTTTCAAGGTCGGATTTTGTAAAGAAGCCGCTTACTTTCCGCTGCGGAGAGGACAGATCGTCCCAGAAGTAAGTTTCAAAGCCGTTTGAGGTAAACATCATAGGTCTGCGTCCGAATTTGCGCTCCAAGCAATCAGCATAAAGTACCGCCTGTTTTCTGCCGATATTGGGGTCTTTACTCGTCCGTTTTGCTTCAATGACAGCAAGGGGCAGACCGTCACGACCAAACAGCACATAGTCACAGTAGCCTTTCTGTCCGAAAACACCGTTCATATCGGTTACTCCGTATTCTTCCCAGACATCGGCATCTGTACCGCCAAACTTCCAGCCCATTGATTTAAGGTCAACATCAATGTATATCTTTCGGGTTTTGAACTCCGAGAGATCGGCAGGGACAAAGGTACGGCTTTCCTGCTTTTCTTCCTTTCCGGCTGTGAGGGACGCTGACATTTCGGCAATTTTAGCCTGTAATGCCTTGATCTCGCTGTCCTTCTGCTCAATAAGAGATTCCTGTTCTTTTATCTTTTTGGTATCGATAACAACTTTTTCTGCGGGTATCAGGGCAGGATCAAAATGCCGTTCCTGATAGTCCGAACCATAGCAATAGTCAACCCACTTGATAAATTCAAACAGACTCTCAAGGGCAATCAGAGCGTCAGCCTTATTTACAGCTCTTTCCGTATGCACTGCAAGATTGCCGAGCTTGATAATAAAGGGCAGCTTTCCCCAGGTCTGGCTGTCGAGGGCAAAACGGAATGACGGCTCATGGATTAGCGATTGCAAATTGTCCTTATAGGGCATAATGATCGTGTTATCTGCGGAATACACCCATTTAACTGCAAGCTCCAGAGCCTTACGGCAGCCCACAGCACACATTGCCGGAGAGGTGGAGTAGACCTTTTCGGCTTCGATGGCAGCAGCCGAGAATAAAGTGTAATCGGATATACTGCTCAAAAATTCAAAATTGGTCATATAATCTCACTCTCCTTATGTTTTTCTTTATATTGAAAACGATAAATTTCGATTTGTCGGTATTTCGATTTGTCGGTTTGTTCTACAAAGGCGGCGAATTGCTCTTGTAGGGCAAGTGGTGGTAGTGGAATTTCAATAGCTCTTACTTTTTGAATACCAAAAGCGGGCTGAGAGGTCGATTTTTTCTCAGCATCTATTATTCTGTCCATATACTCAGATTGAAAAATAGAGAATAAGTAGTATGGAGCAATTCTTTTAGTATCTGGCTGAATTAGAACAGTATTCGCTGATAGTGCATAAGTTCTTTCAGCAGGAACAAAAAATGGTTTACCTATTGTTCCGATTTTGCCAATAATAAAATCTCCTATATGCAAATTGTATCTTGCAATGTGTTCTTGCAAAACATTGTTGCCGACTTTTCTTGCCGAAGCAAAGTCTATTGTCCGTGTTTGATAGTTACACTCTGCAATGCCAATGTATGGAATACCATTTGCTTCTACAGGTGGTGTTCTATGACTTGGTTGGGGATCAACTGTTCCTGCAACATCACCTACAAGACATTTACTCCATCTATCTTTATCATAGACGAAATTTCCAAACATCTCCACAAACCGTGACTTGACAAGTACATCGATTTTCTCTAATATACTTCCACATAGCTCTATAAGCCTATCAATTTTTTGTAGACTATCGTTTTACGCTGTTCCTCTATTGTAAGAAGTGGCAACTTTTCTTTTTGATAATCCTTGAAATAGATATGTGGAATAGTAGCACCAGAGAAATACTTAGCAAGGTTCATATATGTAACCGCATAATATAAATATTCAACACAAATCATATCATTTGGAATAAGATACTGCATCGTTCCGATAACAGAAGTTTTTTCAGGTAGTAGCATAGTTCGTCCAATGCCCGCACCGTCTTTGACAACGGCAATATAAGGTTTGTCCTGATGATAAAAGTCTACATCTTTTATATATCCACTTGCACCGTAGATACCATAAGAACCATTATTATGCTCTATGTCCTTTTGTGCAATGTTAGAGCTACCCTTTGAGCAAACTTCTCCGAGCGTGACATACTTTTTCATGCTGCCACCTCCTCAGAGGTAAACAGCATCTCCCCGACACACCGTGATTTGAAAGGATAGTGTTGCAGAGGTCTATCAGGTAGGTTACTTTATTGAGTCGTAATACAATATTGCACTGTTCAGACTTATTGGGTAAAGGAATAAGCATTTTACGCATAACTGCTTGGTTCAACTTTTGCCTTGTTGCACCATTCACTAAGGAAGATACATCGTAAAACATAAGTGAGTAGCATAGATAATCTATATCAATGCAATCTTTGGCTTTTAGTACATGAGCGTGATTATTGACCCAACATTTGCCAGAAACACGGTATGCTATCGGTTTATCTTTTGAACCAAAGTTACCACCGTCCTCAGCCAGCAAAACTAGTTCATCATCGAAAATATAATTGTCAACATAATCTTGAATACCATTAGCTCCATAGTAAGGATATATTCCCTTTTTGCGGTCTTTAGATGTTACAGGAACTCGTTGACTGTCAAGTATTTCGCATACATCTTCTAAAAATGCAGTTTTACTCATTCAGCAATCCCCCCAACTCCGACAGCACACCGCCAATCTCCTTGTAAAGCCCGTCAATGTCAGCCATGATCTCACTTGTCGGAGGATACTCCACCGCCACATACTCCGTCTTTTTGTACTTGTTGATAGACAGGTCATAGTCGTTATCCACAATTTCCTGCTTCGGAACGAAAAAGCTCTGCTCCGTGCGTTCCCTGTCCGTTTCGCCGTCAGGGTTATGGAAACGTGCAATAATATCGGGAATATCGTTCTCCGTGATCTCCGAGCGTTTATCATCGAGGGAGAGGCCGTCCGCTTTCATATCGTAAAACCACACTTTATCCGTTCCGCCTGCATCGGTCTTGACGAATACAAGCACCGCAGTAGATACTCCGGCATAGGGTTTGAAAACACCGCTTGGCATGGATATAACGGCTTTAAGCTGATGATTTTCTATAAGTTCCTGCCTGATAGACTTGTGAGCCTTACTTGAACCGAAAAGCACACCGTCAGGCACGATACAAGCACATCTGCCGCCCTTTTGCAAAAGCCGCAGGAACAGGGCAAGGAACAGCAGTTCCGTCTTTTTCGTATTCGTGACGGCTTTCAGGTTATCATTGATACTTTCTGCATCAATAGAACCCTTGAATGGCGGATTTGCAAGACAAACCGTGTATTTGCCGCTGACATTATTCTGCTTTGAAACGCTGTCCTTATAATCAATATCGGGATTTGTGATAGAATGGAGCATCAGGTTCATAGCCGAGATACGGAGCATGGTGTGATCGGTATCATAGCCGGTGAAGGTTTTGTTTGAAAAATCTTCCCACTGTTCATCAGTCATCGTATCTTCGTAGTGATCCCGGATATACTCTGCTGCGGAGACGAGGAAGCCGGCGGTGCCACAAGCCGGATCGCATATAAGGTCATCCGGAGTCGGAGCTACAAGCTCCACCATCATCTCGCGAATATGCTTTGGGGTACGGAACTGACCGTTCGTTCCGGAATTATTGAGCTTTTTGAGCATATATTCATAAAGATCGCCCTGCATATCAACGTCAGCAATATCATGTTCATAGAGATCATCAAGTCCCGTTATGATTTTCTGTAACACCTGTGCATTAGGAATCACAAACACTGCACTTTCCATGTATCGTGAAAAAGCGGTCTGCGCCTGTTCTCCGTCCTCACGGTCAGCGATTTCTATCAGCTCGCCGGATGCATCAAAATCGGGCAGCTTGCCGTACTTCATCTTTTTTACTGCTGGAAAGGCATATTTCGAGATAATGCTGAAAATATCACGAGCGTCCTTGTTCTTGAATTTGCTCCAACGCATAGCCTGTCCGATTTCAGACTGAGGAAAGATCAGGTCAGCAGTATCACCCGTCATATTGGCAAATTCCTCGTTTTCAAGCTCTTTTTCATCGAGTGAGCGTAAAAACATCAGATAGGTGAGCTGTTCAATGACCGTCAGAGGATTGGTGATACCGCCAGCCCAGATATCCGTCCATATTTTATCTATTTTGTTTTTAATGACACCAGTTATCATCGTTTACCTCCTGAAACTGTTTCTTGAAAACATAAAAATCCATTTTTATCGTATCACATTTCGCCTAATTTTTCAACACTGCATCCCTGTTTTTTGGCTAAAATATGGTTTTACATATTTCTATTATAAACTACAAGCACAGTGAATATCAATACGCAAAATTCCAGAAAAAAGCCCGATGCACAGTTTATTGTACATCGGATAATACTTTCTTTCTGCATACTTTTCTCTCAGTACCTTCTCAAAAAATCCGCCTTAAGCTCCGGCAGGTTCGGAAGATCATAGCCTTTATAGCTGAGTGCTTGCAGTTTGAATTCTACAAGATGCTCATCCGTACCAAGCTCCGCTGCCAGCCGGGAGATAGTTGGTATATCGCTATAGTTATCCCAAAAATTCATAAGCTGTTCTTGCTCAAAATCGTACCTTGCTTTTTTACTTTTATATTCACCGATGTGTTCGTCAATATATTTTTTAACTCTTCTGTAGTCATCATAATGGATTAGTTCCAGAATATAGTCATCCTCAAGCAGCAGTTCGGCATCAAACAGATTGGCGTTAATCTCACATCTGCTGTTGCTGATGCTGTATGCCATAGTGTCCTCGAAATGCGTCCCGGCAACAGCTGTTTTATAATCAAGGAACGAATGACCGAGTTCATGGCCTGCGACAATGACTTGTTCTTCTTCGCTTGCGTGGGCATTTATCCCGATATACTGTTTGCGGTTTACTACAGTATAATAGCCAAGCAGGGTTGGCATTGTTGTAAACATACGGAGCTTTATTTTTCTCTGATCTATTATATCAAACGGATCCCGTGTTTTATATTTCTGCACTGCACTTTCTGCCAATTTAATGGATTGGGGTATCATCGTATAGCATTTACTCCTTTATCGTCCTTTGTTATCCTTTGTAGCCTTTATCAGTCTTAATCTTTACCTTGATATTTCTTTATGATCTGTATTTTTTCGGCGTATATTTCTTTGCATCCTCTTTTGAATCCCAGAAGATAGCTTCCATTTCATCTCTGAATGCTAATCGTTCATCCTCGGAAAGATTACCCCCGGCATAGAAAGCCTGTGCCTGCTCAAGAATAGCTCTGCCTTGTGCCATTCCCCTTGAGCCGTATCTTTCCTTGGCTCTTGCGAGGAATTCTTCATTATGAAGCTGTTCCTCCAGAATGTCATCGTCCAGGAAGTAGTCGGTACCAACCTCAAGGGCAGCTGCAAGTTTTTTGATAGCATCCACCCTCGGCGTCCTTTCTCCTCGTTCAAAATAGCGGATAGAACGTTCAGACACACCGCTTGCTCTCGACAGTGCGGTAACTGTCATACCGATTGATTTACGCAGTGCTGACAGCTTTTCTCCGATCGTTGCAGTCTGCTCTTTTACATGATCGATCCTTTTCTCTTGCTCAGTCATGATGTTTTCCTCCTTATGATGTGTGGAACAATGTTGCCGGAATGTTTGTTCTTATTATATAACGGAACGATTGTTCTGTCAATAGCTTTTTAATCAAGGATGTCAAACAGATCATCACCAGATGGCTTTGCTTTTTTCGTCAGTTCACGCATCAATCTTTTTATATCGTTATATTCCTTCATGAAGGGCTTGTTGCCGTCATTGATCACGGCGATAAGCTCTTTATATTTATCCGGTCGGTCGAATATTCTATCCCAATCAAAGCAATAAATCCTACCTGTAACCTCCGGTTCACCGTACCAATCCTCATAGCCTGCCGGAAGGTCATCCCTATAGTCAGCTTGGTTGATATCCTCGCGCCATACGAATTCGGACTGCGTAAATTTGTCGATATCAGGATAATCATCGGGGTTTACATACTCACAGGTAATATGATAATAATCGCGGATAAATTCATAAAGATTGGATGCCGGATCAGTTTCTTCTTGTCCTCTCAGATCACCGTCTGCACATTCAAACTCAGGATAGATGGTCTGAAGAAAGGTCTGAACACCGTTTTCGCTTTCGCACTTTTCTACCAGTTGCTGTAAATATGGAAGGATAATATACTCCTCCACTTTTGCCGGTATCATGTCAAAGAGCATTTGTAAAGTAGTATCGGTCTTTTTTGTCTGGTCGTTTCTGTCGAACACCGGGATTATCATTGACAGATTTTTATCCTTCTGTCTGGAAAAATATCTCGCACAGAAGTATTCCTGAAAAGACCTGTGCGTGAATGTATATTTGGGACCGTCCTCATACATCAGACAAAGATTGCTGCACAGATCATAGATAAAATCATCAGTGGTAACATCGATTATGTGATAATGTTCTTTCAGCTTGTGGAAATACATATCAAAGTCATCATAGGTAAATCGGGTCTTGCCCTTGCTGTATGTAGCTGCACAGAAGTAGGAAAAGTAATTTGCAAAGTCGCTAACTTTCCAGCCTGTGACTAATGGGCGTTTATATCCGCCTTTAGTTGAATCATGCTTATTTGCGAGTACCTGGTACGCCTCCTGATAAAAAATATGCATCTGAGATGGTACTTCCGCATATTCCTCAAAATTCAGTAGCATAATGGTCAGCAACAGCGGATTATCAGAAAAGCCTTTGTGGGAATAGTAAAGCTCCGTATTAAGAAGGCTGCGGAATCTCTGCTTAATTTTAGGAGAATCTGATCTGAAATCGAGTTTGTCTATGAGTGCCAATGCCTGAGATTTGGTAAACGGCTGAAGCTCAAGCGAGGTGAAGCGGCCAAATGACTTAAAACCGCTGAATGGTCTTGAAGAAATAACAAATGTATTGTTATGGTAACGGTCAACAAATGAATTCAGCATTTTCCTGAATGCCGGTATTTTGGATGTATGTATCTCGTCAAGACCGTCTAAAAGGATAAGTGCCTTGCCGGAAGCAAGTAAGGTTATAAGGTCATCCTTTTTAAGTTCAGACCAAAGGTTACATATTTCAGCGTATATATAATCTGTGATACTGTCAAAGGATAAGTCAAAGTCCTGCAAAGGGATAAAAAGCGGGATTAGCTGTGCATCTTCATAAGTGTTGATCGCATCAAGCATCAGATGCCGCATCATCATTGATTTTCCCAATCCGCCTGTTCCGCTGAGGATAATATATTTTGAAACTGCTATGAGCTTTGAAAGCGTTGCGTCATTTATTGTTTCGTAAGAATACTGATTGGGATGCTTAAGATCTCTTACCTCTTTTCTGACATTATTGCATACATAGAAATCATAAAACGGTCTGGGAGTATCCTTATATAAAAGTGTTGTGATGCTGTCGTATTTATCCTTCAGCTTTTGCAGATAACCGTTTATTCCATCGGTCATTTCATTTGAAGAAGGGGTGGTGATTGATTCTGTTTTGGAAACAAAACTAACAGGATATGATATAAACCTTTCTATAAACCCTTTTTCCTTTATTTCAGATAAAGAGTCTTGTCCGGCTGTGTTTTCATTAGTGAGAACAGTATATAAGAACAGCCTTGCAAGAAAGCTCTTTATGTCAACCTCATGCTTATTTACAGTATTTGCTGCCGTATCGCCCATACATCTTGTAAACAAAGAACGATGATTACCTTCCAAAGTATCATCGTTTCGTATTACATGGTGCATGGCTCCGATTACGGCAGCTTTTTTGTCTTCATCAAGCAGTGCGATAACTGAATCAAATCTGTTTTCTATTTCGGATATGCTGATACTTTTTGCTAAAGCTATTATATTTGTCAAACCGCCTCCGACTGAATGTATAGGTCCCTGTGAGGATTTTATTTCAACGGACGGAAAATCTCTTTTACAAGTCATCAAGCGTGAAACAGATGTGTTATCGCTGTCATCGTTGTAACTATTATCGGGATCTATTGTCCCCACAAGAGTAGAAACAATTACTCGGTTAGTAGTTCCGGGCAATGAGCATTTCTTTAAAATGTTTGCGTATGTGCCAAAGCATAAAATCATATTAAAAAACCGCCTTTTGGGAGTTGGTAAGTGTTTGTCAACAAAATGTCAACTAAAAAGAGCCTTTGTCAGTCAAATGTCAAATGTCAAGTTCTTGTCTACTGCATGTCAACTGTCAGTTGGGTTAAAATATAGCTGTGCTTGAGAGACAGCAAAGATACCGCCCGGCTGACCACGGTACACAAGATAATTATATCTTAAAAACCAGTAACATACAATAACCAATATTCAGTCGGAACAGCTTGCATACAATTTATTGTACATATAAAAAGTATGGCCTAAATTCTTTATCTTTACAAGCACACGGATTTCAAGAGTATACGAAATCCGAAACAATAAAAAATCATTTGAAAGTCAGGGTGCACACTGGCAGACAGATGTTCAAACGATAAACTGATTGAAACGGAGATAACACTCCGGTTTTCAATCGGCGATCGTTTCAGACACCTGCTGCCTTTGTGTACCCTTTTTTGGTGTGGTGTTCTGAGAGTATCTGTCGCCAGTAGTGCGTCCTGCGGAAAGGACTCAAACAATGGAAAACATCACAATCAACGGAAATGTAACTGTAAACATCAGCACCTCAGGAGCAAGCACAACCGCAGCAATACCCATAACAAAAGAATCGTTCAACATCACCGAAAACACTACCCTCGGTGAGCTGCTGAAACTTTTAAACCTCGGTGAAAAGCCGCATGAGATCCCCACACCGAAAAAGCTCCGTGAGAATGCCGGAAAGCCAGTAGCTTTTTATCCTGTGTCCGGGAGTGTGCCTGTACAGAATGTTGAATGCACTGTCTATTCAAACGGATTTGCCGTATATGATAACGGTTCCGGCAGAACGGTTCTTTGGCTGCCCGACTGCACGAGCTTTACATATATTTTTGCAAAGCCCAAAGCATCAGAGGAAGGAAAGCTGCCATATAAAGAAGAAATCCCCGATAAAATGCTCGAATCATTGTCTTGGTTTACTGCTGTTACGCTTATTGGTGACCACAGGGTTGAGAACAACCTTATGAACCGCAGAGGTAGCCGTAAAGGTGCGAAAGATTATGATACTGATGATTATGGCGATAAGTGTGGTGCAGTTGAGGAGGTTGTGGAGGATAAATACAGAGGTATGTTTTTCTGGGACGACGGCAGGTTCGGCGAAAATCCGCTTGATGCTCTTATAAGAGAAGAGCGAAACAGAGAGATGTTTGCGGCTATGACCGATAAGCAGAGAGAGGTATTTCTTCTCTATTACAAGGATGGTTATACTCAGCAACAGATTGCAGATATGTTGGGACTTTCAAAGAGATCTGTAAAAGAAAGATTGGGTTGGGCACTCTCTAAGGCAAAAAATTTTTTCTGAATTTAAGAGGGATAACCTCTCAAATGGCATCTCCCACGACAGTATATAGAGGGACTTGATATCCTCCTCATCACAGATGTTACAGGCACAGCAGTGTATATCCGCTGATGTCAGTACATAAATACGGACCGCAGCCGTTCCTGCGGAGAAAGGAAATGATATGAACATTGAAAAAAGAAGGTTTGTAAAGCCTAAAAAGGTGTTTATCTGCTCACCGTTCGCACCGAGGGGTGAAACAAAAGAGGAAATGCAGAAGGACATGGACAGGAATATCCGCATCACGCAGAAGGCTTGCAGATTTGCAGCTCTTAAGGGAAATGTCCCTTACGCTCCTCATCTATTCTTTACTCAGTTTCTGAAAGACAGCGACAAGACGGAACGTGAGTACGGACAGATCATGGGACTTATATGGCTTGCACAGTGTTCGGAGCTTTGGATCATCGGCAGACGCATAAGCCCCGGTATGGAAAAGGAAATAAGGAAAGCAAAAGAATGGGGTATCCCCGTCAAGCGTTATGTTTTCAAGCGTGATGCTGAGAAAAAACTGCTCGACTCTCTTTTCTATCCCGATGTCGAGTTCTTTGAAATGGATGTATAAGAAAGGATGATGCTCTATGGCAAGAGAAAAGAAAACAAAAGCAAGCGAACAGCAAGAAAACACAGTCAGCGTTGATATGGCGAAGCTCACGGAGGGTATAAGTCTTGTTTTTTCCGGGGCAGTAAAAATGTTTGAGGCGGTAGGAAGTGTTGAAGTCGGACTTGTGATGAATACAGCTAAAGCTCCGATTGTTGTGGATACAGGCGAAGAACTGACTATCGAAGAAGATGTTCCTGATGAGC
Organism: uncultured Ruminococcus sp.; assembly: GCA_902763365.1. Lineage (GTDB taxonomy): Bacteria > Bacillota > Clostridia > Oscillospirales > Acutalibacteraceae > UBA1213. The sequence continues at coordinate 28,842 of CACWRT010000018.1, forward strand.
CACAGAAAAAGCCGGAGGAAAAGTCACAGGAAGAAAAGCCGCAGAAACCCGGCAAGCCCGCTCGCCCGATCACAACCGATGACATTACAAGAATAATCGTCCGCAAGATAAAACAGAACAAGGACAATAACGGAAAAATCGGGCAGGTTCTGAAAACTTATGGTGTTGAAAGGGTAAGCGGCCTTAAGCCCGAACAGTACGAAGCCTTTGTAACCGATCTTGCGGCACTGTGAAAGGGGGTGAATGAATGCCGGATATACATGCGCTTCTTTCTGCATCAAGCTCAAAGCAATGGCTTCACTGTACCCCTTCCGCACGATTGCAGGAGCAGTTTCCAAATGAAAGCTCGGTGTATGCCGCCGAGGGTACCTTCGCCCATGAAGTATGCGAATACAAGGTAAAAAAGTATATGAAGGAGCGAGTGAAGCGTCCTCAATCGGAGGACTATTACACCGAGGAGATCGACCAGATCACAGATGTTTATGCAGAGTTTGTCATAGGTGTTATTGAAGAAATGAAAAGGAACGGCTGCGAACCTCTGGTAATGGTCGAGGAAAAGGTCGATTACAGCCACATTGCTCCATCGGGCTTCGGCACAGCGGATATGCTGATAATCGGCAGAGATGAAAACGGGAAGGGTATTCTGCATATAGCAGATTTCAAAACGGGTCAGGGAGTTTTTGTCAATGCCGATCATAACTCGCAGATGATGCTCTACGCACTCGGAGGCTTGGCCACCTATGGCTATATTTACGATATCGAGATTGTTCGTATGAGCATCATTCAGCCGAGGCTTGATAATATCAGCACATTTGAATGTACCAGAAAGGAGCTTGAAACTTGGGGCGAAAGCATAAGGGAAACAGCAAAGCTCGCCTATGAAGGAAAAGGAGAACAAAAGCCAGGAGACTGGTGCCGTTTCTGCCGTGCAAAGCCTGTGTGCAAGGCTTGTAAGGATGAAGCTCTATCGCTGTGCAGAGAGGAATTTCTTGACCTTGATGATGGAGCATTAAGTGATGGAGCAGGTACATCTTCCAAAGTAGATATGAGTGAGCCTGTTTTCAAACAGCCCGGACTTGTACCAATATCAGAGCTTGCACCGCTTTTGCCTACATTGAACCGAATAAGCTCATGGATCGAATCTGTTTTCGCTTTCATTAGCTCGGAGGCCATCAATCACGGTGTGCCGATACCCGGATACAAGGTTGTCGAGGGCAGGAGCAAAAGAGTGTTCACAGACACAAAGGGCGTTGTCGATACGGCTGTTGCTAACGGCTATACCGATCTTTACAAGAAGCAGCTCATAACACTTACCGAGTTTGAAAAAATGATGGGTAAGAAAAAATTTGCTGAGCTGCTCGGAAAGTATGTCACAAAGCCGCCGGGTAAACTCTCACTTGTTCCCGAAAGCGATCCGAGAGAAGCTGTGGATTTCAGCAACGCTCCGGAACAGGAATTTGCAGCCATTCCTGACGAAGGAGAGTAAGAAGAATATTGCAAAACTTATTTTCAGCACGGCTGCATATGACGAATATTTATACATTTTATAAGAATTATTTTGGAGGTAGAATTTATGACCAATAATCAGAACACAAATCAGAATAATCAGAACAATCAGACACAGGCAACGAAGGTGATCATCCCCTGCCGCATTTCTTTTGCGAACATCTGGGAGCCTAAAAGCGTGAATGGCAGCGAGGAGAAATACAGCGTTTCCTGTATTATACCAAAGAGCGACAAAAAGACTATCGCAAGGATTCAGGCAGCTGTTGAAGCGGCAAAGGAACAGGGTAAGAGCAAAAAGTGGGGCGGCAAGCTCCCTCCGAATCTTAAGCTCCCACTTCGTGACGGCGATATTGACCGCCCGGATGATGAAGCATATGCGGATGCTATGTTCGTTAATGCCAACAGTAAGGATGCTCCCCAGATCGTTGACCGCAAGGTACAGCCTATCATCGATCCAATGGAGTGCGGTTCCGGTGACTACTGTAATGTTTCTGTAAACTTCTATGCGTATAACGCAAACGGCAATCGTGGTGTGGCAGCAGGTCTGGGTAATATCCAGAAGGTCAAGGACGGTGAGCGTCTCGCCGGAAAGGCTTCTGCATCCGCCGATTTCACAGAAGTCGAGGGTGACGATGACGGAGAGAGTATTTTTACCGAGGATGATCTTCCCGATTATCTGAAGTAAAATTCGCACTCTCTTGATTTAATACCGCAGGCGGGAGAGGTTCGCCTTTCCTGTCTGCACCTTACAAGAGCTGTCGGAGACTGTATCTCTGCGGCGGTTCTTATAAGGTGCAGATAAGCACAGAAAAAAATAGAAAACTGATAGATTGGAGATGATTTTTTGGGAGATAAAAGAAGGTTGCTCAGTATAGATCTTGAAACCTTCAGCGATGTAGACCTTACAAAATGCGGTGTATATCGCTATGTTGAAGGAGATTTTCATATACTGTTGTTTGCTTACGCTTTCGATGATGAAGAAACAAAAATAGTTGATCTCGCTTGCGGCGAAAAGCTGCCGCAGGAGGTTGTGGATGCGATTTTTGACGATTCGATCATCAAGGCAGCGTGGAATGCACAGTTTGAGCGTACCTGCTTATCAAAATATTTTAATACAAGGTTGTCCCCCGATTCATGGCAGTGCTCAATGGTATGGGCGGCGAGCCTTTCGCTTCCTCTGAAACTGAAAACCGCTGCGGAGGTTCTGAAAACAGGCGAGCAAAAGGACGATGTCGGAGAACGGCTTATCAAGTATTTTTCCGTTCCCTGCAAGCCGACAAAAAGCAACGGCGGCAGGACAAGGAATCTTCCCGAACACGCCCCGGAAGACTGGACGAGGTTCAAGGAATACTGCCGTCAGGATGTAAGGACAGAGAGAGCAATAAGAAAGCGGTTGGAGAATTTTCCGCTGCCGGATTCCGAATGGGATCATTATCACATGGATCAGCGGATAAATGACCGAGGTGTAATGATTGACAGAAACCTTGTTACGCAGGCGATCACCTGTGATTTGATGCTGTCCGAAGAAATGACGAATAGAGCGTATGCTCTGACAGGGCTTGAAAATCCGAACAGCGTCAGTCAGCTGAAAGGCTGGCTTGAGGAGCGTGGGATATCCGTGGACTCTTTAGGTAAAAAAGATGTCTCCGCGATGATAACTGACCTTGATAAGCACAGTGTTGACAGTGAGGCACTTGAAATGATGAAATTACGCTTACAGATGGCGAAAAGCAGTGTAAAAAAATATCAGGCGGCAGATCGTTATATATGCTCTGACGGTAGAGCGCACGGTTTGTTTCAGTTTTCCGGTGCCAACAGGACGCAGCGCTGGGCTGGGCGTGGGATTCAGTTGCAAAATTTGCCGCAAAACCATATCACCACTTTGGATGAAGCCAGAGAGCTTGTTAAACTTGGTTGTTTCAATATGGTGGAAAGCATCTACAGAAATACACCCGATATTTTGTCACAGATGATAAGGACAATGCTTGTTCCGAAACCCGGATGTGAATTTATAATAGCTGACTTCTCAGCAATAGAAGCGAGAGTTTTAGCGTGGCTTGCCGGAGAGCAGTGGCGCATTGATGCCTTTGAGCGTGGTGATGATATTTATTGTGCTTCGGCATCTCAGATGTTCGGTGTTCCCGTTGTCAAGCACGGTATCAATGGTGAGCTGAGACAAAAAGGAAAGGTAGCAGAACTGGCGTGTGGATACGGTGGCGGAGCCGGTGCTTTGATATCAATGGGTGCGCTGGATATGGGTTTGAAAGAATCTGAACTTCCGGACCTGATAGATGATTGGCGAAATTCCAATCCGAATATCACAAAGTTCTGGTATGCCGTGGAAAAGGCTGCTGTCGATACCATAAAGGATCATCAGGACAGAACTGTCGGGAAGATTGGTTTTCAGTTTTATGCAAATACTCTGTGGCTCGTTCTCCCGTCAGGGCGGAAGCTCGCATACATAAAACCAAGGCTCCAGCCTAATCGTTTCGGTAGGATGGCTGTTACATTCGAGGGCTTGAATGCAGGAAATAAGTGGGTGCGTGGCGAAACATACAGCGGAAAGCTCGTGGAGAACATTACCCAAGCAACAGCACGAGACCTGTTGGCAGAGGCTATGCAGCGGATGGAGCTTGCAGGGCTTGAGATCGTAGCGCATGTGCATGACGAAGTGATTATCGAAGCACCTGTAGGCTCAACTACGGTAGAAGATGTCTGCTCCATTATGAATCAAAATCCTACGTGGGCAGAGGGATTGCCCTTGTCCTCGGCAGGGTATATCGGTGAGAAATTTTACTTCAAGGATTAGTGCTGCATCAAAGATTATGGGCGGCAAACGAAAAGGAGGATTGAGAACAAATGCAAAAACACTCTGAAATGATGGTCGTAAGGCAGCCGTGGGACACAGGTTCATCGGCACGAGAGGATCCGTATACAGAGCTTGCTATAACAGTGGTCATGACGGCTGTTGAGGATTATATCGAAATATTGAAAACAATGTTAAAAGGAGATCTGACGGATAACGAGATACATGATTGTAAGCTCGAAAAGCGCCGTCTTGAGAGGTTCTTCCGCTCAAAGGATTATGAGTTCTATACGGCATTTATGAGTACGGAAATAGATCCCGAGGCTATTATAAAGCTGGCTCCCATAAGAGCCAAAGAACGGCTTGAGGAGGAGCGAAAAAAGGAGGAAGAGAAAGCTAAAGAAGCCGCTGAAAAGGCGGCGAAGGAGCAAGCTGAAAGCGCTGCAAAAGAAGCTGCGGAACAGCGGGGCGACAAACATGATAACACAGAGAATAACAACAAGAACAACAATAATTCATCAGCCAATAAGGCGGAAAGCGAGGATGCACAATGAAACAGGGCAGAACATTATCAGAGGTTATGGCGGAACTGAAAAGACAAGAGGATGTCAAAAGGGATTACATAAGCCCGGCGGCATCATTGGAACTGCAAGCAGACGGCTCTACGCTGTATATGAATTCTCCACAGTCGCAGTCGCAGGCTGCAACATCAACACAGGTAATAAGCCGAGAGATGCTCGGAACAACAGAGCTTTTCCATCGTCAGATGGGCAGCGCGCTCAATATCCCTGCAAAATATTATGACCTGATGCGCCGTGAAAAGCCGGGGCTTTTAGCAGAGAATGTTAACACTTGGCTTGGCAGTAAAGATCAGTCGTATATGATCCGTTCCCTTGATTATGGAAACGGAAGGGTCGCTCGTGCTTTTCTTTCTGACCGCTACAGACGTATAGATAATCTCCAGATCGCAATGGCAATACTGCCTCTCTTTATGGGGACCGATCAGTACGAAGTGATGTCGTCCGAGGTAACGGAAAACAGAATGTATATCAAGATCAGTTTCCACATGAAGCGTTATGAGGTGGTTCCCGGCGACTGGGTGGAGTTCGGCATCATAATATCTAATTCAGAAGTAGGTCTCGGTGCTGTAGTTGTACGACCGTTCTTAAATCGTCTGATATGTACGAACGGTTGTGTGGTCAATGACTTCGGAGAGCGCCGCCACCATGTCGGCAGACAGGCGAAAGCTATGGAGGACAGCTTTGATTTATACTCCGATGCGGCAATAGAAGCCGAGGATAAGGCTTTTATGCTGAAATTGCAGGATGTCGCAAAAGCTACCCTTGACGAAAGCAGGTACCCGACAATTATCGGAAAGCTGCAGGACAGTACAAAAGCTCATATCACAGGCAAGGTACAGGATGTTGTTGAGCTGACAAGTAAGAGCTACGGATTCAATCAGACCGAGCAGGAGAGAATTTTGGATTATCTTATCCGTGGCGGAGATATGAGCCTTTACGGTCTTTCCAATGCGGTCACGAGGGCATCACAGGATGTGGAAAGCTACGACAGAGCAACAGAAATGGAATCGATCGGTTGGGATATTGCCACAATGGAGCCTGCAAGATGGAAAGAAATAAATGCGTGAGGAGGAAAGCAATATGAGTTATGATAATTTTTCTGACGGATACCGTGACAGATACATCGATAGAGACGGATTTGGTGCTGACGAAGAATTGTATGTATATGATCAGTGCTGCGAGAATTGCAGATATTATTGCGGCTGGGGCGAAGAAAGACAAAGGGGCTGCAAGCTCTATACCAGAGATGATTACGAGCGTTTCCCGAAAACACGCTGGTGTTATCAGTGGAAAGGAAAAAAGCAGTCGTACCGTAAAAGGTACGATGAAGAATACCGTGAAAGGTGCGGTGAATGCTGATGAGAGAATATGTTGTTGAAAACGAGTTTGTAAAAGCCGTCAGAGCAGCCGGAGGTGTAGCGTACAAGCTCACTTCCCAGACTGCAAACGGTCTGCCTGACAGACTTGTCCTGTTCTTCCCGGCAAAGACTGCTTTCGTAGAATTGAAAGCCCCCGGAAAGCAGCTGCGACCATTGCAGCGGAAACGCCGCTATCAGCTGATGAAGCTCGGTTTCCCTGTTATCTGCATCGACAGGTTTTCGCAGATAAAGCCTGCAATAGAGGTGATAAAGAACTGGACACCAGGCACACCCTTTCCCGAAAATATCGGTGCAAAGGTGCCGGAGCTTGATATTGCAGCACTGCCGCACGATCAAGGTAATCTTGATGATATGGATGACTATGGAGACACCTTCGAGCCGGAGGATCCGTCTGTTTTGGCAGTATTTTTTGATCTGGATGATCCCCACGGCAACAGATCTTCTGATGGAGGTGGCTGAATGAAATTTACACCCCATAATTATCAAAGCTACTGTATTGACTATATCAAGTCACATCCTGTTTCTGCTTTATTCCTCGATTGTGGATTAGGTAAGACGGTAATAACATTATCCGCTATTCGTGACTTGATGTTAGACGAGATGAAAGTTTCTTCTGTGTTGGTTATAGCTCCGTTAAGACCTGCGAGAGATACATGGCCTGCGGAACTAAAAAAGTGGGATCACCTGAAAGATCTTGATATCTCAGTTATCATCGGCGACAAGAAAACACGCATCGCGGCAATAAACAATGATGCTCTTATTCATGTTATCAATCGGGAAAATGTTAAATTCTTAGTTGAATACTATGAAAAGAATGGTCAGCGGTGGCCGTATGATACCGTGGTCATTGATGAGCTTTCCTCTTTCAAAAATTATCAGTCACAGCGTTTCAAATGGCTGCGTAAGGTACGCCCTTTCGTTAAACGCTGGATAGGTCTCACAGGCACACCGACAAGCAACGGTCTGATGGACTTGTTTTCCGAGATAGGAATATTGGATGGTGGCGAGAGATTAGGTCGTTTTATAGGCCGCTTCCGTGAAAGCTATTTTAAGCCCGGTTCTATGAATCCCAGCACAGGTGTAGTGTTCAGCTATGTTCCTCGCCCCGGTGCGGAAGAAAAGATATACGAAAGGATAAGTGATATTACGATATCAATGAAAGCCCTTGATTATCTGCATCTCCCGGACTGTATCTATGTCAATCACGAGGTGGAGATGTCACCCTCTGAACAGAGATTCTATGACCAGCTCAAGCGTGATCTTATCATCCCAACCGAGGACGGTGATATTGACGCTGCAAATGCGGCGAGCCTCTCAAATAAGCTGCTCCAGATGTCCAACGGAGCAGTATATGACGAAAACAAGGAAGCCCGATATATCCACAGTCGTAAGCTGGAAATGCTGGAAGACCTGATAGAAGCGGCAAACGGTCAGCCTGTGCTTATAGCATACTGGTTCAAGCATGACCGCACCCGTATTATAGAGCATCTGACAGCAGCAGGATATGTGCCGAGGGATATCAAGGCTACCGAAGATATTGTCGCCTGGAACAACAGACAGATACCTGTTGCACTTATTCACCCCGCATCAGCCGGACATGGTCTTAATATACAGTCGGGCGGGCACATTCTTATCTGGTTCGGTCTGACATGGAGTTTAGAACTATATCAACAGACAAATGCCCGTCTCTGGCGGCAGGGTCAACAGGAAACAGTAACAATACATCATATTGTAACGAAAAATACAGTTGATGAGGATGTACTTGCTGCTCTTGCATCCAAAGATGTAACACAGGAAAAGCTGATTGCTGCTGTTAAGGCGCAACTGTGAAATAACTATATGACTACATACTAACATAAAAAAGCACGACTACAAGGAGGTTTATTATGCCTGATAATAAAGTCAAACGAGTGAACTTTGTAAACATTCCGCAGGAGTTGAAATCAAACGCTTCATTCTGCCTGTGGAAATATGAAAAGAAAAGCGGCAGAGCTACGAAGGTGCCGTATGATCCGAGAAACGGACAACCCGCCAAAACTAACGATACATCTACATTCTCCGACTTCTCCACAGCAATGACAGCTTATGCTATGGGCGGCTGGGATGGTATCGGCTATCGTGTCAGCGAAGGTATCGGTGCTATTGATATTGACCACTGTATAAGAGATGACGGCAGCTTAAACGATGTAGCGGCATCCATTCTCTCCTTCTTCCCTGACGCATATTTTGAGCGTTCTCCAAGCTCCACGGGCTTACGAGGGTTCTTCAAGCTCTCGCCTGATTTTGCTTATGATAAGACGGTGTATTACATAAACAATCGCAAGCACGGGCTGGAGGTTTATCTCCCAGGCACTACTAATCGCTTTGTGACAGTCACAGGTGATGTATATCGTTCCGGCAGCGTAACCCGAAACGATGACGCATTGCAGTCGGTGCTGGATACTTTTATGAAGAGGAAAAACAGGATAGAATTCGGCAGTTCTGTAGAGCCGGTATCGTATCTGACAGATGAGCAGGTCATCGCACACGCTTCATCCTCCGAGTCCGGGGATAAATTCAAAGCTCTAATGGAAGGCCGCTGGGAAGAGGGTTATGATTCGAGATCGGATGCTGACATGGCATTAGTCTCAATCCTTGCCTTCTGGTGCGGAAATGTTGAGGAGCAAATCGACCGCATATTCCGCAGCTCTGCTTTAATGCGTGATAAGTGGGACAGAATAACTGGTGACTCTACTTATGGACAGATCACTATTCGTAATGCTGTATCAACTAATTCTGTCATCTACACCCCGGTTCACAACTCATCTTCTGCCGAGGATGAGTTCGATGCTATAACAGATGAAACCGATGCACAAGCCGCATTCACTCCCGACCTGTCGCATATCGCCCTCACACTTGAAGAAATGCAGCCGCACACCAATGCTCGCTATCAGAGGGATTAGATCGGTATAGGTAATATTTTTGCCGATTATTATAAACCTATCGCAAGATTCGATGCCGGGAGAAATATCTGGTATGTATATGACGGTACTGTATGGCGACCTGATGAAAACGGACTGGCGGTGGCAGAGCTGGCTAAGATACTGGCTGACAGGCTGTATGTATTCGCTTTGCAGATAAAGGATGAGGATACAAGAAACAGATATATAAAAAGAGTGCAAAAGCTGCAGTTGAGGAAGAACAGGCGCACGATGATTGAGGATGCAAAATCCGTTCACGCTGTTGCTCACTCTGTTTTTGATAGGAACATCGACCTTTTTAACTGTCAGAACGGTACGCTGAACCTCACGACCGGGGAGTTTCGCTCCCATGATCCGGCTGACTTCATCACTCTTATTTCCGGCATCACTTATGATCCGAAAGCCACCTGTCCACGGTGGACACAGTTTATAACGGAAGTAATGTGCAACGATACAGATCTTGCAGCATATCTTCAAAAGGCTCTTGGTTATGCACTGACGGGCGATACCTCTTTGGAGTGCCTGTTTATCCTATATGGTGCAACCTCTCGTAACGGTAAGGGCACCACAATGGAGACCTTTCTGCGTATTATGGGTGATTACGGTAAAACCTCTAACCCGGAGATGTTAAGCACTAAATTCGGATCTAATAATGCATCGGGACCGAGTGAAGAAATAGCTCGTTTAGCAGGGGTACGTTTTGTGAATATCTCCGAGCCGGAGAAGAAGATAACTTTTAATGCAGCTCTGGTTAAAAGGATGACAGGTAACGATACTCTGAATGCCAGATTCCTACACGAGAACAGCTTCGATTTCAAGCCGAATTTCAAGATATTTATAAACACGAACTACAAGCCGTCTGTATCCGATATGACGCTCTTTTACTCAAATCGTCTGAAGCTCATTCCCTTCAAGCGTCACTTCGAGGAGCATGAGCAGGATAAGGGACTCAAGACCTTCTTTGCCGCCACTGAGAATCAGTCTGCGATTTTCAACTGGTGCTATGAGGGGTATAAGAGATTGAGACGAGAACACCTCACCGATCCGGCTGCTGTTATTTCAGCCAACAAGGAATATGAGGAGGAGTCTGACCGTATCGGACAGTTTGTGGATGCGTGGCTGGAAGTTGGAGAAGCATACGAAGTGCGTACTTCCGCCGCTTACAGACTTTACGGTGAGTGGTGCGATAAGTACGGCTATAGGAAAGAGAATAGTACGAACTTTAATAATGCTATACAGAGGTTTTTTCATATAAAGCGTAAGAGACCTAACGGTGAGCCGAACAGCGGACCCACCACTATGCTTATAGGTTGCCGATTTTTGGCTATTGAAAACGGTGAGGAGCAGAAGAAACCTTCTGAGTTTAAAGCGTTGAGTTGATTTTTATACCTATATCGCATTAAACTGACACTTTGAATCCTTTTTTCTTGTATTCTCTTGTTTATGCCCTTTCAATGGATTTCAAGGTGCAAGCAATATGCTGATACGCACATATACGGTTCTTATTGTCCTTTTATCGATAAGCCAGCTACCCCATCGCTTTGTTTGTAGCGAGCCGTAGCAACTTTTTACGGTGGTTATTATTTTTATATTTCTTTATATATATTAATGTTTTTACTTGCTACTATTTGCTACATATATAAAGAATAATAGATAAAAAGGAATATATAGAGGTTAATGGTAAATGATGGTAAAGGAATTGTATCTGCCCATCTTATTGCCTTTTTTACTTAGCAAGTTATAGTTGGAGCTATTGCTTTGTGGACATCATTTTGAATGTGTTTGACCGTGCCTGCTTCGCTCGTGCCAAAGAGTGTGGCGGCGGCGTTGTGGGCAAGGTCAAAGGTCTATAAAAATTTATACAGAATACAGGAGGATTATTAAATGAGAAGAGTTAAAAGATTTATGGAAACTAACAAAATGGCACATGAAAAACTCAATGCATGGCTTAAAGAAAATCCACAGGTTTTGTTGGTGGATATAAAGCCGATTGTGATTGATCCAATGACAGAAATTATTTATGCGATAGTGGATATTCCGCAGAATGAAAATCAATCAGGAGTAGAAAGTGAAACGAAAGATTAAACACGACATCGTGTTTGATAATACGAACAGCGTGTTAGAAAAAGAACCCGCGTGTTTGATCTGAGAAAGTGCGGCTTAAATAAAGCACAGGCATAATCACCAAGAGAGGTGGTTTGAAATTGTGCATTAAAACGAAAATTAAAAATAAGCAAAAATTTTTTAGCCTTGATACCCCTAAAACGCCCTCTCCCACGACATATTTATAGAGGGAGTTTTTATGGAAACTCTAAAAGCACGAATAATTAAAAACTGGAGGAGAGCAAATATGGCAGATGCAAAGAATAAAAAGAGTGAAGAACATTATACCACAACTCAGACCAATGACCCGGTAAACCACCCTGCCCACTACACGACAGGTAAAATCGAGGTTATCGATTACATTGAAGATCAGAAGCTGCCTTATCATCTCGGAAACGCTGTGAAATACATCAGCCGTGCCGGAAAGAAGGATAAGGATAAAACAGTCGAAGATCTGAGAAAAGCCGTGTGGTACATTGAGCGTTACATCGGAATGATAAGCAGGGGTACTACTGCTGATGGTACGGGCAGTGCGGACGGTGCGAACAGTGTGGACAGAGCAAAAGGCTCCGTAGCAGACCAAAAGACTGCCGCAAACAAAAAGTCGAGCATTAGACCTACCCTGTCGGAAGCCTTTATAAACACAGAGATATTCATCGACTTTGAATCGGAACCGATCTACGGTGAAGATCAGGCTTACATATGCTGCCCTGAAAGATTCCCGACAGTACGCTTTCAGCTGATGCCGACAGTCGGTCTTATAGAGATTGTTGACAGGCTGCGACATAAGCTGGGCTTCAAGCCTATGTATCCCATTGTCGGAGTTGACAACGGTGGCTGTGATGACTGCTATGACTGTGACGATGACTGCTGTTATGATTTCTTCATAAGCCTTAACGGTTTTACAGACAGCCACCTCGACACTTGCATTGCCGCCGTTGTGGCTGATTCGGACAGCGTCGATAATGAAGATATGTATACTATCGATCTGACCGAGGATGAACAAAGACTTCTTTACAAACGCTTTGACGAGCAATGCAGGAGAAGTCTTAATAAGACTTGTGAGGAGCTGCTGAAAGAAGCGGAAGAAATGATGGAATGAAACCAAGCCCCACGTCGGGGCTGTTTTTATTGTGGTGAGATAAAGAGGAGGTGGTGGTGATGCCAAAGAAACCAAAGAAGCCCTGTGCTTATCCGAATTGTCCTAAGCTGACAGACGGTCTGTACTGCGAGGAGCATAAGAAAATAACCAATCAGCAGTACGAGCGTTACGGCAGGAAATATAAACGGAGCGAGCGTTACGGTTCTGCATGGCAGAAAGTCCGTGACCGTTATGTAAAACTGCACCCGTTCTGTGAGGAGTGCTTTGCACAGGGTATCCTAAGAAGAGTAGAACACGTGCATCACATAAAACCTCTTGAAGAAGGCGGCACAAATAACTTTGATAACCTCAAGAGCTTATGTCAGTCATGTCATTCGAGAATACACGCTCTGCGAGGTGACTACTGGCATAAGTGACAAATAGTATTCTCTGTTTTATCACTATGGGACAACCCCCAGGGGCGGTCAAAATCTCTAAAAAGTGAATTATACAGGAACGGGCGCCCCTCTCGTACTTAAAAATCGCAAATTCAAAGACGGTATATGCCCCGGAACTCTTTAAAATTTTTTCTCAATGGCATTTTAATTTGAAAAGCCCCATAACAACCTAATAATCAAACAGAATTCAAACACATCAGCCCGACCGCAATCGGGCTTTTTTGCTGCAATTTTTTCAATCGGGGTTTGATTATTTTTCAAACATCGTTTGATTTTTCTAATTCTTTCTGGAAGGAGGTGCTGAATCAGTGGCAAAAGACGGAACCAATCGCGGAGGTGCAAGACCGGGTGCAGGGCGCAAGCCAAAAGCACTGAAAGAAAAACTCGATGCCGGCAATCCCGGAAATCACCCTTTAAGTCGGCTCGATATTCCTGAAAATATCGAAGGTGTCGATATGCCAAAACCGGGCGATTATCTATCGGCAATGCAGCGTGACGGAAAACCGCTTGGTGCTGACGAAATATATACCAAAATGTGCAGATGGCTTGGAAAGTTAGGCTGCGATAAATTGGTTAACCCTCTGCTTGTTGAGCAATATTCGATGTGTGCGGCAAGGTGGATGCAGTGTGAAGAGGCTATAACGAGATATGGTCTTGTTGGCAAGCATCCGACAGTAACAACATCGGTGGTGCAAAGCCCATTTGTTTCAATGAGCCACAGCTATCTGAAACAGGCTCAGCAGATGTGGCTGCAAATATACCAGGTGGTTAAGGAGAACTGCACTGTGGATATTGACAGCTGTGCGTTCGATGATCCGATGGAGAAGCTGCTACGTGCAAGGGAGGGAAAGTGATGCAGCACAGAAAACGGTATCGTAAAACAGACGATACAAAGAAGCACTATCAGCCTGTCCCTGTGCAGGTTATGAAGGAAAAAATATTTGACACCCGTAAGGGACTGAAAAAGTTCCTGAAACGGAAATTCGGTTAGGAGGAAGAAAATATGTACGAAAAGGTGAATCCACAGCATCCTGATAAAATCGCAGATAGGATTGCTGGAGCAATAGTTGATCTGGCATACAGTAAGGAAAAGGATCCGAGAGTAGCGGTAGAGGTACTGCTCGGACACGGGGTTTGCCATATTATGGCAGAAACCTCTGCGCATTTCGATATCGGTGAAATAACAAACATCGTCAAGCGTCTTGCACCGAAACTGACAGTTGATTATCTGGAAGTAAAGCAAGACCCTATTCTTGCAGAAAATCAGCGTGGCCGTATCCGCTGCGGAGATAACGGCATCTTCAAAGGCGTGCCTGTGACTGGTGAACAGGAGCGACTGACTGCTATTGCAAAGCAGTTTTATTTTGCTTTCGGAGAGGATGGCAAATATATTCTTGACGGTGACCGTCTTGTCATTTGTCAGAGCAATGCGGATACAGAAAATCTCCGTAAGATGTTCCCGGCGGCTGAGATAAATCCCCTCGGTGACTGGACGGGCGGAAGTAATGTTGACTGCGGAGCTACAAACCGCAAACTCGGCAGTGATATGGGCGACAGCGTTACAGGCGGCGGTCTGCATGGGAAAGATTTGTCAAAAGCTGATGTGAGCGTGAATATTTACGCTTTCCTTGAGGCACAGGCTCTTGGCAGACCGGTAGAGATCAGCTGTGCTATCGGTGATGATACCGTTGACGGCAAGCCTTACTCCGACATAGTGGAGATCGCAAGGAAATACATACACGATCTGGGCGGCTTTGAGAAGTTCGCAGAATGGGGGTTGATCAGATGATAACGACAACGCAGATGCAGCTTGTGGATATCAATAAGCTGATACCCTATGTGAACAATGCCCGGACGCACTCGCCGGAGCAGATAACGAAACTGCGCTCAAGCCTGCGTGAGTTTGGGTTTGTGAGTCCTGTGATAATTGACCGTGAGTATAATATCCTCTGCGGTCACGGCAGAGTTTGTGCTGCTAAGGAAGAAGGAGTGAACGAGGTACCCTGTGTATTTGTTGAGCATCTTTCCGAAGCACAGAAGAAAGCGTATATACTCGCCGATAACAGGATGTCGCTCGATGCCGGATGGGATGACGAGCTTCTGAAAGTAGAAATGGCATCCTTACAGGAAATGGGCTTTGATGTCGGTATGACAGGCTTCGATGAAAGCGAGCTTGCTGACCTGTTTGCTGATGATAATAATACAAGCGCAAAGGATGATGATTTTGATTTGACTGCCGCACTTGAAAAAGCGGCATTTGTTCAGCGAGGAGATATATGGACTGTCGGCAGACACAGACTGATGTGCGGCGATGCAACTTCCGCAGAGGATGTCGCTGCCCTTATGAGCGGCACAAAGGCAAATCTCATTCTGACTGACCCACCGTATGGAGTCTCTTTTCGCAGCTCCTCCGGCTTGACTATCCAGAATGACAGTATGAAAAACGAGGAGTTTTATAATTTTCTCCTTTCTGCCTTTCAGTGTATGGTCGAACACCTTGAAAGCGGTGGTGCTGCTTATGTATTTCACGCTGATACCGAAGGGCAGAATTTCCGCAGGGCTTTTGTTGATGCCGGACTGCATCTTGCCGGGTGCTGTATCTGGGTAAAGGACAGTCTGGTGCTTGGCCGCTCCGATTATCAGTGGCAGCACGAGCCGGTGCTTTACGGCTTTATGCAAAATGGAAAGCACAAGTGGTATTCAGACCGCAAGCAGACTACTATCTGGAATTTCGCAAAGCCAAAGCGTAATGCCGATCATCCTACATCCAAGCCACTTGACCTTCTGAGCTATCCTATCGGCAATTCAACACAGGAAAATGCGGTAGTCATTGACACCTTCGGAGGCAGCGGCTCTACCCTTATGGCTTGTGAGAAAATGAACAGGATATGCTGCACGATGGAGCTTGATGAGAAATACGCCTCCGTTATTCTTCGCAGATATGTAGAGGATACAGGTGATGCAGACGGGGTGTATGTAATCCGCAACGGAAAAAAGATACCTTATTCCGATCTCGTGAAAGAGGTGGAGCGTAGTGGCTAATAAAGAACTGACCCTCGGAAGTCTTTTTTCAGGCTCCGGGGGTCAGCTTTGAAACATTTTTATTCTATTTTCAAATAGACGTTATCCTATCAGTTTACTTTCAATTATCCACATCTTTACAGGTTCGATTTCAATTTTTAGTTTATCATCGGAAGATAATTGTTCAAAATAACTATCATAAATGTAGCATGAAACTCTGATATCTTGATTAACACAATCCAAGAAACCAACTTTTTCAAGCTTTTTTATTTCGTATTGTATGCTATCTATTCTTCCTGAAGTTAATCTGCTTTCATCAAATCCAGGGGCACAATAAAAACCTTCACCTATAGTATTACCAGAAGAATTTTTTACCACTATTCTGAGAGAACCGTCAAGAATAGCCTTTTTCTTAAACAAGGTTACAGGCCTTACTGATTCAATACGAAAAGTCACTACTACTGATTTAGATGTAGAATTACCTGATTTTGGAGCATATATTTTATATGAAGGAGTAGATATGGAAAGCATCTGAAATTTTTCGTTTATATTTTGTTCATCATAAACAAGCCCTTTAACATATTCGATTCTACGTTCAAGAGAATATTGTTTGCCTCTTGAATCAAGCAAAACCTTCTGATGGTAGTCATAAGAATCTCTTGCATTTGCTCTTGATTGAGCTGCTTCTGCTTCTGCCCTTGCATTTTCTATTTCGGTGTTAATAGCAGTTGCAATCCCTGCACCAGGACCTGCCAACCCATTAGCAATACCGCCAAGAATTGCTGAATCACTCTTTTGGGCACGATAACGCATTGTGTCAGAAGCACCTGCCATTCCTGAAATGGAAAGAGCAGAGTTGAATGCACAAGCTGCATGAATTGTTTTAATTCCATAAAGATACTTATCTGTTGGAGATGTTTCAGCTTTTTCTTTGTTTTCATTATTTTTTTTCGCTTCATATTCTCTTGATCGTTTAAGCTTTCTTTCTTTTTGTTCCTGGAATAATAACTGACCTTTGGCATACCATTCTTTTGCTTGTTTAATATCTGTAATTCCATACATCCTCGAAATAATCATAAGACCATCTATGTCCTCAACTGAATCCAGACTATATATTCCATTTTCAAAGCATTTTGAATAAATGGCTAATGAATTTTTTTCGATAAAATCGGATACAATTGATTCAGCTTCTTTCCGTGCTTGTTCTTTCATATTTTTCGCTGACATCAGTTTTGTTAAAACAAACATAAAGACAGAAAACAAAATAACTATCAAATTAAACAGAAGAAAAAATGGGCTATTGATAATAGCGTTGTTCTTCCATGCTGTTGAACCTATTAACATCATTATTCCCGAAACAAAGAATATTACCGAAAAAACAATACTACGCCACTCGAAGAAATGGGATTTTTCGGCTATTATAAAAATAAAGAAAGGGATCAAAACGACCAGAAATAACACTACTCCCAGTACTTCCAGAATCATAAGAATTTCCATATGTTCATTCACTCTCCTTATTACTTACACTATCAAAATGCCTGTTTATTATTCTGACCTTGTTGTCCAGTATTCTCACAAGCTCTATCCCTTGTTCAGCAACATTTTTAACATGCTCATTGTCATATGGTATTTTTGCAAGTGCATGTATAAGTCTGTCACGTTCTCTTTTCCATTCTAATATCTGGTCAAGTAATTCCTCTGTTATTCTTTCACGTACATAGCTATTTGTAAATGCTGGGTTTTTCCGCATTTTCTCAATTTTTCTTGCTAAGCTCAATTCATTTCCTTTGCTATCCTGATACTTGACACCTGCGTGGACAAGAGCAGATAAACACCGATCTTCAATTATTGCATACTCAATAAAGATAGCCTGATAATAAAACTCCGACTTCATTGCTTTTGACAGATTCGCTTTCATGGCTTTATATGCTTCGTACTTATCCATATTTTTTTCTGATTCCACAGTTATTCCAACCTCCCTTGCAAACGCAAAACGGCACAGCCCACCAATTAAAAAGTGGACTGTGCCGAATTATTTTCAGAAAAAGCTTGACAAGTCAGACAGAAAGGCTTAGTGTTGATCGATTGATTGATTGCCTTTGCTGTCATTTTTTGTCGCTCCTTTCCATTTATTTACATAATGTCATTTTATAGTTTTTTTACACAAAAGTCAAGTGAATTTGAAATATTTTGCACATTTTTGTGTACTGTGTAGATTTCGCCTGAAATCGGCATTAACAGTTGACTTTCAGGCGAAAAAGAGTGATATATGTACTTACCAAAAAAGAGGAGGTACTCAAAATGAGGATCGAGTTCAACAGAACAGGAGCAGAGCGCAAAGAACTGGCAAAAGCTATAGCGGAGTTTACGGAAGGCGAAGTACGATATCTTGGTGCCCCGACATTCGCATATCAGGTAGATACCATCAATATCGACAAAAGCGGATGCCTCAGCTTTGATGATGGTGTGGAGGAGGAATACTTCAATGATTTAGTAGAATTTCTCGCACAGAAAGGCTTTGAAGGAACTACCTCAGAATCGCCCGACACGGCGGCTGAAAGCGAAGCCGAAGAAGTATCCGCAGAAACCGAAACAAGCGAACACAAGCCCACACAGGGGGAACAGTGCGAAAGCATTGACCTTACGATAACACTGCCGCTGGAAAGCGTGGCGGTCGGAAACCTTACGAAGATCCTTGAAGCAAAGGGAAACCTTATCAAAAAGGCACTCGGTGTGGATGACCTGAAAATCGAACAGAACGAGGATGTCGGAACGGTATCATTTCCTTGGTTCTCCGAGGTAATGCCTGACGAGGTCAAAGCCTACACCCATTTCATTACAGCTCTTTGCAAAATGTCAAAGGATGCGAAAAGAGTGACCGCTAAGGAAAAGGATGTTGATAACGAGAAGTACGCTTTCAGATGTTTTTTGCTAAGATTAGGTTTTATCGGAGCAGAGTACAAAGCGGAAAGAAAGATACTTCTCCGAAACCTTGACGGCTCGTCAGCATTCAAAGCAGGAAGGGACGGTGAACAGAAATGAGATTTCCGACAAGCGAAGAAGTGGAAAGATTAAAAAAACAATACCCTGTCGGAACGAGAATAGTCCTCTGCAAAATGGATGACGATCAGGTACCGCCTGTCGGTACTAAGGGAACAGTGAAGGGCGTTGATGATATCGGCAGCCTGATAGTAAAATGGGACAACGGCTGTGGTCTGAATGTCGCTTACGGCGTGGACGAGGTAGAAAAGCTCGACAGCGTTACGACCGTCTGCTACGGTCAGGAGCGTGTCTGGGACAGCCGGACAGAAGCGAAGGATTATTTTCTCGATGGCATATTCGCATCTGAGGGCAGCGAGCGTGAACGGTACGCTTTCATCTACGCCAAGCTGATCCTGGGGTACGATTATTGCACTGATGAAGTGGATTAAACCACCATAATATACACAACTTCCTCCGAAAAACAGCCCTTATGATTGGTGGATATACATCTCAAATATTGCTTGATATAGTGTGCAATCAGAGTTAATATACACATACCGAAAGGGAAAACAAAACCAAAAAACGGAGGAAACCACCATGAATACTAAGGTTGCAAGACAGATAGAGGAAATGAAAAAGCAGACCATCGGGGTCGAAGTAGAGATGAACAGCATCACAAGAGAAAAGGCAGCCAAGACCGCCGCAGAGTTCTTCGGAACAAGAAGATACCAGAACACAGCAGGCCGCAACGGATACAGCACCTGGTCAGCATGGGATGCTGAGGGCAGAGAGTGGAAATTCCAGAAGGATGTCAGCATCAGCGGAGCGGACAGCGAAAAATGCGAACTGGTAACTCCGATCCTTCACTACAGCGACATTGAAACCCTGCAGGAACTGATCAGAAAGCTCCGCAAGGCAGGAGCAAAAAGCGATGCGACAAGGGGCTGCGGAGTACACATTCACATCGGAGCAAACGGTCACACAGCACAGACCCTCAGAAATTTAGCGAATCTGATGGCCTCACACGAACGCCTGATCGCAACAGCCCTGAAAATAAACGAAGGCAGAATGAGCCGCTACTGCAGAACGGTCAATCCGAATTTCCTCGCAAAGCTCAACAGCAAAAAGCCGAAAACAATGAGCCAGCTTGCAGACATCTGGTACGAGGGCAACGGTGCAAATTACGGCAGAAGCCACCACTACAACGACAGCCGCTACCATATGCTCAACCTCCACGCAACCTTTACAAAAGGCACGGTTGAATTCAGACTTTTTCAATTCGATGCACCAAGCGGCGGCAAGCAGAACGGCCTTCACGCAGGACAGCTCAAGAGCTACATTCAGCTTTGCCTTGCACTCAGCGAGATGGCAAAGATCGTCCGAACAGCAAGCCCGAAATTCGCAATGAGAACCTGGCTTTTAAGGCTCGGATTCATTGGTGAGGAATATAAAAAAGTGTGTAGCTTACAGGGCAACTACACACCAAATTTGTTTTTAAAAGATTTAATTATGAGACGAAGTAACCAAAAAAATGTCGAAACAAAGGAATACCCATACAATATCCCTGTTATCAATCTTTTTATATTATTGGATTTATAAGTGGTAAAATATTGAATGCTTCCATCCATTATTAGTGGTATCATAAGCAATGAATTATGTAAACGAAATCTAAGAAATGGAGAAAGAAATAATCCAAAAAGATTACCTATGAGTATACCTGTACATCTAGCACACAAAGGTAACTGGTAACCATTTATAAAAAAACTTCTTTCTGGCATTTGATGACATTTACAATACTTTTGGCAGTATTCCATGCAACATATCCATATTCTATCCTTTTTATTCATGCTTTAAATTTATTTCCACAATTATTACAAATCCAGTAATTTGTTGATTTAATCTTTTTGCCTTTACCACATGCACCACAAAGAATACCTATGGGACCTAATAACAAAGCACCACAACACCCTTTACCAGCAGAAAAATCTTTACCTTTACTGGTTGTTTCTGCAACAATTTGACAACCGTCAAATCCACACTTTGGACAAATCACTAATATGCCTCCTCACATAATTAGAAATATATATTCATATTATATCTACAATTGTGTAATTTGTCAAGTCTTTTTATAAATTTTTACTTAATTTTTACTTAATTGATTTTAAATTATTTAAGACCTGTATGAATATTACAAGAATTTTGGATTCGATACGAAGATACTTACCAGAACGGTAGAGAGGATGAAGAAAATATTATGGAAACAGCTGAGATTAAAATAAGGACTTGCCCGATTTGCGGCACCGCCTATCGAGGACACCCGGCAATATCAAGGACAGATAATGAGACCCCTATTTGCAGCGACTGCGGAACGAGGGAAAGTTTGCAGGATATCGGTATCAGCGATGAGGAGATAGAAAAGATAATTGAAATAATCCACCGCAATGTGGACAGAAAATTATAACCTGATTATACCACTCCGTGCGGCATTTTTTAATCATGACCTCTGAAAATCGAATACGAAATTATCACCACTATTACACAATTACCCTGCCGGATGATTGTGTGATAGTGGTATTGATAAGTACACCTGAAAGAGTTAATATGTACACACCGAAAGGAAAACAACCCTTACAAAAAAACAAACGGAGGTACACCACCATGAAAAGAGAAAACGCATTTTTCGAGGAAATGAAAAAAGTCGGACACGCCTGGGATGACGAACGCAGAGCAAGACTGGAGCAGCGCAGGGAGATTGAAAAGACCTACGGCTACTGCAGCGAGGAATACAGCAACTGGATAGCAGAGAACAAGGACATTTCCTTTCCCTTCACAGACGGTGCAAACAAAGCCTACAGAGCATGGGCGGGCAGCATCGAAAGCGGCGCAGACGAGTTCGAGTTTTCGGATCTCCTTTGGGACAGAGAGGTTGCGGATTTTGTTGACACCCTCCGCAAGGCAGGCATTAAGGAGTTCGCCTACACAGGTAAAAGTACCGCCCTGATGGAGAACATTCACCAGCTTGCCGCCGAAGGCTGCACCATGACAGGGCTTTACACAAGAATAAGAAAAGAATTCTGGGGAGAAACAGAGATTCAGGGGATCAGGTTCAGCGTAAACTGAGCCTGACCGCCGCCCGGAAAAGGGCGGTTTTCTCCTCATATATACACAATTTACCGCCAAGATCAGCCCGAAATGATTGTGTGATAGTGATATTGATAAGTACCTCCGAAAGAGTTAATATACAGATACAAAAATAAAACGGAGGTTGAGTAATATGACAAACGCACAAATCGGAATGAAGGTTGAAGCATACAGAGGAAATTGCATCGGACTTCTGATACAGAGTACCACATGGCAGGGCGAGATAATCAAGGTCAACAAAAAGAGCATAAGGGTTCGGCTGACGGAAAGCACCACCACCTTCGGCAGAAAGACCACGAACCATTTTGAAAACCTCTGCACCGAAAAGACCTACCGTTTTGTAAAAATACTGAGTGACGGACGCGGCCTTTACCGCAGCGAAGCCGACCTCTACGGACATATAAAACTCTGATAAATTACACACTACTACACAATTACCTGCCCGGATGATTGTGTAGTAATCGTATTGATAAGTACACCTGAAAGAGTTAATATGTGTACACAACAAGGGAACAACCCTACAAAAACAAACGGAGGTAGACCACCATGAAAAGAGCAAGAAAGATTACAAAGAAGGACATCAAGGAGATCGCAAAGAAATATGACCTCGACCCGGTTGAAATTCAGGATATCGTAAACGACATGGAGAGCGACGGCATAAGGGTAACGAGAGAGGACATCGAGGATATGTACCTTAACGGCGACCTTTTCTGAAGGAGGGAAAGACAATGACGAGCAGAGAGAGAACCGAGCTTGCAAGGCTGCAAAAGGAATACAACGAGCTGCATGAGCGGCTCGGTTACAGCCGGAACGAAAGAACCTGCCGGGCGATAAACAACAGGCTTAACGAGATTTGCAGGAAGATGGACAGACTGATAAGCGGAGGGAACGAAAATGTGGACTGAGGGCAGCATAAGGGTACGGAACAGCACCTTTCATTACTGGGTGAAACATTACGAAGAGCCGAGCGAGGACTTTGGCATTGACGGCGGAAGGATCAGCAAGCTGATGCTGAAACGAAACGGCAAAACAGTATACAACTACGACAGAGGGCTTGATGTAAAGCCGACAGACGAGGACACGGAAATCGCACTTGCGATCCTTATAAAAGAATACAACTGAAAACTCCGAGAGCACACCTGAAAGGGTGTGTTTCTCGTTTATATACATACTTTTTGGCAGTCGCAGAGATGCGGCTGTTTTTGTTTGGAGGTGAGTTGGTATGGAACTTTCAGAAATCATGAAACTTAGTCAGGAGGCTATCGCAGGACAGCCGACCTGAGTGGAGGTGAGAAATTGAGAAAACTAAAAAAATACACGCCTACTAAATTTATGGCAAAGGGATCATACTACGATAAGGATGCCGCCGATTATGCCGTAGCCTTTATCGAACAGCTGCGGCATACAAAAGGCGAATTCTACAATCAGCCCTTTGAACTTATCGACTGGCAGGAGAGAATAATCCGTGATATTTTCGGTACGAAACGCTCAGATGATTTTCGTCAGTTTAATACGGCGTATATTGAAATAAGTAAGAAATCCGGCAAGAGTGAGCTTGCAGCAGCTGTCGCCCTGTATATGCTCTGCGCCGATGGCGAACAGAGAGCCGAGGTTTACGGCTGTGCTGCCGATCGAGATCAGGCTTCTCTTGTTTTTGATGTTTCCTGCGATATGGTACGGCTTTGTCCTGCCCTGCGAAAACGCTGCGATATAAGACCGAGCCGGAAAACTATTCATTTTACACCGACCAACAGCACATATAAGGCTCTTTCAGCCGATGTTGCAGGTAAGTCGGGTGTTAATGTTTCAGCACTTATTTTCGATGAACTGTGGGTGCAAAAGGACAGGAAGTTTTTTGATATGATGACGAAAGGAACATCAGATGCAAGAAAAAATCCTCTGCATTTTATCATCACGACTGCCGGAAACGATACGCACTCTATTTGCTATGAGCTTCATCAAAAGGCAATGGATATTATATCCGGCAGAAAGGTTGATCCGACCTTTTATCCCTGCATTTACGGTGCAGAGGAGAATGAGGACTGGACTGATCCGAAGGTTTGGAAAAAGGCTAATCCATCACTCGGTATCACAATAGGAATGGATAAGGTACAGGCGGCTTGTAATTCTGCAAGGCAAAATCCGGGAGAAGAAAACGCTTTCAGGCAGCTCCGCCTTAATCAATGGGTAAAGCAGGCTGTCCGCTGGATGCCTATGGAGAAATGGGATAAGTGTGCGTTTGCGGTTAATCTGGAGGAGCTTGAAGGTCGTGTATGTTACGGTGGTCTTGACCTGTCAAGCACAACGGATATTACGGCTTTTGTACTCGTTTTTCCTCCGATAGACGAGGACGATAAATATTATGTCCTGCCCTATTTCTGGATACCGGAGGATAACATCGATCTCCGAGTAAAGCGAGATCATGTTCCTTATGATATATGGGAGCGGCAAGGTTTTCTCGAAACAACGGAAGGAAATGTTGTTCATTACGGTTACATTGAAAAATTCATAGAACGTCTTGGTGAGCGTTTCAATATCCGTGAGATAGCCTTTGACAGATGGGGAGCCGTGCAGATGGTGCAGAACCTTGAAGGTATGGGATTTACTGTTGTTCCCTTCGGACAAGGGTTTAAGGATATGTCGCCGACTACAAAGGAACTTATGAAGCTGACGCTTGAGCAGAAAATTGCTCACGGCGGACACCCTGTTCTCCGGTGGATGATGGATAATATCTTCATCAGAACAGACCCAGCCGGAAATATCAAAGCAGATAAGGAAAAGTCAACAGAGAAAATTGACGGAGCTATTGCTACAATAATGGCACTTGACCGTGCAGTACGATGCGGCAATGTAAATACCGAAAGCGTATATGATTCCAGAGGTATTTTGTTTATATAATTTCGGACGATGACGCACTAAAATCTTGACTAAAAGAAATTTTAAGGTATAATAGTTATAAAAGATGTAAAGACTATATATGCTATTCCGGAGGTGCGTTATGAAGGAGCTTATAAAC
>CACWRT010000019.1 GCA_902763365.1 uncultured Ruminococcus sp.
TGAGTTATATGGCAGCATAAAAAACATCCCCTCCGCCGTGAGTAATTCATAGCGGAGGGGATTTATCGTTTTGAATAAAACAGGAACCAGTTCCTATTTTTAGAGTAACAAAATATGTAACAATTATCTTTTCTAGACCTTTGCTATTACTTAACAAAAAAAGACTGGTTTCTTTTGTGAAAACAGTCCCTCAAACAATTATTACATTGACATTTCAGTATTCAGTATGTTGTTGAAATTATTGATCCATAAAAAGATCAAGTCGATCAGCCATATACAGCCGACCGAACAACATGAACTATGAATTAACACATTACGATCAATACTTGATACGACACACACTTCCACAATAAACCAGTACCGTACCAGAATAAAAAGAGAGGCGACACCCAGATTCGAACTGGGGAATCGGAGTTTTGCAGACTCGTGCCTTACCGCTTGGCTATGTCGCCTTATATGGAGCGGATGACGAGGCTCGAACTCGCTACCTCAACCTTGGCAAGGTTGCGCTCTACCAGATGAGCTACATCCGCATCTTCTAAGTGCCTTCGGGCGGAATCGAACCACCGACACGGGGATTTTCAGTCCCCTGCTCTACCGACTGAGCTACAAAGGCATATGAGCGATCCGGAACGGGATCGAACCGTCGACCTCTAGCGTGACAGGCTAGCGTTCTAACCAGCTGAACTACCGGACCAGAAATAATGAATAATGAATAGTGAATAATTAACAATTACCGACAATCACCGCGTACCCATCATCCATCAAGTTCTTTGGTGGGAACAATAGGGCTCGAACCTATGACCCTCTGCTTGTAAGGCAGATGCTCTCCCAGCTGAGCTATGCTCCCATGCGTCTAACTGAGTTATCTCTCAGCGACTTCATTATAATACCATATATTTCTATGGTTGTCAAGAGTTTTTTTAATTTTTATTTTTAATATTTTTAATTTTTTATTTTTCTTTCGTAAGCTTTATCATACATAAAAAGCATAAGGATTCATTGCTGCCAAATAGTACCCCGCCGCATAGCTTATAACAGCATCGTTAGTATATTATATTCATAAAAAGTATTATCTGTTACATTATATACAGTCTCTGCGCCGTATTTTGAATCAACACGACAAATATCGATACGTTCAGCTTTTCTCTTTTTGTGGCTATAACTATATTGTTAATTATGCCAAATTATTTCACCTGTAAAACTTATTATTTATTTGACGAATCATGAATTATATTATATAATTAGATAAGCTTAAAGTGCAGAGTCGAAAGCTTACAGCCATTCCAATTCAGTTTTAGAAAACAGACCGCTGTTTTATCTCCTTGCTTTGAATAATTCCACTTTCCACTTTCGTAATTCCACATTTTTATAAAAGGAAGCGTTGATAATGATACATATGAAAAATGTTTCAAAAATCTATTCCAACGGAACAGAAGCTTTGAAAAATGTCAGCATAGACATAGATCCGGGAGAATTCGTTTTTATTGTAGGTTCTTCGGGAGCAGGCAAAAGTACATTTCTTAAACTGCTTATACATGAGGAAACCGCTACTTTCGGTAAGATACACGTCAACGGCTATGATCTTATGAACATCAAAAGCTGTAAGGTCCCCTATCTTCGCCGTACTATGGGCATTGTTTTTCAGGATTTCAGACTTATAGAAAAAATGAATGTCTATGATAACATAGCTTTCGCTATGAGAGCGATAGGTGCACCCGAAAAGCTCGTAAAAAAACGTGTAAAATATGTTATTGCCGTAGTAGGCCTTAAAGGCAAGGAAAAACGCAGACCAAGCGAGCTTTCGGGCGGTGAACAACAGCGTGTAAGCCTGGCAAGAGCACTTGTCAACAATCCCGAAATGATAATAGCCGATGAACCTACCGGAAATATTGACCCAAAAATGTCATTTGAGATCATGCAGCGTCTTGTGGATATAAACAAAAAGGGTACCACAGTAATTATTGTCACACATGAGCTTGATATCGTCCGCTCCTTCGGAGGAAGAGTAATAAAGATTGACGGCGGTGAGGTTATAGAGGATAAAGTCATTCCTGCCGCCATAGAACAGGATAAGAAGGATGATGACAGCGTGGAGGCATCCGATGATACCTCAGATAAAAACACAGAAACCGAAGCATCCTCTGATACTAAAGTTATTGACAGCGAGGAGGAATCCAAGTGAAATTCAACAGCAGCAGTTATCTCGTAAAAGAAGGTATTAAAAACATCTGGATCAACAGAATGATGTCACTTGCATCTATAATAGTGCTTGTTTCCTGTCTTATTATCACGGGCGCAGCAATACTTGTTTCTGTAAATGTAAACAGTCTTATCGCAAGTATCGGTGAAGATAATCAGATAAATGTTTTCCTTGATTATGAAATGTCAGACATTGACGCAATAAAGCTCGGCGCTGTAATAAAGAAAATCGACAATGTGGAAGAATGTAACTATTACCCTAAAGATGAGGCGATA
Organism: uncultured Ruminococcus sp.; assembly: GCA_902763365.1. Classification (GTDB taxonomy): domain Bacteria; phylum Bacillota; class Clostridia; order Oscillospirales; family Acutalibacteraceae; genus UBA1213. The sequence goes on from CACWRT010000019.1 coordinate 2,479, forward strand.
AAGGAATATAAAGACCGTCTGGGCAATCTTTATGACAGTCTTCAGGGTGATAAGAACCCTCTCGGAAATGCCTATAAGGTTCGGTTAAAAGATCTTTCGGATTACAAGGAAACTATTACCAAGATCGAAGCCGTTGAGGGCGTATCCTCTGTCAGCGACAGAGGTGATATCGCCAGAACACTTACTAAGCTGAATTACTTTGTTTCAATCGTAGGTTTCTGGGTAGTACTCATTCTGGGGATCGTTACCCTGTTCATTATTTCAAATACAATTAAAATGACAATGTATTCCAGAAGGTTTGAAATAAGCATAATGAAATCCGTAGGAGCTACCAACACCTTTATCCGCATACCGTTTATTATTGAAGCTATGGCTATAGGTTTTATTGCAGGAGCAATTTCTTCTATTGTCCTCATCAGCGTTTATAATCCAATCAAGGATACTGCCGGTCAGATGATAACGCTTATAGGTACATCTGCTATTCCCCTTTCTTCAATATGGCTGAACATTGCCGCAGGCTTCTGCGGCGCCGGTATACTTATTGGCGCTTTAGGCGGTTATATTTCAATCACAAAGTATCTGCGCAAAGAAGGAGGAGATATCATTGGCTGGTAAACATACAATAATCAAAAAATGTCTTTGCATTTTAACTGCGCTTACTGCCGCAGCTGCTATAACAATGCCTGATGCTATGGCGTTTGACGAAAAAGAAAACAAGGCTCAGCAATCCCAGCTTCAGAAGGAAGCCGAGAAAAAACAGAATGAGCTTGCAAAAACCGAAATGTCACTCCAGGAAAAAATTTCATACAGTGAAGAGCTTCAGGGTAAGATATCTGATCTTTCTCAGAAAATACAGCAAAGCAACAAAAAAATAAACGATCTGAATAAAAAAATCAAGGACAATCAGGTACTCATAGATGAAAAAACTGCACAGATAGACGATAAACTTGAATTACTCAAGGAAAGATTAAGGGCTATTTATACGGCAGGAGATATCTCTTCTCTTGAGATTATTCTGCAGGCTAAGGATTTTTCCGATTATGTTGATAAAATGGAGCTTGTTTCAAGCATAACTGATGCTGACAATAAACTTATAAAGAATTTGCAGGATAAGATGTCAGCCATAACCAAAGAGCAGGAAGAACTGAAGGAAGCCAAAACTAAAGTTGAAAATGAAAAGAAACAGCTTGAAAAGGATAAGGCAAAGCTTAATGAGCTTTCCTCTGAAAATCAGATCATTATCAACGAGCTGATGCAGAAACAATATAATAAGGAAAATGAGATTCAGGAAAACGAAAATCGTCAGCGTGAGCTTGAACAGGCACTTGAAAGATATAACGCTCAGAAAGCCGCCGATGCAGAAAAGAAGAAAAATGAGGCATCCTCTTCCAGTAATAAAGCATCATCTGTGGAGAAAAAAGAAAGCTCTCGGTCAAATCCGACAGGATCAAAAACTGAAACACCAAAACAGAATTCCAATCAGAGCAGTGACAACGAAAACTCTGACAATTATAACAATAATGATAATGACGAAACGTCGGATTATTACGAAGAAGATCCCGCTGTACCCGTATCAGACGGAAAATATGTCTGGCCGCTTCCGGGACATACATATCTTACATCCACATTTGACGAATGGCGCGGCGCAGATAATCACGGTGCCCTTGATATCGCTGACGGAAATGTTTACGGCGCCAAGGTCATAGCCTGTGCCGGGGGAACTGTTTTCTCCACCTGCACTACCTGTACCCATGACTATGGTAAATTTGAAAGCTGCGGCTGCGGCGGAGGTTACGGAAACTATGTAATGATAGACCATGGAAACGGTAAAATATCCATTTACGGTCATCTGAGCAATGTTGTTGTTGAACCGGGTCAGTATGTTTCCGCAGGTCAGTATATCGGAAATGTAGGCTCCACAGGCTATTCTACAGGCCCTCACCTTCATTTTGAAACACGCAGGGACGGCGTAAGATATGATCCCCTCAGCGAATACTGATTTTCAGAAAATAATAAAAAGATCCCGTACAGAAAGGTTTTCATACGCTTTTCTGTACGGGTATTTTTTGATATTTACATATCATGCTTTTACAGCAGCTTCATCATGAACTGCGTGTTTGTTTGGAAACATTGAAAATGCAATATTTGTACTGTGGTCTGCGATCCTCTCAAGATTTGTCAGCAGTTCCATAAACAGTGTTCCCACAGTTGCGTTACATTTGCCTTCACTGAGTCTGTCAATATGCCTGTCTTTATAAAGCGCGGTCTTATCGTCTATCTCTTCTTCAATGCTGCTGACAAGATCTATCATCTTCTGGTCATAGTGACTTGACTCAAACATCTTCAGAGAATCATCGATTATATTGGTAACAAGGGTATTCATACTCTCTATTTCAGCTGCCGCATCCTCACTGAAAGATTCTTCCTTGCTTATAAGCATCTGGGCAAGCTCGCAGATGTTTTCCGCATGATCGCCGATACGTTCCATATCACTTACTACATGATAATACGAACCTATTTTCAGACGGTCGCTGTCCTCAAGATTAAGACCGTTCAGCTTTACCAGGTAATCTGTTATTGCCATATTCAGGTAGTCGATAACATCCTCGTTTTCTTCAACTTCCTTTATCATGGCAGCATCCTTATTCATAAAGGCTCTCATTGACCTTGCAAAATTTTTCTTTGCAAGAGTACCCATTCTGTCTATTTCCTTCGTTACCTGAGATACTGCGAAAGGCGGTGTTTTAAGAAGACGCTCGTCAACATATTTAAGACGGCAGGCCTCTTTTTCAGCTTCCTCATCCCCAGGTATGATTATACTCGAAAGCTTTATGATAAGATCTACTCCGGGCAGAACAACTACAGTTGCAATAATACTTGAAATGATATGAACGAGGGATATCTGTAACGGTACGCTGTCTGTTACGACCTGTATCCAGCTGTTGAAAGGAGTGAGCGCAGATATAAGCGCAAACAAGAACGTTCCGATCGTAGTAAACAATACATAGGATATAGCCGTTCTCTTGGCTGATTTTGTTGCGCCTATAGTGGAGATAACAGCAGTAACACAGGCACCTATGTGGATGCCGTATACCATATAAACTGCATCCGGAAGCAAAAGCGCACCTGCCGCGCCCAGCGCCTGAAGTACGCCTACAGCTGCCGAAGAGCTCTGTAATATTGCGGCAAACGCAACACCGAAAATTACACCAATAAACGGATTGCTTACGGATGTTATGATACCTTTAAAAAACTCGGATTCGGCAATAGGCTTGAGATTTGCGCTCATAGTAGTCATACCGTAAAAAAGTATGCCGAAACCGGCTATTATCTGACCGATATATTTGTGATTATTCTTTTTACATATCATTACCATTATTGCGCCGATAAAAATTGCCAGCGGCGCATAATCAGATATTTGTATTGACAAAAGAATACTTGTTACGGTAGTACCTATGGTAGCGCCCATTATTACTCCCATTGCCTGGCTTATGTTCATTATCTGTGCATTTACAAAACCTATGCACATTACCGAAACAGCAGTTGAACTCTGAATTATACCGGTAACAACAACGCCTACAAGTGCTCCCAGAAATCGGTTAGTAGTCAGTTTTTCCAGCAGCGTTCTCAGATTATTACCCGCTGCAAGCTCAAGTCCTTCTCCCATGAGTCTCATTCCGTAAAGGAACAGACCCAGTCCTCCAAGTGCGAGGATGATCTGCATGATCATAACTAATCCTCCAAATTCTTAATTCTTTATTTTTCTTTTATCTGTCCTATCCAATGATATGACATAAACCGACAGTTAAAATTCTTTAAAGGAATAATATTTTTTTCTATCATTACCACAAATAACATCAAGAATCCGATATATTTTTAGCATTTCTTATTAAGTGAAAAATATTAAATTTTGTTATCATAGTTTTCGGGTTCAACAAACATAGTCTGCTGATTGATATAAATTACTTTTCCGGGATTAGCTCCCTGAGGTTTACTGACATATCTTATTTTTGTAAAATCCACAGGCACCTTTCCCGCTTCTCTTGCTTTACTGTTATATGCGGCAAGTTTTGCTGCCATAAGCATAGTTTCGTCATCCACTTCTCTGCCCTGTGCAATGATAACGGTATGAGAGCCGGGGATATCCTTTGTATGAAACCAGATATCATTCTTATCGGCTGTTTTCAGTGTCAGCTTATCATTTTGTTTATTGTTTCTTCCAACAAGTATCCTGAATCCGCTTTTACTTATGTATTCTTTAGGCGGCAGAGGCTTATCCGCCTTCTGTTTTTTGCCTTTTGTTCTGATATAACCCTGTTCGGCAAGTTCCTGACGTATTTCTCCGAGTTCTGCCGCTGTTTCGGAACGACCTATTGAATCAAGAACGGAAGAAACGTAATCCAGCTCCGTTTCAGCCTTTTCTATTTGTACACGAAGCACCTGTTCTGCTGTTTTGGCTTTCTGATAGCTTTTATAATACCGCTGCGCATTTGCAGATGCGGAGAGTGCAGGGTCAAGCTTTATTTTTATCAAAGAAAGGTTCTCATCATAAAAATTCTCTGCTTCAAATTCGGAAGCACCCTTTTCGATACGATAAAGGTTTGCCTGTATAAGATCTCCGCATATACGGAAATGCTCTCTGTCAGCGCTGTTTTTCAGTTCGTCTGTCTGTATATATATCTTCTTTATAAGTCTTGAAGCAAGATTATTCATAAGCTTTGTAAGATCCTCAGCTTTTGAACGGATAGTTTCTGCATTATCCTTCTTTGCATAATATATATCAAGCAGACCGCTGAAGGTTGCGGACTCCTTTTTTGATCTTCCGCTTCCGTACTGTTGTATATGCTCGTATGTAAAATCAACAGGTTTATTCGTCATATCTGTTATAATAAAGGGCTCACCGCTGCATTCTCTTACAGCCGCAATATCCCTTTTTAAAAAATAAGACAATCTTGTACGCTTTTCTTCATCAAGCTCATCTGAAAAAACATCCTTTCCCCTGCCGGTCAGATATTCAAGTTCCCTGCAAATTATAGGCGAAACACCTTGTATTACAGACAGCAATGCCTTTGACAGAGGTTTTGAACCGGGAAGGCTTTCAACCTTCCTGATTATATCTTCCGCATCATAAGTCAGCATACTCAATTTTGACTGCTGCGGCGGCAATTCATATTTTATTCCGGGCAGCACAAGTCTTTGGGACGACATAGACGGATCAACACGCTTAACTGCGTCTATGATAACCCCATTCTCGTCAATGAATATGATATTGCTGTACTGCCCCATTATTTCTACAGCCAGCGACAGCATTACCGTATCGCCAAGCTCGTTTTTTCCTTCAAATTCAAGTATCAGAAGACGCTCAAGCTCGGGCTGACGTACCGAACGAAGTCTTGCACCTGCAAGTCTTTTTCGCAGCAGCATACAGAGCATGGGCGGTACTTTCGGATTTTCCGGCTTTTTATCAGTCAGATTTATCCTCGGACCGTTTGCTCTCGCAGAGATGAAAAGCAGGTCAGTCCCCTCTCTCGAACGCATTGACAGAACCAGCTGATCGCGCACAGGCTGATATATTTTATCTACCTTGCTGTCAATAAGACGTTCTTCAAGCTCCTTCTTTATATGTCTTAAAAAAACACCGTCAAGCGCCATTTTTTCCTCCTTTTTGGCTCAGATCAGTTACGAATATAATAGGATATATTCTCCTTGTCACTTTCTGCTTTTTCAAATTTCGTACCGGTAAATTTTTCCGAAAGCATAACGGCAAGTTTTTCGATGATAATATCTTCACTGCGGAAATGTCCCAGATCATATACTGCTATATTTTTTTCCATAGCAAACAGCAGTTCATGATGTTTGATCTCCCCTGTTACAAAAGCGTGGGATTTTTCCTTTGCAGCCCTGAAAATACTGCTGCCTCCTGCACCGCAGGCTACCGTAACACGCTTTATCTTCCCTTTTCTTGCTGTAAACCTTATTCCTTTACAGTTTAATTTGTCACAGATCTGCTTAGCAAATATGTCATATTCCATTTCACTCTCAAGTTCTGCTGTAAGGCAGCAATCCTCATCTGTATGTTCATCTATGATAAGCCCTATTTTTTCGGCAAGTGTATCATTGACTCCGCCGCAGCATATATCTAAATTTGTATGAGCCGAAATAACTGTAATATCGTTTTTCGCCAGTTTATATTGCAGACTGTCCGATGAAAGTTTTTTCAGCGGATTAAAAATAACAGGATGATGAGTTACAATAACCGAAACATTTTTCCTTACTGCTTCTTCTATAACATCCGATGTTATATCCAGTGACAGAAGCACCTTTTCGGATACAGTTTCGGGATCACCTACAAGTAAACCAACGTTGTCAAAGCCCATTGCACTTTCAAAAGGTGCGAAGCTGTCTATATATTCATATATTTCCGCTGCCTTTGCCATAATGATCATTCCTTTCCGCTGTCAAGATAATCTATAAGGTCATTTAGTCTTTTATACTCCTCGCTGCCCTCATTGTAACCTTTTATTTTTTTCTTGAGTTTTTCATTTATTACATATTTATATCTTTCTGCTTCCATGCTTTTATCATTATCAAGCTCTCCGATATATCTGTAAACATCGCTGCATTCTCTCTCTGCGCCGTCATATTCGCATAAAATCACACTGTAGCTTTTTTTGCATGATATACAGGCTTTCTCGGTAATTATGCGGAATCCCTCCCTGCAAAGATATTCTCTCAGTTCCTCTGCCCTTGTCATAGGCTGCAATATCAGATGCTTACTGCTGTTTTTCAGCCAGGGAGCAGCCTCTATGATCTTTACTATAAGTTCTCCGCCCATACCTGCAATAACTATATCATCGGCTTCATCGGAAGATATCTTTTCAAGTCCGTCAGAAAGAACTGTTTTTATCCTGTCGGAAAGTCCGTTTTCGGATATATTCTTTTTTGCATTTTCAAGAGGTCCCACTCTTACATCTGCCGCAACAGCATGATCCGCCCTGCCGCTTTTTATCAGATAAACAGGAAGATAGGCGTGATCAGTGCCTATATCGGCAATTTTGCTGTATTCTCTGACAAATGACGCACAAAGCGCCAGTCTTTCATCAAGCTTCAAATAACCCACCCTCTGCATAATTATAGCCGCAGAGCTGAACGATCTCTGCGGCTCTTTGAAAAATATTACTGATTTGCTGCAATATGCGAATTGAGCTTTGCTACAAGCTCATCAGCATTTACACCGTGAACCATACAAGCCTGTTCGATAGTTTCGCCTCTTGATGCAGGACATCCGAGACAGTGCATACCTATCTCAAAAAACAGGGGAGCTGTTGTAGCGTCAATATCAAGAATATCTCCTACTATTGTATCTTTTGTTATCTGTACCATGTTCCATTTTCCTTTCTTTTAATATTATCAGAAGTTTATAAAAACCCTTGACTACTATTATAATATCCTGTAAGAATTTTTTCAATACCTGATATGATAAAATTATATTTTTATGCTAACTCAGATGTACACCTGTACTGTCCTTCATCTCAAACAACATACAGATCAGGCTTTTTTTATACCTGATAAATTCACCGCTGTCTGTCATAGAAAGAATTTCCGCCATGTCAGCCCATCTGACCGACTGAACCTCCTCTTCCTGTAAGGTCAGCTCAGCTATATCAACATCACGGGAAATTATATAAAAATCGTCAAATCCCGTCTGAAAATTAACAGTGAACGACGGACGCAGCCCGGAAAAATCAACTTTCAAACCAAGCTCCTCTTCCAATTCTCTTTGTGCCCCATGCCGGCTCGTTTCACCGGCAGTAACATGACCTCCGACAGTAAAATCCCACAAATCAGCCCAGCTTGATTTATTTTTCTGCCTTTTCTGTATAAGCATTTTTCCTTCACTGTTAAACAAGGCTATATGCACAACAGTTCTGTAAAGATCATCGGGAACTGGTTTTCCCCTCTCCATTGTAAAAGGAGTAAGCTGTCGGTCTTTATCATAAAGATCAAATTTCTCCATCAGAGCTTCTCCGCAATTTCTCCTGCCTTTTTATAAATGCTGTTTGCAGGAATAGTACCTCTTACCATTGAAAGCGGGTATACAGTCGTGCCTCTTCCGATGACAGTACCCGGATTAAGTACGCTGTTGCAGCCTACCTCAACATTATCGCCTACAATAGCTCCGAATTTTTTTAGCTCTGTATTGATCCTTCCCTCATCTTCGGGAACAGTAACTATACTTTTATCAGACTTCAGATTTGATGTTATCGCGCCTGCGCCTAAATGAGCCTTATATCCTAAAATAGAATCTCCGATATAATTATAGTGCGGAACCTGAGCATTCTGGAAAATAATACTGTTTTTAAGCTCGGTGGAATTGCCTACAACGCTGCCGCTTCCGACTATGGCACTTCCCCTGATAAATGCGCAGTGCCTTACCTCGGCTCCGGGACAGATGATCAGCGGACCGCTTAAAAATGCTGTAGGCGCTATTTTGGCAGTCTTTGCCACCCAGATATTGTCACCTATCTGATCAAACTCATCCTTACTGAGCGAAGGTCCTACTGCCATTATATAATCGGATATTTTCGGCAGGGCTTCCCAGGGATAGGTAAGTCCCTCAAATATCTTTGCGGCATAGGTCTTGCTCAGATCAAGCAACGAGCCAATCATAAGTTCTTCTTTGTTCATTATATTTTTCCTCCGAAATAGAATTATTATGAAAGATCATATTTGCAAAATCATCTATTTGTACGATCTGCGCATAACAGGGTCAGAACATAAAATCATCCTCACCGTATTCCTTGAAAAATGCCCAGTCATCATCATCAAAATGACCTGCAAGAAAAGTGATCGTTCTGTCTTTTTTATCAATGGTATAAACGGAAAAGCTGTAGGGCTGATTATTTTCGGGATGGAGCACAATATCACATTCGCCCTTTGTTCTCCATTTTTCCGCAAAAACATTCACACCGTCAATGCAGAAACGTTTACCGCCCGATCTTCCCAGATAAGTATACTTTTTCATATGAATCCTCCGTGATCATACGGGATCTATAAGCCCTCTTATCTTCAGATATGATACTATCAGGCGTACACAGCCGTCAACACCCAGTTTTCCGCTGTCTATACACAGATCATAATTGCTCATATCTCCCCATTCGTTTTCAGAATAATATTCATAGTAATTTGAACGGGACTTATCCATACGGTTTATTACGCCTTCTACCTTATCTTCCGAGATACGATATACATCCCTTGCGTACTTTTTGCGGTACTTCATATCAGCATAAATGAAAACCTTCACACAGTCACTGCGTTCCCTAAGTATATAATCACTGCACCTTCCGACAATAACACATGGATCAACAGAAACTTTCTTTATAATATCATGCTGTATAAGAAAAAGCTTGTCATTCATGGGCAGCGGAGGCTCATGATAATTGTCATAAGCTGACGCCGCACCTATTGAAAGTGCATAGAGAAGACTATTGGAGGCTTTTTCATCAACTGTCTTGAGAATATCGGGATCAATACCGCTTTCCTTTGCAGCTAAGGTGATCAGCTTTTTGTCGTAAAAAGGAATACCCAACTTATCTGCAACTTTTTTTCCGATCTTACGTCCGCCGCTGCCGAACTGTCTTGCTATAGTTAATACCATTAAAATACCTCCCCTGATTATTATATGTCTGAACCGAACGGGTTATAGTAACTAAAAACCGTCTATTAATATTTTAACATATTTTTGTAAAAATACAACCACTAATTCCATTAAATGACAATATTTTTATTCATTTTTCCATTATACTATTTATTTATACATACTTGTAACGATATTGTATCCTCTTTGTTGTTGACAACAGCCATCTGTTTTTATATTATAATATATGTCAAGCTATTTATTTATATATAAAGCTATTTTACTTTACAGGCGAAAGGAAAATAAATTGAAACACTTAAAAAGCATTATATCATTTGTATTGATACTGTCCGTCCTCTGTATTCCCACAGGCTGCTCAAAAAAGGAGAAAACTCCGCAGGACAGCATCATAAACTATCATATAACATATGAACCCGAAACTCTTGATCCTCAGATAGCTGATGATGATGTATCAGATATGATCATCCTGAATATTTACGAAGGTCTTGTACGGCTTAACGGTAATGATGACATTATAGGCGGCGCTGCTGAAACCTGGGATATCAGCAGCGACAATAAAACATACACATTTCATCTCAGAAACGGACTCAGGTGGAGTAACGGAGAAGAACTGACTTCTTCCGATTTTGTATACGGTTTTCAGCGTTCGGTATCAAAACAAACCAACTCCCCCACTGCAAAAACATTGTTCAGCATTAAAAACGCCGAGCAAATCAACAGCGGTTCGGCGTCTGTTGAAAGCCTCGGAGTCACTTCACCTGACAAAAATACTGTGGTAATAGAGCTTGAATATCCCGACTCTGAGATACTGACAACACTGACTACACCCCCCGCAATGCCATGCAACAAAAAGTTCTTTGAAAACTCTGTGGGACAATACGGCAGAACAGATGATAAGATCCTGTCTAACGGCGCATACTGCATAAACGAAGGCAAATGGGCTTCGGGAGAAAATATTTTTCTGTCAAAGAATGAATACTATAAAGGTCATAATAAACCTGTTCCCGCCGGTGTAAAGCTGAATATCTTACAGGAAACGCCTGATGTATGTCAGTCTATAATAGACGGAGATACAGACTGCGGAGCTATTAAAAACTCAGATCTTTCAAAAGCGCAGAACGAAAAGCTGAATCTGACTGCATTTGACGATACTATACACGGCATCTCCATAAATTCCGAAAATGATGTTCTGAAAAACATAAATATTCGTCATGCACTTCTCTCAGCAATAGATAAAAACAAACTTCTTAAAAACCTTGATGATGACTGTGAACCCGCTGACGAACTGATTCCCGACTCTGCCGAGATCGAAGATAACAGCTACAGAAAGTTGGCAGGTCATGTAGGTTATGCTGTAGATGAGGATCCGTCTTCACTGCTTAACAGAGGCCTTGCCGAATCAGATCTTACATCTCTGCCTAATCTGACTATACTATGCTCTGACGACGAAAACACCCAGACTGTTGTCAGCAATCTTATCGAAACATGGAACACCCTCACGGGGGCATATTTCAACAAAAAGCCCATGTCGGCAGGCGAACTCGGGAGCAGGATAAAAAGCGGCAGCTATCAGATAGCTATAACAACCCTCAAGATAAGCGGAACAACGCCTTTGGGGACATTGGAAGCCTTTACTTCGACCGCAGACAATAACCCGGGAGCTTATCATTCTGACGAATACGACAGCATGATAAACGATCTTAGAAAAAGCCTTACAAAGGAATCTGCCGAAAAAGTCAAAGAAGCAGAGTCTATGATAATAAACAGCAGCGTTTTTTACCCTTTATACACACAAAAAAGATACTATGCGAGTGCAAAAAATGTCAGGAACGTAATATTTCATCCCTACGGAGGAGATATTGATTTTATGACTGCTGTTAAAAAAGAACAGTCATAACGCCGATATAACAGGCTTCCGGGAAAGCTGTTTTACTTGTCGCAAAACCGATACAAAAGTAACAACCGCGACAAATAAAAGTTGCAGTGACGTGCCCGGAGCGGATGCGCAGCGCAGCGAACCCCGCTTTACGGGACCGGCAGCTCGCCGGGCGTTAGTGTAAAATTATAATTGGCAAAAATATTGTCAATGAAAAAGAACCGCCCAAAAAGCCTGATACGCGGGCAGTAAAGCCTTAGCGGCGAGTTCAGAGCGGATGCGAAGCGGAGCGATACCCGCGTTTAGGGTCCGGCGGCTCGCCGGCGGTATTTGACATTTATGGAATTTAGGTGTACAATTATATTGTAAGAAAGTAGTCGGTTAAGTCATTACTCTTTAAAATCTCAAATATTATTCTGAAAGGATGGTAATTATGGCTTTATTTGGCAGAAATGATAATAACAATAATTATACTGACCTTAGCGGTATGAATTACTCAAACGGATACGGACAAAATCAATATCAACAGAATCCGTATCAACAGAATCCGTATCAGCAAAATGGCTACGGTCAACAGGCATATTACCCGCAGCCTGCACAAAACTATGGCGGATCGGCACTTTCTCTTTCCGAATTCACAAGCAGAGTTTATATGCAGATGTTCATAGGACTTCTTATAACATTCGGGATCGGTCTTGTGGCAGTTCTTAACCCCACAGCAACAATGGAATTGGTTGCCGAACATATTGAAATCTACCTTGTTCTTGTGCTTGTTGAGGTTGTGATGGTATTTATACTCGGACTCATGGTAAACAAAATGTCATCCACCGCAGCTACGGTAGTTTTCTATGCCTACTCGATCGTAAACGGCTTGACCATTGCACCTGCGCTTGTACTGTATGACATGGGAACAGTTTTCTTCGCTATGGCAGTTACGGCAGGTATCTTCGGACTTATGTCTTTTGTCGGAAAAGTTTCAAAAATGGATGTATCAAAATGGGGTTCGATCCTTATGTTCGGACTTATCGGACTTATCGTATTTTCCATTATTGCAATGATAGTCAATATCCTGATGAGTGATCTTTTCATTTCCCTTTTCGGTATCGCACTGTTCATGGGCTTCACTATCTATGATACGAAAAAGATCCGTGCATTCTATGCTTCCGCATACAATGAAGAAACACAAAAGAAAACAGTAATAATCGCAGCATTACAGCTTTATCTTGACTTTATCAATCTTTTCCTCTATATCCTCAGACTTTTTGCGAGAAGCAGAGATTGATAAGCCGGAATTTTCTGTCTGTTCCGTTGAAATAATACGGAACAGACCTTTTTTTATTTTATGGCTAATTTTATGTCATGAATTCATTGATTTTTCTGTTCATTTGAGGTAAAATAATATCAGGTGTTTTTAAAACATAGTAATAAGGTTAGGAGCGGATATATGAAATTCTCCGAAATGAAATATGAACGACCCGATCCCGAAAAATCAAAATTATTTGCCGAGAAAATCAAAAATGATCTGACAAGCGCCGACAGCTTTGAAAAAGCTGAAAAGGCCTTTACAGAGTGGGACAGATTCTCGGCACATATTGATACAATGATGAGTCTTGCCTATGTCAGGAACAGCATAAATACAGAGGACGAGTTCTACGAAAAAGAGGTTGAGTTTATTGATGAGGTATCTCCTGTTTTTGCAGAAATGGAACAAGGATTCATAAAACTGCTTATGAACAGCAAATACCGTCCCGAGCTTGAAAAAAAATACGGAAAGCTCATGTTCATTAACAATGATATTTTCCTGAAATCTTTCTCACCGGAGATCATACACGAAACTCAGGAAACTAATAAGCTTGAAACTGCATATCAGAAGCTTATCGCTTCCGCTCAGATAGATTTTCAGGGCGAAAAAAGAACTATATCTCAGATGCACCCCTTCAAAGAAGATGCCGATGATAACATAAGACGTCAGGCATGGCTTGCGGAAGGCGGGTTTTACAGCGAGCATGAAACTGAGCTTAACGACATTTATGACAAGATGGTTCATCTCAGAGATAAGATGGCAAAAAAACTTGGTTACGATAATTTTGTAAAACTCGGATATCTTCAGATGACAAGAAATTGCTATACACCCGAAGATATAGATAAGTTCAGGAATGCTGTAATAAAATATATAGTCCCCGCCGCCGATAAAATGTACCGCCGTCAGGCAGAAAGAACCGGACTTGAATATCCTCTGACGTTTGCAGACGCTGCGCTTAAATTCCGCGACGGAAACCCTGTGCCTCAGGGCAGCGCAGATGATATCCTTAAAACCGGAAAAGAGCTTTATCATGAGCTGTCAGATGAAACAGCAGAATTCATTGACGTTATGTTTGAAAATGAGCTAATGGATGTTCTCAGTAAAAAGGGCAAGGCAGGCGGAGGATATTGTACACAGTTTTCCGATTACAAGGTTCCTTTTATTTTCTCAAACTTTAACGGAACAGCGGATGATGTGGAGGTTATCACACACGAGGCAGGTCATGCGTTTGCATTTTACACTGCAAGAAATATTTTTCCATCTGCTAATCAAAGCCCGACTATGGAATCATGTGAGATCCACTCTATGACTATGGAATTTTTCGGTTGGAGAAAAAGTGATGAGTTTTTCGGCAAGGACAGCAAAAAATTCAGATACAGTCATCTTTTCAGTGCACTGACTTTTATTCCCTACGGCACAATGGTAGATCATTTTCAGCATATAGTATATGAAAAGCCTGAAATCACCCCTGCACAACGACACGAAGTCTGGGCAAAGCTTCTTAAAACCTATATGCCATGGCTCAGACTTGACGGTTCTCCTTTTTACGGAGAAGGCAAGGGCTGGCAAAGACAGATCCATATTTATGAAAATCCTTTCTATTATATCGATTACTGCCTTGCACAGACTGCTGCACTTGAGTTCTGGGTTATAATGCAAAAGGATCACAAAAATGCCTGGGAGCGATATATGAAGCTTGTTAAAAAAGCAGGTACACAGACATTCAATGAGCTTCTTGAAACAGCAGGTCTTCTCTCCCCCTTTGATGAAAAAGCTTTGCAGGAAGTTTCTGCCGCTGCACAAGAGTGGCTTGAAAAAAATAGTATTTAAAAAAGAACAGGAGTATAAAAAATGATAGTTATATCTTATATTGCTGCAATAGCGGCAGTACTGATCGTTTGGGTGTGTATACGTGTTTTCTGGAATCTTAAAATAGATAAGACAAATACCATATATGAATTAAAGCTTCTTACAGTACTTGCAAGCATACTTCTGATAATGAGAGTATCCTATTTCCCCGGTCCTGTAGCAAGCGAAAGCATTGAATCCCTTGTAATTAATTTCAGAAGGCTCCTGCCTATGGACGTTAACCTGATTCCATTTGCCGGCTTGTCCGCAGGAGATTTCATAGGAAAGATCCTGCTTTTTGTACCTCTCGGTCTTTCTTACAAATTTTGCTTCAATGAAAAGCTTGATAATTTCGGTAAAATAGTTTTATGGGGAGCTGTTCTCTCGGCAGGTATAGAAGTTACTCAGCTTCTCTGCTATAACAGAGTTACTGATATAAATGACCTGATCGGAAATGTGATCGGTGTAATGGCAGGAGCGGGTATTTATTATCTCATATGCTATATCATTCGCATTAAAAAAGAAAGAGCCGAAAAGCTTGCCGAGGAGCTGAAAAAAGCTGAAGAAGAAGATAACCGTTCAAAATACAGCGGCAACAACACCGAAAGATCAGAAAAAAATACAAAAGAGACAGAAGCTGAATACACTGCTATAGAAACAAGTGAAATTGAACCTGACCCTGAAATAATGCAATCAATCTCCGAAAAACTGAAGCTTATGTCTGAACAGAAAAAATAATAGCTGCATACAGATCAGGTTCATTTCCGGTATATCCTGACAAACGGGATATATCAGAGATCGCCTGATTTTCTGTTTATTATACCATAAAAAGGATGTCATACTTTATGCAGAAAAACTTTGTACAATTTGAAAATGTATACAAGCGCTATAAAATGGGTGAAGTAACGATAACTGCCGCAGACGGAGTCACCTTCTCCATTGATGAAGGGGAATTCGCAGTGGTTGTGGGGCTCAGCGGAGCCGGCAAAACCACCGTGCTGAATATTCTCGGCGGTATAGATAACTGTGACGAGGGAAAGATAATCGTCGGCGGAAAGGATATAAGCCGTCTTACGGGAAAGGAGCTTGCATCATACAGACGCTATGATATAGGATTTGTTTTTCAGTTCTATAACCTTATCCCCAATCTTACCGCTAAAGAAAATGTTGAGCTTGCTACCCAGATCTGCCGTGACAGTATGGATCCGGATAAAGCTCTTGAAAGTGTCGGTTTATCAGACAGAAAAAACAATTTCCCTGCCCAGCTTTCCGGCGGAGAACAACAAAGAGTATCTATCGCCCGTGCCCTTGCAAAGAAACCCAAACTTCTTTTATGTGATGAGCCCACCGGCGCGCTTGACTATAATACAGGAAAAACTATACTTAAGCTGCTTCAGAATAAATGCCGTGAGGACGGTATGACGGTTGTGCTTATTACGCATAATTCGGCAATAACTCCTATGGCTAACAGGGTCATTAATATGCGCAGCGGAAAGGTCATAAGCAATGTTGTAAATCCATCTCCTGTTTCCATAGATACGATAGAATGGTAAAAACTGTAAATAACGAAAATTGGTTTTCAATAAACAGATAAATATCTCATAAAAATACAGAATGCAGGAGATGATGCCTTTGAAAGCTATAAAAAAGAACATTATACGTGAAATACAAAAAACAAGATCAAGGTTTATCTCTATCCTTGCAATTATAGCTATAAGCACAGGTTTCTTCACAGGTGTAAAGGCAGCAAGTCCCAGCATGATAAAAACAGGTCTTGAATATTTTGATAACAATAACCTGATGGATCTCAGACTGGTATCAACAGTCGGTTTTGACGATGAAGATATAAAAGCTATCAAAGCTTCAAAATATACTGTTGATGTAATGCCCTGCTATTCATCGGATCTTATTATATCCGAGAACAATATCGACAGCGTTGTAAGAGTGTATTCTATTCCCGAAAAGACAGATACAAATGACAGGATCATTAATGAACCTGTACTGCTCGAAGGAAGAATGCCTTCGGCAGAAGGCGAATGTGTCATGGAAGATTATTACTATAAAGTGACTGACTGTGAAATAGGCGATATTATTCACTTCAACGAAAAAGACGGCGATTCCGATACAACGGATGTTATAAAACATACGGAATATAAAATTGTGGGTGTTGTGTCCACTCCCCTGCATATAACATATCAGCGAGGGAATACAAATAAAGGTTCGGGAAGTATAGCTTTTTATATAATGATACCGCCTGACGAATTTGTCAGTGAAAGATATACGAATGTATACGTTACAACTACTGCCGGAGATCTTGATGTATCACCCTACAGCGATGAATATAAGGATCTGATAGAAAAACAAAGCAAAACTTATAAAACACTTGCCGAAGAAAGAATAGGGGTTTTTAATTCTACTACCCTTTCCGATGCAAAAAAACAACTTGCCGATGCAAAAACAGAATACAATAATAAGAAAAAAGAAGCCGAAGAAAAAATATCCGATGGTGAAAAAAAACTCCGTGACGGTGAAAATGAACTTAACGAAAAGCTTGCAGAAGGTGAGCAAAAGCTGAAAGATTCCGAAAAAGAATTAAATGACGGAAAAGCCGAGCTTGAAAAATCACAGAAACAGTATGCCGATGAGATAGATGCCGCAAAAAACAAGCTTACCGATGCGGAAAATAAATATGCACAGGGCAAGGAACAATATACCCGTTCTAAATATCTCTATGACACTGAAATGGAAAAAGCTCAATCTCAGCTTGATGATGCTCAAAGAGAATATGACACACAATACAGTCTTTTTTACGGAACAACAAAACCTCAGGCGGAAACTAAACTGACTATAGTAAAAGCGGGAATTGATATTTGCAATGAAACAATATCAAAAACTCAGGACAGCATAAAAGAACTTGAAGAGTATGTTACGCTTGAAGGCGATGCAGAAAAAACAATTCAAGATCTGAAAGATAAGTTAAAAGAATATCAGGATAAGCTTTCGGATTATAATAAGCAATATGAAGATGGTCAGAAACAGCTGAGTGAGGGTGAAAAACAGCTCAGTGATGCCGGACTAAAGCTTGCCGATGCTAAGACGGAATTTCAGACAAAAAAAGAAGAAGCTTCTGCTCAGCTTAACGATGCGCAGATACAGCTTGATCAGGCTCAGTCTCAGCTCGATATCGGTAAGCTTGAATATAATACTGCCCTTACCACAGGTGCTATGCAGCTTCAGGCCGCTCAAAGCAAGATCTCTGAAGGTGAACAGCAGCTAAAAGAAGCCAGAGAAGAGCTTGAAAAACAAAAAGCAGCAGGGCTTACTGCCCTCAAAGAATCAAGAGAAAAGCTGACAACCGGCAAAACCGATGCAAAAGTTCAGCTAAGTGAAGGAGAAACAAAAATACATGATGCTGAAAAATCTCTTGAGGCTCTGAATGACGCAAAATGGGTCATTTATGACCGTGATGATACACCGGGCTATTCAGGTCTCGAGGAAGATGCTATAAGAGTGGACAATATTGCCACAGTATTTCCCATATTCTTTTTACTTGTAGCTGCACTCGTCTGCCTTACTACCATGTCAAGAATGGTGGAAGAAAGAAGAACAGAAATAGGTACTCTGAAAGCTCTGGGCTACTCAAACATAAGTATAGCGGCAAAGTACTTTATCTATGCGGCAGCTGCGGCTCTTGCCGGAAGTATTACAGGTGCTGCGGCGGGCATTGCAACTCTCCCCTATATCATAGTCGATACATATTCAATTATGTATAGTCTGCCCCCCACTATCCTGGTTATCCCCTGGAGCAGTTTTATTTTCTCGGCAGGAACAGGCATACTATGTACCTGTACTGTAGCAGTACTTACCTGTTTGAGCGAACTGAAAATCAAACCGGCAACTCTTATGCGGCCTAAATCGCCTAAACCCGGAAAACGCATACTACTTGAATATATCACCCCAATCTGGAACAGGATGAAATTTACTTCAAAGGTTACGGCAAGAAACCTGTTCCGATACAAGGCAAGGTTCCTTATGACGGTCATAGGAGTTGCCGGATGCACAGCACTGATTATCGGCGGACTGGGTCTTAAAGACTCCATCGGAGTTATCGCAGACAGACAGTTTAAAGAAATCACTATCTATGATCAGATCTATGCGCTTTCCGAATCAGGCAGCGCCAAAGAAAAAGAGTACCTTATGTCACAGTTCCGAAAAGATAAAAGATTCAGCGAAGTCATGCTTGTATCCCAGGAATGGATAAAAATAGAATTCGGAAATAAAGAAAATATCGAACTAAGGACTGTTGTGGGTGAAAACGACAAGCAATTCAGAAAAATGTTCATTCTCCGTGACAGATTGACTCATAAACCTGTTGAGCTTGATAATAGCGGTGTTGTGATAAATGAAAGACTAAGTCAGGTCATCGGAAAAGGTGTAGGCGACAAAATAAAATTCACTCTTAACGATAAGGAATACACCTGCAAAATAACCGATCTGACCGAAAATTATGCCGGCAATTATATGTACATGACTCCGACATTCTATGAGAAGCTTACAGGGAATGAAACAGAATACAATGTTGTTTATACACAGCTTTCCGGGGATTCGCTTTCTTATGCGCATGATATAGCTAACGAATGGATGAAGAATGAAGACATTGTGACTGTATCTCTGCTTAAAGAACAGCTCGATTCCATTACAAGCACACTTGATTCTCTTAACGTAATTGTTTTTGTCCTTATATTCTGCGCAGGGCTTTTAGCAGTAGTAGTTCTCTACAACCTGACTAATATTAATATTTCCGAAAGGGTGCGTGAGATAGCTACCATTAAAGTTTTAGGCTTCTACAACCTTGAAACAGCAAATTATATTTATCGTGAAAATATGCTGCTTACTTTTGCGGGAGCTTTATGCGGACTTCCCCTCGGAAAGATATTTACAACCTTTATTGTCAGGGAAATTCAGATGGATATGGTAATGTTCCCTCAATTTGTGGAACCTGTAAGCTTTGTTATAGGATTCATTCTCACCATAATGTTCTCTCTGCTCGTAAACTTCATTATGTATTTTAAAATGAAAAAAATAAGCATGGTAGAATCATTGAAATCAATAGAGTAGAAAAATGCCCCCGCTTTTTACAGCGAGGGTATTTCTTTATTCAATATCCTTTTCATCAGATCATATTTATACGGTAAATATATCCCCGACTCAAATGCAGTTTTTTCACTAAAAAAGTCCGCATTGCTTTCAGTTTTACTATCGCTTCGGTATATCATATACGGCACTGCCTGTGCAGTACATTCCGAATTCTCACGGGACAAAGAAACAGACGAAATAACCGCAAGGGTATAATCGCCGCCCTTTCTTTCCATCAAACCGACAACAGGCTCTATTATCTCACGATCTGTTTTTTCTATGCTTTTTTTCCTTAATTCAGTATCGAAAGCAAGCTCATACGGTTCTGTAACATGAATATATATAACATTTTCATGACCGTAAATATATGAAGAAATAGTTTCAACATCGGCGATGTGAGGCACTACATTCATTCCCATTGCCTTTCCAAATCCCTGCATGACAATATCAGGCGATATAATAAGCGCATCCTTTCCATATCTTTCTGAAAAACTCTGAATGTCCGGCTTAACATCCGCACCCCAGAACCAGACTGCGTTTATTGCTCTTCCATCCGAAAGCTGTATAGGATGTTCGGTTAAAATATCCACACTGCGCTTCATAATATCTGTTAAAACAGGAGTAAAATCTCCTTTCGGCAGATAATCCTTTATGGCATGATCATAAACCTCATCGGGCGGACAGAGTATACCGGGATCGGGCTCACCTTTTTTCCAGACAAGAAACATTCCGGCATTTTTCGAACAGCGGAAACTAAAATTTTTATTTCCAAGCTCTTCGTTAAGCAAATCGGTAAGCTTAGCCAACACCTGTTCATTCAGCAGTTCATCCTCATATCTGATCATGATGCGCTCTTCAAAATCCTCACTGTCCGAGAGGATAATCGGTCTGCATTTGAAGATAACATCATCTTCTTCAATAGAAATGCTCCCAGCCAATGCTTCAAAGCAGGTAAAATCCCCGTATCTGTCTTCGGACCAATATCCCAGAACTGCCATATTTGCTTTAATATTTGAAGGCTGATGGACGGACCCTGACAGCTTTATTATTCCGATCTCGCTTTTCTGTACAAGATGGTCTAAAGTAGGCGTATGGGCATCAGACAGCGGAGTTTCATCCGTCGGACAGCCCGGAGATCTTTCGGAAAGTCCGTCACATACTATTACAATGTATTTCATTATAATAACCTTTCAGAGATCAAAGGAAATGTGCTCTCAGTTCTTCTCCGCTCTGCTGACAAAGATATGCCGGCGGTATATCAAACACTGTTTTAGCACCCGACTGACCCTCGTCATACATACGTTTGACTGCTCTTGCATAGGCTATGAGTACGCTTGTTGTAAATTCAGGGTTTGAATCAAGCTTCAGACTATATTCGATTATATGGTTATTTTCTTTATTCACGCCTGTTTTCCCTGTTCTGAAAACAAAACCGCCATGCGCCATACCCGCATGATCGCGGAGAAGCTCCTCCTCACTGATAAAGTGTACAACTGTATCATAATCTGCAAAATAATTTGGCATTTCTTTTATTTCTTTTTCTACCACGGTAGCGTCTGCGCCATCTTCGAGAACCACAAAGCACTCTCTGAGGTGTTTGTCTCTTGTGGTAAGCTCCGGATTTTCTCCGCTTCTTACTGATTCAAGAGCTTTTTCTATCGGAATAGTATATTGCTTTGCATTTTTAACGCCATCGATTCTTCTTATAGCGTCCGAGTGACCCTGACTTACGCCCTTGCCCCAGAACGTATAATCTTTACCATCGGGAAGGATCGCATTTGCATATACTCTATTAAGTGAGAACAAACCCGGATCCCATCCTACGGAAATCATTCCGACTTTTCCGCCTTCTTTTGCGGCAGCGTCTACATTTGCAAAGTGTTCGGGTATTCTTGCGTGTGTATCAAAACTGTCTATAACATTGAAAAGCCTTGCATACTCAGGAGTCTGAACGGGAAGATCCGTTGCGCTTCCGCCGCAAAGAACAAGAACATCTATTTTTTCTGTCCATTTTTCTATCTCAGAAACATTAACAACGGGTACACCTTCTGTAAGTATCTTTACTCCGGCAGGATCTCTTCTTGTAAAAACTGCCGCAAGCTCCATATCATCGGCGGCTGCAACAGCGATCTCTGTTCCTCTTCCAAGGTTGCCGTAACCTAAAATTCCTATCCTTGTTTTCATCATCATCTGCTCCTTTTGTATAAAATATAAATAATTGATCATCTGCCTTACTGCAAGGCAGTATAATCAATTTAACAGCTGTTTTTATTACAGAATAAGCCTGATCCTGTCATGTCACACGGAAATGTCTGTTTCCCTGTACAATTCTTCGTAGGTGTATATCATACGGTCTGAAATGCCGATAAGCTCATCTTTATACATATCATTTGAAGGGTCATATACAGCCACGGTTCTCATTCCCACAGAAGCCGCACTTTTTATGCCATCTATTATATCCTCAAACACAACACATTCTTCGGGCTTTGCGCCGAGTTTTTCTGCAGTATACAGATATATATCAGGATTACTTTTGTTTACACCCACCTCGGAAGTATAACAAATACAATCAAACAATCCACTCATACCGTTATTTTCAAGACATGGCATGAGAAGATAAGGATTATTCGAAGTTGCCATCCCAAGAGATATGCCCTCAGACTTCAATTTCTGTAAATATATGAGCGCGCCCTCTTTTGCCCTGACATTATTTGCGTATTCAAAGTGAGCCATATCAAGCCATGTCTGCATTATTTCTTCAACGCTTTCTTCAAGCCCGTATGTATCCTTTGTATAGGCAGCCGCTGTTTCAAAAAACATACTGCGCATTTTATCCGTATACTCCTCTGTTACGGGTATACCTCTTGCAGTAAGAAAATCCTCGTCAACCTTTGCCCACACATACATGGAATCCACCAGAGTCCCGTCAAGATCAAATATCGCTGCCCTGATGTCCTTCATTATAGTATTCCTCCAACATATAATGCTGCATATTCCTGCCTTTTCTTCTTCTGCCGTAATCAACAACAATTATATTGTCGGACACCTCATTGTCAAAGGGGGTCACCCATGTATACTGCTTCAGCTTTTCAAGACGGAACTTACCTGTTTCAGGGTGCATAATCTTCATGTAATGAACATAGTTATAGCCACCCCTGCCGCTTGGCTTTCTTATCAGAAAACAGGAAACAATGGCATTTTTGAGAGCATTAACTCTTGTTTTTCTGAGTCTCCTGATCCTTGATGTGAATTTTCTTATCCTGAGCGCATCTATTACCACCATAAAAAACAGCAGTCCTATGGCATAGGGGAAGAAATAAATAAAATTCGTCAGAATAAAAATTGCAAAGATGGACATGAATGTAAAGTCAACGCCAAAAATGATCTTTGCTTCTTTAAGCTTAACTTTTTCTTTTTTAACAACATAATCTATCTCAGGACGTGAAAGCCGGCTCCAACTGCCATTTTTTGACTTATGACTTGTAAGTCCCAGCTCCTTTTTGGAAAAGCATCTTATATTATTCTTCGAGAATCTGACAACAAGCATATTATCTCCCGCATTTGAATACATAAAGGTACTCCTGTACACCGGAAGCTTATAAAGTCTTCTGTCATTGGCCGAGCTCAGTCTGAATACATTAAGAAAATAGGAAAAACCGTTAATTGTATACTGATATTCCTCATCACGCATGAAACAAGCTGCATCAGAGCATTTGGCCTTTCCCGACCAGACTCTTATACACATCCTTTCAAGTGAGAAAAAATACACAAGAATACTGCTCGCATACAATCCGCCCACTACAACAGAAACTATAAAATGTATAAAGAATGCCCCCAGAGTCAGCAATGCGGCAGGGACAAGACTATATGCCACATAACGGGATATACATCTTAAATTGTTTTTTCTGATACTTGCGGTAATAAGAAATCTTTCCTTGAAATTAATTCTTCTCCATTTTATTTCAAGACTTTCTGTCCTTCTTATACCCTGTTCCTGCCTCCTCTCCTTTATCATATTTTTATGCTTATAGCTGAGGCTCGGAACGTCTTTAACTTGCGGTTTAATCATTTATCATTACTCCGATTCTGTCCGATCTTACGCTATGATAATAACACATAACGCATGACCTGTATTATTTCGGGATACTCTGCCCAATATCAGTCTATGATCAAATATTATCTTGAACCTGTTCATTCTGGCGATTATTTTATAAATAACATTCGACAAAAATAAACAAATACACATTTAATATTACAACATTTTCATAAACATGTCAATGATTTAACATTTAAAAACCAACATTTTTATCAGTAAGCATAAACATAAAAAGTCACAACAAATACTGACGATCAAAAGTATATTTTTTCCGAATATCATTATATAAAAAAGAATACATCAGAACACAGTTATACCTATTTTGTATTTTACCACAAAAATAATCTTTTGTCTATAAAAAACTGTCATAAATTCCAAATTATAGAAAAATTTATTATATTTTACGGCTTGTTCATTATGAAAAAAAGAAAAAAACAATTGAATTTATAAAAAAATGGTGTATAATTAGTATGTGTTTTTATATAGAAATATAGATAGTTCTGTCGAAAAAAGTCTTGAAAGAAAGGTTGCGGGAAAGATGGAAAAATACTCAGATTACAGGATCGGCATTGACGTAGGTTCTACAACGGTAAAGATCGTTCTTACAAACAAAGACAAGATATTGTTTCATAAGTATATAAGACATTTTGCCAAACAGAGAGAAAGCATACTGACGCTTCTGGATGAGATAACACCCATTGTGAAGAAAAACAGATTCAAAGTCTGCATGACAGGTTCCGGCGCAAGAATAATTGCAGATAAAATAGGTGTTTCTTTCACGCAGGAGGTTGTGGCGAATTCTCTTGCTCTGAAAAAACGCTATGATAAGATCGGCACTGCCATTGAGCTTGGCGGTCAGGACGCTAAGATAATATTCTTCCGTGAGGATGACGACGGCGAGCCCGTTGTATATGATATGAGGATGAACGGCTCATGCGCAGGCGGTACAGGTGCCTTTATAGACGAAGTTGCCGCTGTTCTTGGCGTAGAAGACTGCAAGATGAATGATCTTGCGTCTCAGGGTACAAGTGTATATGATATTTCCGGAAGATGCGGCGTTTTCGCAAAGACAGATATACAGGCTCTTCTTAATCAGGGTGTTAAAAAATCCGATATTGCTCTTTCAAGCTACCATGCAATAGCTAAACAGACGATAGGCGGTCTTTCACAAGGACTTGAAATAAAAGCTCCCGTTGCCTTTGAAGGCGGTCCCCTCACCTTTCACCCCCGTCTTGGGGAAGTTTTTGCAGAAAGACTGGCGCTGAAGGATGAGGACATACTCGTTCCCGAAAATCCTGAAATAATGGTAGCATACGGCGCCGCTCTCAGCATAGACGAGCTTCATGCGGATTCATCCGATTATCTTATTGATGAGCTTATAAAAAGCATGAAGGAAGCAGCCGAAGAAAAAAATCTGCCTGATGACAGCGGCAAGCTTTATTTTGAAAATGACGAACAGTACAAAGCTTTTTTGAAAAAACATCCTCATAAGGAGGCCCCCGACTATAAGCCCGGATTCGGCGAAACTGTTAATGCCTATCTTGGAATAGATTCGGGCAGTACGACGACCAAGCTTGTCCTCATGAATGAAAAGGAAGAGATAATCGATTCGTTCTATTCCTCCAACGAAGGCAACCCTTTGAGCGTTGCAAAAAAAGCGCTTCTTGCCATGTATGACAAATACAAAAAAGCAGGCGCAAGGCTTAACATTGTTGCTGCCGCATCGACAGGCTACGGTGAATTCCTTTTCTCAAAGGCATTCCGCACCGAAGCTCATATCGTAGAAACCGTTGCACATTCTATGGCTGCATCAAAATATGTAGGCGACCCGAGTTTTATTCTGGATATCGGCGGTCAGGATATGAAGGCCATATGGCTTGAAAACGGCATCATCACCAATATAGTTGTAAACGAAGCCTGCTCATCCGGCTGCGGATCATTCCTTGAAAATTTTGCGCAGACGCTGAATATTGAAACAAAGGATATTGCGGCCCGTGCCTTTGAATCCGAAAAACCCGCTAAGCTTGGCAGCCGCTGTACGGTATTTATGAACAGCTCCATAATTACCGAACAAAGAAACGGAAAGCAGCCTGATGATATTATGGCTGGTCTGTGCCGTTCTATCATAGAAAATGTATTTACAAAGGTAATAAGAGTACCCAATATTGACTCCCTCGGTAACAAGATAGTAGTACAGGGCGGTACATTCAGAAACGACGCAGTTCTCAGAGCTATGGAACAGTACGTAGGCAAGGATGTTATCCGCGCCCCCTATCCCGGTCTTATGGGCGCAATAGGTTCTGCGCTGACCGCAAAGGAAGCCGCTCAGAAAGAGGATTTCAAAAAAACGTTTATATCATATAAGGAACTCAGGGATTTCACATACAAGCAGGAAGCAAATTCACCCTGTCCCTACTGTACAAACCACTGCAACAGAACTATACTTACCTTCTCAACAGGTGAAAGCTGGGTAACAAACAACCGCTGTGAAAAGGGTGAGGTACTGGGCGATCCCAAGGACAGCAAAACCCGTCAGAAGATCAAAGAAATCAACGACAATGTGAATAAGCCCGTAAATATGTTTGAGGTCCGCAAGAAGCTTATGTTCAAGGAATACCCGTACGAACAGCTTCTCGAAAAACAAAATACCGTCATTGGTTTGCCGAGAGTTCTGTATTTCTGGGAAGGAATGCCGTTCTGGAGTACCCTGTGGAAGTCACTGGGCTTTGATATAAAGGTTTCCCCCGTCAGCACAAGGAAAATATATGAAAACGGAATCCATGCCGTTCCTTCCGATACAGAATGTTTCCCCGCAAAGCTTACACACGGTCATATACGTGAGCTGATAAAAATGGGCGTAGACAGGGTATTTATGCCGATCATAGTTGTAATGCCTTCGGAAAATCCCGAGGAAACAAGCTTTTCACGCTGCGCTCTTGTAAAGGGCTATCCGATAGTAATACAAAATTCCGATAACCCGGACAGAGAGTTCGGCATACCGTTTGACAACCCTTATTTCTACTGGTACTCAAACGAGGACAGAAAAAGACAGGTCTGCCAGTATATGGAAAAAACCTTCGGTATTGACCCGAAGATCACCGAGAAGGCCGTAGGATTTGCAGAAGCCGCACAGGCTCAGTATGACAGAGAATTAAAAGAAAAAGGCGGAAAAGTAATAGACCAGGTCACACGAGAAAACAAATTTGCCGTTGTAATGGCAGGCCGTCCCTACCATAATGATCCGCTCGTAAACCATGAGCTTCCCGAAATGCTCGTAAACATGGGCGTACCTGTTCTTACCGCCGACAGTATTCCCGAACTGGGCAAGGTCGAGCTGAGAAAATCGAGAATAGATATAGTAAATAATTTCCACGCAAGAATGCTCAGCAGTTCCATCGTAGCCGCAAATAATCCCAATCTTGAGTATATCCAGATAGTAAGCTTCGGCTGCGGACATGACGCGGTACTTTCCGACGAAATTATCCGTATCATGAAAGAAATAAGCGGAAAAGCGCCGCTGATACTTAAAGTAGACGAAAGTGACGCGCAAGGTCCGCTTCGTATACGTGTGCGATCATTTATTGAAACAATTGAAAGAAAACGCCGGCTGAATGTATCACATCAGATAAGAGAGCTTCCCGATCCATATCCGGTGAAATACACTAAGAAGGAAAAGAAGGAAAAGATCGTTCTTATCCCGAACAGTTCCCACGCCTTCTGCCAGATCATGACAGCCGCATTCCGCACACAGAAGGTACGCGCCGTACCCCTTGACATTGGCAGAGAGGAAGCAATCAGACTGGGTAAGAAATACACTCACAATGATATCTGTTTCCCTGCTCAGATAGTAATAGGTGAAATACTCGGCGCGCTTGAAAGCGGAGAGTACGACAAAAATCAGGTTGCTGTCGGAATGGCAAAATATCTTGGCTGCTGCCGACTTCCCCACTATGCGACAATACTCAGGAAGGCGCTTGACGATGCGGGATATGCAAACGTTTCAATAATGACAAACGATGATGTTGATCTCCATCAGCTTCACCCCGGATACAAAATAAACATGGGTACTATGATCAACGTTACCCTTGCCCTTCCCATGATAGATGTTCTTGAGGAGATACTCAGAAAGATACGTCCCTACGAGCTTGAAAAAGGCAGCGCTGACGCCGCATTCAACAAGGGTATGGAATATCTTTCGGAAGGCATAGAAAAACACGGCGCTTTCGGCGCTGTAAGAGGCTTCAAAAAAGCATTGAAGCTTTTCCGCAAAGTAAAATACGACCGCTCGGTACAGAAACCGAAGGTTCTTATCGTTGGCGAATACCTGCTCAACTTCCATCCCGGCGCAAACGGCGATATAGAAAATTATCTTGAAAACAACAATTTTGAGATAATCGAGGCTAAAATGACAGACGTTATTCAGAAGTCATATTTCTGTCAGGGCAAGCAGATAAAGGAATTCAAAGTAAAGCGTGACAAGAATACCGTTTTCTGGTCTAAGGTAGCGAACTGGTTCTTTAACATGACTCACAAATACATTGACTTCCTCGCAAGGAAAGAACCGCTCCATGACAAGAATGTTCTTATGGACGATCTGGCTGTTGACTGCGATCAGATAATACATCACACCTTTGATACAGGCGAGGGTATACTTATCCCTGCGGAAATTATCCATCACGCCAAGCACGGCTGCAAGAACTTTGTCATTCTCCAGCCCTTCGGTTGTCTCCCGAACCACGTTATCGGCAGAGGTGTAAGCAAACGTCTAAAAGAACTCTTCCCAGACATCGAACTCCTTCCCCTTGACTATGACCCCGATGTCAGCTTCGCCAATATCGAAAACCGTCTCCAGATGCTCGTGATGAATCAGAAAATTTAGCGTTGCTACCGGCGAGCCGCCGGACCCTTAATAACTACTTTCTTCGACGCTCAAATTTTATTCGCTAAACGTCAATTTTTATCACCGTTCAAACTCTCCTTGGCTTTCCCTTTGGGGCAATGCTGTCAACTTAAGGAAAAAAATAATTGACAAAGTTTCGCAGGGGCCTTTTCAAAGGCTTGCGGAGCCCAGAGGCATAAGTGACGCCCCAAGAGCCCGTAGGGCGATTGGCTGGCGGAAGTTATGCGTAGTGAAACGAAGCTGAGCCTTTGGTCGCTGCGTTAGCAGGAGCAGAAACGTCAGATATAATTCAGACACCCCGTATACAAAGCACATGATTGTGTTTTATATACGGGGTTATTATATGAGTAATCAAAAATACTCAAGCATTCGCAAACATTGAATATGTATCAAGTTTCTCTATTATTTCACTTTCCTCTATCAGTATACCATAAAACTCTGCACTTCCGTCATCGTTAAATATCAGATTGTTTTTATAGTCAGGAACATAAACATAACCGCCATCGTCCATGCAGCAGATAAAATACTTCTCCGCACTGTCAGCACCTGCTGCACAGCCGTCATATCCGAAAGAAAAAAATAAACCTGTTTTCAGTATATTTTCGGTTTCATATTTTTTCATTCTGCCTTTTGTCAATGTAACCTTTTCCGCCAGCATGATATCTTCTTCAAAATTGCTGCACTTATAATGAGAATGATCTTCAGAATCCGTATATGTAAAAACACTGGTTTTAATTCCGGATACAGGTATTTTTATTTTCTCCGATACGTACAAATCAGGTTTTTCTCCGTCAATGTATATCATATCCGGGATATGCTGCTTATTTTCGCTTGTCACCGGAACATAGATATTTTCCCAATCATTGGTTTTACCTATATAATTCCAAAATTCAGGATATTCTGCATCGGATTTAAGACCAAAAACATATCCATCTGTTTTCTTGTATTCGACGCCCAGATATTCAAAAGTTCCTTCCGGAGAAGAATATATTTCTGAAATAAATGTATTCATTGAAAATCGGTGGCTAAAAATCAATCCGACAATAAGCACAAATATCACAGACATAAGAATTGTAAATGTCTTTTGGCTCATTTCTCCCATCCCCTTTCAACGGATAAAAATGCGGTCAATTCTTCCCTGTCTTTTTTCGGCAGATACTGAACAGCTATACGTACTTCAGGTTCAGTATCGCACAGATATAGTAAAACAAGAAATATCCACTCAAGAGGTTTCATTATTATATAAACTATATCAGCTGTTATAGGATGTCTGATATACGTTGCCACAGGCAGACCGTATTTATCATAAAATCTGCGTACTATTCTGTGAAGCTTAGGTGTTTTTTCTTCAAGAAGCTGTTCAAAAGCATTCGCAATACAAAGCTGACGATTTACTATTATCTCATGGTCATGACGAATGCCCTTTCTTTTGGGATGCACAAGCCTTTTATGACCTCCGGCTGCAACCGTACACAAATAATGTCCATCGGAATGATTATATTCAATATGATTTATAATATTCTTTGCTGGTTCTCCCATTTGTGAAAGATTCCAGTCGCTTGTCTGAGTCCACATTTTAACGACAGAATCATAATCCTGCCCGAAAAGCATAAGCACTGATACGATCAGCCCAAACAAAGGCAGCATCAGGATAAATCCGTATACAGGCCATTTCATACTGTTATATAATCCTGATCTGATTTTTCCTTTAAGATGTTTTGTTCTTTCCGAACCTGCATACTCTATGATCTTTCTTTTCAGCAGTCCCGCAGACGCTAAGATATAATTAACAGGATAGATACATAACAGCAGATTCCATAATTCAGCCGCATCTGAACTTTGCGGAATTGTCTGTATAGTCCACATAATCGAAATACCCGCACCTATATATATCATAGAAACTGATACTGCAAACATAAGAGGCGGAATCTTTTCTACATCAAAAATAGCAAGAATAAAATAACCCAGTATTCCTATAATTATCATCGTAATAAATGTATCAATATGCGGCAAAGATACAGGTATATGTTTTGAATAACTTGTTACATTATACCACATTTCCGAGTAACCGTCTGTAAGCAAGCCTGTTAATATTATTGATGACAAAAATGACAGCATTCCCAGAACTGCGGCAATATTGCTTTCTTCTCTCGCATTTGGTTTTATAAACAAATATATAAAATTTAATACTGCCAGGGGTATTGCCGAAAGGATCACAAAACACGCAAGAACAGCTGCAAAAATAATCAACACTGCATAGATAATTTCTCCGATCTGAATCATTTTCAAACATCCTTTCAGTCTTCCCGGAAATCATATCCCTGATCATTTATAAATGCAGGAACTTCAATATCCTTGCCAATAGTATCCTCCGCTCTGAGAAAAAACATTTGTGACATAATATTGTCGACGTAATACTCCGCTATAAAATCATCAGTTCCCATAATACTATAATATCTTTCATTACTGTCATTTTTATTATAGGCAATACATTCTCCAATGTTTCTTCCGTCCACATTTCCGTTCAAAGTTCCAAATGGTACATATACTCTTTCATTTATCTTAACTTTAATATATTCTCCGTCCGAATCTACGATAACAGGCTGTGACCTATCAGTAATATCATAATTGATCGGAACACACCCGGACAATATAAAAAATACAGTTACAGCAAGAATATAAAAACAACTCTTTTTCACTTTAAATTCTCCTCATTTTCGCATGGCTTGTATTCAAGTATATCGCCCGGCTGACAGTCAAGTGCTTTACAAAGCTTTGCAAGAGTAGCAATTTTAATAGCCTTTGCCTTTCCGTTTTTCAGCACCGATATATTCGGCAGTGTTATCCCTACTCTTTCTGAAAGCTCGGTTACGCTCATCTTTCTTTTTGCAAGCATAACATCTATATTTATTATTATTTCTCCATCCATATTCTCACCCCAATAATAAAAAGGAATTTGTTTATGTCATTATTTAATTGTAAAGAAAAACGGCATTAATGTAGTAAACTCCAAACCGAAATAATTACGCATTACGAATT
The DNA here is from genome assembly GCA_902763365.1 of uncultured Ruminococcus sp. Taxonomy (GTDB): domain Bacteria; phylum Bacillota; class Clostridia; order Oscillospirales; family Acutalibacteraceae; genus UBA1213. The sequence continues at coordinate 34,335 of CACWRT010000019.1, forward strand.
AAAAATGACGCCGTTATTTTTTCTGATCTATTAAATCATTCAAATTGTAAGATCATTCTCTTCCTGAAGCTTTGCAGCCTTCATTACCAGATGAGAGAGAGCTGCTGACGCAACTGTTATTGCCACACCAAAAAATGTCACAATAAGGGAACCAAGAACTATACCTACATGATTAATTCCAATAAACAGATATATTACATTCATTATAAAAAAGAATATGCTGTCCCCTGCCGCAAGTAATGATATACGTTTTAGATCCTTTGCATTTTCACGGCAGAATGACTTATCCTTTCCTATTCTTGATGATATTTTCCAACCAAAAAACAAAACGACATAACATGGTACAGCCGTTATCCAGAGAAATATCAGCCACGGATAATACGCCCACTCATACTCAGGATTTTCGTATGCGATCGCTGAACCAAACTCCGGTATCACAAGAAAATATACTACTATTCCGCATAATCCGATACCGATGATAATAAATTTCAACCATTTTGATAAACCCTTCTGTTCCATAACAAATACCTCGCTCCTGAACGGACAGACTAACAAAAAGCCGTCCTGTAATAATAGAATAAAATAACTATAAGCTCATCTGATTGAATTATATCATACATAATAACAAAAGTCAATAACTTTTTATCGTAATACGATAATTTTTTACCTGTTCAAAATAACATTCAGGACAAAGCCCCCATCAGTCGCCTGCGGCGACTGCTTCCCCAAAGGGGCAATGCTGTCAACTTAAGAATTGACTTGTAAAATTGTATAAATTAATCAAACGAATTTCATACAATTTGCGAATTGACAAATTGA
>CACWRT010000020.1 GCA_902763365.1 uncultured Ruminococcus sp.
GTTCCGGTGCTGCCATATTGAAAACTTATCGCTATTTGAGAGGTCTGTTTCAGGCCTCTTTTTCTTTGTGCTCTATCGCTGGTTTATTGGGCGGTTACAAAGAAAACCGGTATTACGGTCGAAGTAGAAGAATAACAAAAGCGGAGGCAACGAAACTGTCTCCGCTTTGATTATTTTATACAGGCGATGAATCCAAGAATTTCTTTTTGCAGGAATAATCAAGCTGAGTATCCACTCTTACATAACCTGTCCTCACCAAATGATTATTAACAAAGGTTTTGTTATCTAAATAAACATAGCACAATAAATTGCTCTCTGCATCATATTTTACCGTATCATACTTCAGATATACTCTGCGTTTGCTGAATTTTTCACGCAAGAATGATACAGCTTCAATTTCAAATTGAGGATCCGGCTGGATGCCCAACAGCTTTATAATCAATCCGTTTCCTAATTCAATAGTATTTGGATTGATTACTTTTTTTACTGTAAATAATTCATCTCGTTTTTGTTCCTGCCCGTCTATTCGTGATCCAAATTGTATTTTTTTAACATCTATCTTTTTATCCATACTATGAGGATCATGAAAAATATAGGGAAGATCATCAAAAGTACGGTGATTGCCGGCTTTATCATCAACAAATACAATACTGTCATTATCAAACAAATCCATTTGTTCAGAACATAGCTTGCTCCTGATAATAGGCTCAAATTCTTTATTTATCTCATATCCTATAGAATTTCTGCCTAAATGCTTTGCTGCCAAAGATGTTGTTCCACTGCCGGCAAAAGGATCAAATACTGTTTCACCTACAAACGAAAACATTTTAATCAGCCTTTTAGGTAATTCTTCCGGAAACATTGCAATATGTCCCATTTGCTTTACCCCATTAAAATTCCAATGAGATGAGAAATACTCTTTCCATTCATCTTTTGTAAGTTCGGAAGCTGCTTTTTGTTGAGGTGTAGGCTTAGGAGCATTGCCTAATTTTTTGAAAATCAGAATAAACTCATAATCAATTTTAAGGATACCATTTCTTGGATAAGGAAAGCTACCCATTATAGCTCCGCCACCAGATGTATTCATGGTAGTAGTTTTTTGCCATATTATTGCTCCCATATAATCCATTCCTAAAGATTCACAAAAGCGAATAATTTCTGTTCTTATCGGAATAACTTTGTATCTGCCGTAATAGACAGATCGAGCAAATTGATCTCCTATATTAATACAAAGTCTGCAACCATCTGCAAGGACACGATTACATTCCTGCCATACAAGATTAAGGTTATTTATGTATTCTTCATAATTATTATTAAAGCCGATCTGATCTTCTATTCCGTAGTCTTTTAGCTGCCAATATGGTGGAGATGTAATGATTAATTGAACAGATTTATCTTTAATCTTGTTCAATGAGCGACTATCTCCAAAAACTATTTGATGCTGTGTCATAGACATTTCCTTTCCTATTTAACCTGTTCTCCATTAGCTAAAACAAAATACTGTTCATATTTTACCCCAAGAGCCTCTGCTATTTTATTAAGTTCATCTTGTGTAACAGTATTTCTTTTTAATTTTGCATTAAAATTTTGTGGTGTCTGGTTAATTCTCCTTGCAAGCTCCGACAAGCTTACACCTGTTCTGACACACAAAACTCTGATTTGTTCTGAAGTGGTCATATCAACACCCCCGATAATACAAGTACAGTTGATATTATAAATCATTTAATTGATAATGTCAATCATATAGAACAAAAAGAATAGACAATATAGGAAACCTACACTGTCCATTCTATCTACAACATTAAAATATTTTTGTCCAATACTTTACCAACAGAAAAAGAAATGTTACGATATTCGTCATACAACCAGGACAGTAAACAAGCCACTTTTGAAGTATATTTATTATCTCTTTGAGTGATAACTTAACTGTTTAAGCACTTTTTATATTGTTTATAAAAGTGCTGTATTTATCAGCATTTCAAGCTTATTTAATATATATCGTTTTATTAAATTTAGTGTTTTTTTGTATGATTAAACACCAAATAAACACCAAATAAACACCAGTTATTCAAGATTTAATGCTACCAAATCAGCTACTTTTTGTTTTGTGCTTGATAAAACATCAGTGTAAATATCAGCTGTAACAGATACGCCACTATGACCGAGATGTTCGGAAACAATTTTCAGATCAATGCCGCTGTTAATCAAAATTGTTGCATTACAATGCCTGAGTGTATGCAATGAAGCAAAAGAAAAATCTGTATCTTTTATTAGTTTTTTAAACTGTCTGTTTGTGAAACTGCGATCAACATAGTTTCCGGTTGATGTTGCAAATACCATTTCAGGGTAAACATAAGAAGCACCAACAAAGCCTTTTATTTTATCCTGTTCCTGTTTATGTTCTAACAGTATTTTTTCAAGTGATGCTGACATTCCAATATAACGCACGCTTGTTTTTGTTTTTGGTGTTTGCAAAAACCTTTTTCCCTTTATGTATGCAAGCGTTTGTGTAATATGTATTAAGTGTTTGTCAAAATCAATGTTTTCCCATTTAAGACCGAGTATTTCGCCCGACCTTGCACCAGTATAGAGTAAGACTTTTAATATGGTGTTTAACTGACTGTATTCTTCAATCATTTTCAGTAATTCTTTAGTTTGTATATCTGTTAATGACTTTTTCTTTGTTTTTTCTTGTTTTGGCAGTATAACATTTTTGCATGGACTTTCCCGTAAAAAGCCAATTTTTACCGCCTGAGTAAAAACACTTTCTAAAATTGTAAATAGCTTTTTGCAAGTCGCCGGACTGAGTTCAACTTCACCGAAAAACTTTGTCAATTTAGCTGCACTAAAATCTTTTAACTTTACATTTCCAAAAGTGGGTTGTATATGACTTTTTAGCTGTCCTTCATAAGTATAAATAGTGACAGGCTTTAATTTATTTGGTGCATAGTTTGCAAAATACCATGTAACAAGATCATTAAAACGCATATTTTCATTTAGCGAAGTACGCCCTTGACAGTCTTTTTCAAACTCTACTGCAAAGGCACGAGCAAGTTTTTCCGCTTTTTTATCTGTAACATTCTGCGGTGGTTTAAATGTGGTTGTTTTTCGGATTTGTCTGCCGTCTGCACCATAACCAAGTGAAACAGTTATCTTAAAGGAACTACCACGCTTTGTAATTGTTGCCATATTTACAACCCCCTTTTTAATATTATATACCTATCAACAGTTTTTAACAAGAGATAATAATATACAAAAAAGTGCTGAAATAATCAACAATATAACATTTTGCACAAACACCAACAATTTAATAATGTAAAATTTCGTCAATTTATGTGGTTGACTATTACAAAACGATGTGATACAATGTTTAAAAATAGAAAAAACAATTCAGTTATCCTTTATCAATAACGGAGTAGAAAAGTATATTCCATTATAGATAGAGAGAGTTCCGGATTATGGTTTAAAGACCCGAAGTTTAACTTTAGAGAACCGATAACGACACAATGATCAGTTGTGTTGTTGTCGGTTTTTTGTTTTTTCTGTTAATTTAATTTGAATTGAAAGGACATGAGAAAATGGAAACTCAAAGCAAAAATCCAACAATGAAAACGATCAGACAAACAGCGGCAACAGGAATTTTACCCGAACACGCTATCAGGGTGCTTGTAAAGCAAAACAAAATCCCCCATCTGAGGGTGGGGAACAAAGTCCTTATCCATTACGAGAAACTTTGTGCTATGCTCAACGAACTTTAAGGCGGTGAACAAATGCGTAAATGTGAAGCAAAAGCAAGGCATATTTTCGATGAAAACGGTTTGACCGCCCAAATTTTGGCAATTTTCGGAACAGGCGAGGAAAACGCTACGACTTCAAAGCAAATAAAAAGATCATTCGGGCTGACCGAGAGGGAACTCCGAAAAATTGTTGAAAAATGCAGAAGAAGTGGAATTTATATTTTGTCATCAGACAGCGGCTATTATTTCCCGTCTTGCATTGATGAAGTCAGGGCTTTTGTACAGCGTGAAAACCGCAGAATACGAAGTCAATGTATAACTTTGTCGCCGCTGAAAAGGTATCTGAAAAAGCTTGACAGCGGTTAATATATCCGCAATATCGGGAAATTTCGGACACCATAAAAAAGAGGTGAGAAAGTTTGTCAAAAAAAAAGTCTTTTCTTTTGTATTACGATTATCGACAGCATTTTGATTATTTGACAGATTTACAACTCGGTCAATTAGTTCGATCTCTGTTTGGTTATGAAATAGACCGGGTTGTTCCTGAATTTTCTGAGCCTATAATGAAAATGTGCTTTTCCTTTGTTCAATCGAATCTTGACAGAGATATGCAAAAATATATCGAAAAATGCGAAAAAAACGCTGAAAACGGCAAAAAAGGCGGCAGACCGAAAAAGCAGCAGGATGAACGAATTAATAGCGCAGACAGTGTTGTAGATGAAAATGACGAGAAACCCTTCCAGTCGCAGTCTCTGAATAACGATGACGATACAGAAAAGCTGAAAAAACGATTCTTGCAGACGTACAAAAATATGTAACAAAAAACCGAACGGTTTACAAAAAAACCCAAAAAAACCCGATATAGACACGATAAGGATATAGACACGATATTGTTACGATACGAAATTGTTACGATACGAAAACTATATGCTAATGAAACAGAAAAAGAAACGATATAGGAAAGGGTTGTTAGGGAAAACTTTAAAAAATACAAAAAAGTCAATCAAAAAAGGAGCGAAATTAAATGAAAAAATTAACGCCATTGAAGGCAATTCGTCAAAAATGTTTGGACTGCACTTGCAATCAGCCGAGAGAAATACGGCTTTGTCCAATCGAAAACTGTCCGCTTTACCCATATCGAATGGGTAAACGACCGGAACAGGGTAATTATATTGCCAATCCAATTAATAACGAAAAAACCGCACGTACAGCGGCAAAAAACGATAAAGAAATCAGATAATTTGACATTATCATAACAGCGAACGAACAACGAGAAATAATTATATATTCATAATTCAAAAACCGCTGTAACGGCTTTCAAGCAAGCGAGAAGCGGTCGAAAAAAGTATTTTAGGAGTGAAAGGAGCAAATAGAGAAAATGACAGTCGAGCATTATAATGAGCTTATCAATCTACTGCGCGAAAAAATTCTTAGGCTTGAATGTGACAAGGATATGCAGCGGAAAGAAATCAAGAGATTGAAGCGAGAATTATCTAGGTTGAAACCCGAACGAAGTCCGAACGGCGACAATAATTCAGCTGAACTGTAGAGGAACTGTAGAAAACAGAAAAAATGTACCTTTGCAAGCGTTTTAAGACCAAAAAGGCAATCAGGAATATAGTTTTATACCCTTTAACTTTTTGCAAAAAATTCAAGCGTACAGCGGCATTTTAGAGCTATTCTTTAATGCCGCTGTTTGGTGCTTTAATATTTACCCACATATAAAAAAGCGGCTGCCTTTATCGGACAACCGCTGATTTTTTAGGCTATAAACACCAAATAAACACCAAAAATACACATTTGGATTTAAAAACCGCATAAAATAGGCATTTATTAGTGATATTATTATCTCTTTGAGAACTGCGGAGCACGACGAGCGGCTTTGAGACCGTACTTCTTTCTTTCCTTCATTCTCGGGTCACGAGTGAGGAAGCCTGCTCTCTTGAGCTTCGGACGAAGAGCCTCGCTGTCGAACTTGAGAAGAGCTCTCGAAATACCGTGACGGATAGCGCCTGCCTGACCTGTAACACCGCCGCCGGCAACACGGCATACAACATCGAACTGTGCTTCTGTTCCTGTGAGAACGAGGGGCTGACGAACGATGAGCTTGAGTGTCTCAAGACCAAAATAATCATCAATGTCTCTGTCATTGATAGTTACCTTACCTGTACCTTTGTAAAGTCTTACTCTTGCAACAGAACTTTTTCTTCTGCCTGTACCATAATAAAAAGGTGTCTTATTATAATCCATTATTTATGCCTCCCCTCTGATTATTCCAAAACGATAGGCTGCTGAGCCTGATGCTTGTGCTCTGCGCCCTTATAGACGTGAAGTCTTGTCATAGCTTTTCTGCCGATTGTATTGGCAGGGATCATGCCTTTGACAGCAAGCTCCAGAGCCATCTCGGGTCTGTTAGCCATAAGATTATCATAACGAACGGACTTCATATGACCGATATATCCTGTGTGATGATAATAATACTTCTGTTCTAATTTCTTACCTGTGAGTACCATCTTCTCAGCGTTAACAACAACAACGTAATCGCCGCAGTCTACATGAGGTGTGAATGTGGGTTTATTCTTGCCTCTGAGAAGGTCGGCAACCTGTACTGCAAGACGACCGAGCGTTTTACCGGATGCGTCGATAACATACCACTTGCGCTCAACCTCGCCTGCCTTAGCCATAAAAGTTGACATAGCGTAAATCCTCCCAAAATTCCATATTTTTCTATAAGCTTCCCGCAGGAGCTGCATGATAATGGCTTTTTTTCAAAAACCTCTAAGTCACATGATAGATAATAACACAACCGTTTCTATAAGTCAAGAACTTTTTTGAAAAAATTGATTTATCAATATTTAAACTCCCGTTTTTGCCATATTTCTCTTATTTACTCTGCATTTCTGATTTGTGATTTTACATTTCATATCTGCTCAAAGAAGGGTTTTCAACATTTTTTAGTAATCTGTTGAAAAACCGCCCGACATCCGGCGGCCGGTGATCAGCCTCTTCCTTGATGCGCGTATCGCCCCAAGCAGAGCCGATTCCGGCTTTCTACAAACATTTAAATTGGATGTATTTGTCATTTTCTTGACTTTATGACAAAGATCTTTCGCTATCGCCCAGGATGATATATTTTAAAATTCTTATAACAGAAAGTTAAATTCCGTTTAAGCCCGGTGAGGGAGATTTAATAATCAGTATGGTTTCACCGAAAAGATCCATCGCCGGTTTCGTGTATTTTCCCCGGAATGATAATGTGACGTTTAGGGTAAGTATAAGAAATATTTTCATAGTAAAACTATCGGTTTTATACATATCATCAAAGTGAGATGAATTTCGGATAAATAACACAATAAATAATTGACCTTGTTTTACATAATGAAAAAATCGGACAAAAAAATATTATTTTCAGTACATATAAAAATGTCCTTTTAAGGAAAAAACTGAGAAATAATCAGGGGGTTTATAAATATTACGAAACGGTATCTCTTGTGATGAACGGTTTTTGAACACTTATAATGTTATAATAGTACTTAAAAAAGATATTATTTTAGTATTGACAATTCTGATATTTGACTACTTTTGCAAAAGAGTACAATAAAATGTTGTTTTTGTAATTGACAAAAAATTGAGATGCCACAACATCACAGAAATGGAAATATATGGAATATAAACTGCCATAAAATATGTTTGGATATTTTGTAAACTAATGCAAAAAGTAGAAAATCTTGTTAAAATGAAAAATATCATTGAGGACTATTTCTTAAAGTGATATAATATCATCAAGAAGAATGATTTTGTAATTTGGAGGTGCAGTACTCTCAGCGGTTGTCTTTGTTTGCGTTACAGGATTCATACTCAGCCGATCGTGAGCATATACTGTTCAGGTCGGGAGTCGAAGTAAGACTTTCGGGTGATTTTAACGTGAGAAGGATGAGGAATATGAAGACAGGCATCGAAAAACTGAATAATCTCGTCAGGCGTTTTCGTGCCAATTCTCTTAGCGTCCTGCTGGTCCTGATAGCTCTGACAGCCGTTATATCGGGAATTGCGCTGAGTATAGTCATAAACGCAGGGAGTAAAGTTGAAGCGGATATCTTTACGGACGGGACATATACCGAAAAATACAGCGGAAGTACTTTTATCTCTGTAAAAGGACGTTTGCCGGATGGTGTGAGCGCAAAGGCATATCCTGTGCAGGCAGATGTACCGGGTGTGATATATGCCTCGTATGATATAACATTGTTTGACAAAGACGGCGGAGAATATCAGCCGGAGCAGGGGGCTGTAGAAGTCAGTATCGAAAGCCCTGCGCTGAAAGACGCGATAGAAAACGGAATGTCGCTTGAAGTCTATCATATTGATGACAGCGGTGCAAAGGAAAGGATAGATACTGTAAGCGTAGGTGATGAAACTGTAAGCTTTTCCGCTGAAAGCTTTTCTACTTATGTAATTGTGGATCATGAGGGCGGAGAGGTACAGAACAGAAGAGTTACTTACTACTTTCTTGATAAGGGCGAACAAACCGCTGAGGACGATCATATATTTACATCAAACTTTTATGAATTCAAGAACAGTTCAGGCAATACGGTGAGCCGTGAGATAGTTAAAAACGGCGAAAAGCTTACCGAGCCTCCTACCCCGCCGCCCATTTATAATGAAGATGGTACAATTAAATTCCGTTTTTACGGTTGGTACAGGGTTAACCTGAACAGTATAGAAACTCAGAACGGTAAGACAGCCGTGAAATATTCATGGCCTGCTGATGATTCACGTTACGATTTTGATCAGGCTGTTACGGTAGGCGAGAATGATGACGGTCAGGTATATTATCTTGCGGCACTGTATCAGAATTCACGCTTTATAGTATTTCATGAGGACGAGCTGGGTGAACAGAACGAAGGAAGGTTTTCTCAGAAGAAAATAGCTGCCCTCAATTCAAATAAAGCAGACGCATACGCAAATATACTTATAAGCGATGCTTCTGCACCTCTTCAGAAAACCAATCAGGAATATTTTTACGGATGGATGTATTTTGATTCACAGGGAAATGCCCATGAAGAACCGCTCTACACAGAACAGGGTGACCCTATCTCTACAAAGACCATAAGAGTAGATGCAAGTCTGTTTTCGTCTGTAGATGTTGTGCAGAACGGTGTGACATATACTGTCAACAACACCAATACGCTGGATCTTTATCCTGTGTATAAGCTTGCGCACTGGCTTAATTTTGACACCAATGCTCTCGGAAGCGGCGCTTTATATATATCTTCAAAGTTTGTAATGTCAAATACGGTTCTGACAAGTCTTGAGCCTACCAATATGAAGGGCTACAGATTTGACGGATGGTATACGGCGGCTGACGGCGGAGTAAAAATATCCGACGGACAGGGAAATCTTATAAACGGGGCAGGCGGTGCGGGAGTTACTGTATCGGGCGGAAAGCTCACAATGACACAGGACGCCACGCTCTATGCTCACTGGACTGCTGTTAACGACTCCACATACAGGGTTGTATACTGGTTTGAAAAACCTGACGGTGACGGTTATGCTTACGGTTCTATCCGGGAAATAACCGGTCAGACGGCAGGAGCTATGACTAATGTGACGGCACCTGCAACACCTGCTGTTACAATTCCCAATGGTGAAAAAGCTGCGGGCTTCCATCTCTACGGAAGTCAGAGCGGAGAAACGGATACAAAATATATTGTAACAAATCAGAAAATATCAAATGACGATAGTACTGTTATAAATGTATATTACGCAAGAAACATTTATAGTGTAAAATTTTACGGTACAGTTTATACTGCTGCTACTTACGGTATATACGGACTGGTACAAGGTTCTTATGAGCAGCTATATTATAAAACAACTGGTTGGTTGGGAGGAGAATCCTACCATAAAGAAACCGAAAACGGAAACCATACAACCGTTTATTATATAAACGGAAACGCGTATATTCAATACTCCGGTCAGAGATATAATCAGGGCAGCGGATGGGCTGAGATAAATGAGCTGACCATAACAGGAAAATACGGCTCGGATATCCATAACCTTTGGCCGAGTGTAAGGGAAGGTATGAACTATCCCTCAAACTGGTATGTAAGCACAAGTCAGACTACTATGCAGTCGAGTATAACTACAATGCCATTGAACGGAGCAAACTTCTATTATTATGAGGACAGCGGACGATATGAATTTGTAACTAATTATTGGACTCAGAATGTAAGCGGCGGAAATGAATTTTCTCTTTATTCTTCAAACAGCTTTAAGGGAAACACCAACGATTACTATACAACCATTGAGGAATACACAAGCATACAAGGCTTTCTCATAAATATAGATCCGAATGGCGGAAAGAATAATCAGAAAAACAATAGTATAGATGCAGAAGAACGCACATATGATACCGGATGTAATGTCAGTGATGATATGGGAACATATTATCGTGACAAGACTGATTATACCATAGATATTTACTATATCCGAAGAAAGTATAACATCCGTTTCAACTTCAATGACAACGATCAGAGTCAGACTGTTATATCCGACATATATTATGAACAGGATATTTCAGATAAGATGATAAACGATCTTGTGGTTGATGAAACAGAAATGAATATCGGCAATAAGGATATGATATTCAAAGGCTGGTATGATAATGAGGCTTGCATAGGCGATCCCTATGATTTCAGCGGAAAAAAGATGCCTGCCCACGATCTGGTGCTTTATGCGAAGTGGGATTTAAAATGGTATCTTGTACAGGTAGATCCCAGCGGCGGCGAGCTTCAGGACGGTGATTCTACATGGTTCTGGGTGGAACATGGGAGCAGTGTCAGCAGATATAATCTGACAAATAACTATATAGAGGCTTCCCCGGATTATAATGGCATAAGGTATTATTACGCATATGAAAAATATGATCCGGAATATGATCGCTCAAGCAGTCAGTACGATCCGCAGAAAGCGGAAGGTTCTGTAAGACGGCGTCGTGCTAAATATATAACAGAGGATCAGTTTTCTCAATATGAAGACTGGGATATAGATAAAACAACAGTATATCAGCAAAGCCCTGACGCATATTCCCTCAAGGGCTGGTATATCGTAGGAGATAACGATCAGGAGACCCATATTCCCTACAGATTTGAAGATCAGGTCGTTGATAATGTAAAAATAAGAGCAATATGGCGCCGTACTCAGACATATTATATCCGATATGAATCTCAGAATGTAGCAGAAGGCTCGGACGGTGAACTTCATACGATAAGAGGCAATCTGGCTGAAAAATCAGGAGACCCGGAGGTATATACGGTACACGATCCCGGAATGCCGAGTCTGAAGATAGGATACAGTGACAAGGCTATAGTGTCTATACATTCGGCGCCTGAGAACTATGACGCTATAGATGGCACAAATCTGGAATGGGAATTTGAGGGATGGCGTCCCTACCTTGGCGATCAGCCTGTAGGTATGCTGTATTCTGCAGGTAATGATTATATCATTGATGCAAAATATGCAGACAGCGCAAACGTCATAACCATGAGGGCAGAATACAAGGCACGCAGTCAGTCATATCATACTCCAAGGACAGTATCCCTCTTTCTTGACGGAAACGGAGAAAACAGGGGCAGCGGACAGATCATAAACGGTGCAGATTACAGTGATGAGCGTTTTATAGGCACGATAGAGTCCTATACAAGCGGCAGCGGATATGATGTTCCTGCGGGTACGCTCAATAAGGGTATTGCCTTTGTCGGAGAAGAAAACAACTTTGATGTTGTACTGAAAAATTACGGAGATGCTTTTGTTACCGGAGAGAGCGGTATAGGCGGCAGAAGTGTATTTGAATCTGCCACAGGTTACCTTCTTTTGGGATGGGATATGGAAAGCGATCCCGATACTATAAAATTTATCCCATCTTATTATACGGACGGTACCATAGGAATGGATAAGATAACTGCCGAAAGCGAAGTACTGTACGCCGTATGGGAACCTCTGCTTTATCTTACGTTTGAGAACAGGACTCAGGAGACGCTTGAGTTTTCGCTGAACGGACTTGACGTAGAATCTATGAGTATTATAAATGTTGTTGACGGTGTATATCAGCGTACAAGATACACCGACAGCAAGATAATAGTACCTGCCGCAAACGGTACAGAACCGAGTGTGCTCAAATTGGTTCTGCCTAAGGCGTCAGGTGACGGTACCGGTAAGTTCAATATCTCCGGTGAAAGCGGACAGCTGAGAGAGGGCAAGATACTTAAAGTACAGACTACTGCGGTATCTCCCGATCAGAGTGATGAAGGAATAGAGTTCAATAATGATCAGACCTTTACCCTGAAACAGCAGGCAACGCTCAGACCCGTTGTAAATCCAAGCGAATCCGGCGTTAAGGTAACATTTACCGAAAGAGAAGAATGGACTCTTGATCTCAGTCCGAACCATGATAATCTGCCGGTAAGCACACAGACGTTTGATTCTCTGACAGGTACAACGGTTCTGCCGAATCCTGTAAGGGTAGGATATACCTTTAAGGGCTGGTCAAGGACGTATAACGGTGATGTTGAGTTCAACGGTACCGAGGAACTTGCGGATATTTTCACATCATCACATCATGTAACCTTGTATGCTGTATGGCAGCAGGATACAGCCGATAGTTTTGTGTATATTTACAATAATGTAACAGGTGGATTTGCAGATACTGAAAAGGAATTTGAATATACTGTAACTGTAAAAAAAGGAATCAGTTCCGGTTCGATAAATACATCTGTAGCAAGCTCCGGATCCGGTCCTGTTTTTACTTTGAAACACGGTGAAAAAGCCAAGCTGAAAATCACTGTAAAAAGATCATCAAGCAGTTATACTTACACTGTGACGCTTGAGAAGGACAATAATGTTACAAAATTTGAATGGACAAACACCGGAACTGCTTACCCCTACTTTACTGTTGAAGTAATGCAGAATGATTACAGTTCGGAAGGCTATACGACTACAAAGAATACAAGCGGAGTCATCGAAAGTAAGTATGGTAATAATAATTATGGTTCGGTGACAAATCCTTCAGAAACCGTATTCAGATATACAAATAGCTGGTGCAGAACAAGCTCTTATTATACCGCAGCAGTCCTCAGCGGTCAGATGATATTTAATAATAACTGTCCTGCCGTAGCTCCTACAGGCGTTACGAACAACAGCAGACCTTTTGTAATAATATTTATATTGGGATCAGTTCTTGCGGGACTGGTTCTGATGGTAAGAACAGGTATAGCAGCTTCTGCGGTAAATAAGCTTCATTCTGCTGCGCACCGTATGAAAGTCAGCATATGCGGCAGAGGAAGATCCTCTGTAAAACACAGTTATTCCGCCTTCGTGCGAAATAATAAAAAGAAAGCAGGCAAACCTGAAGAGGAGGTGAGAGTCGGATGGATCTGATAATTTCAGAAAACGGCTTCAAAGCCTTCTCGTGGGAGATAAGAGGCAGCCCTGACCCAAGCTGTGAACTGTTTCCCTGTAAGCATGACGGAAGGCACAAAAAATCGTGCCGAACCCAGATGATATATCCCGGTCAGCGAACCGGACATGAAAGGAGTAATTAAAATGAAGAAAAGATTGTTTAAAAAAGCAGCGGCTGTAGTCACATCAGCCCTCGTTGCAGCTTCAGCAGCATTGCCGATGTTCTCTGCTACTGTTGGGGCAGTCGAGATCGGTGAACATGGTTTTGTCACAACAACTAACGATAATACACTGGTAATTCCCAAGGGCGTAACAATGAGAAATCCTGTTGAAGGAAAATATTGCAGTGTTGTAATCAAATATGATTACACTGTTGCACCGGAAACACCTACGCAAGATGCTGTAGTTGGTTCTGTGCAGGTTAAACCCGGAGTTGCTGATAGTATAACTGTAACACAGCAGCCGAATTATATTCAACAGCTTGTAGATATGAATCAGACAGGTGTTGAAAAAAAGGAAAACATTGTTCTTAATGTCGATACTACCAAATTCACACTTCCCGGAGTATATAGATATAAGATCACCGAAAATACAGGCGCAGATGAACTTTATAAAGTCGGAATGTCAAGACTTCTTCAAACCGGAGTGAGTGAATATCAATCATACAGATACCTCGATGTATATATCACAAAGAGCGAAAACATATGTTCCGTTTCCGGATATGTTCTTATGAAGAATAATCCGGCAAGTCATTCTGAGAATGATATTCAGAAGAGTGTTGGTTTTATTGCATCAGATAACTTAGGATATGATATGTACAGAACATATAATATCGAGTTATCTAAAAGTACTGAGGGTACTATGGCTGATAAAACCCACGAGTTCCCATTCTCAATTACAGTCAACAATAATGATGGAAACAATGTAATTAAAAAGTATTTCTGGGCAAAGAATCAGACTGAAACATGGACTCCGTCTCGGATAGCCGACAATAATCCGGAAGGATCACAAAATCTTACTGCTGCAGATCTCAAAGATGGCGACAAGATCTATATAAGGGGTCTTACACCTCTCGCTACTGTCAGCTATACAGAAACTAACGATACAGATGATACCTATACTGTAACTGTTACAGGTCAGTCTAATCCTGTTGATTCAACCACTATGGTAAATTTAGTTGGGAGTGCAAACAAAACCAAAGATCAGACTACAGTACTCTCGCCTCAGAATGTTACTGATTATACAAGTAAAAATTCGAATTCAAGTGTTTCAAATGTTGCTTCAGTTACCACAGCTGCTGATGTAATATTCCACAACAAGATTGATGCGGTTTCCCCGACAGGTGTTGTACTTCGTTTTGCGCCGTTTATCGTTCTTGCAGGCTTCGGTGTGCTCCTCTTTGCAGTATCACGCAGAAACAAGGGCAGAAAAGACGAAACAGATATGATCTGATGATAGTTTTATAAAGCACGAAGGCAGCTTAGCCTTCGACAGTATAAAATAATTAATTGATCCGTGCAGACAACGGGTTAATGCGGCGGTCCGTCAGGCTGCCGCAGTCCACACGGACAACAGATACGTCCCCGTTCCATGGAACACGGGGTCCGTATCCGAAAACAGCGGATCATCCGCCGCTTTCGGATGCAGACCACACAAATTCATCCTATAAGGAGGTATAATATGTCTGAAACTAACACGGCTGAAACCGAACAGCTGACTAATGAGAAAACTACAGAACAGGAAGATAAACAGGATAACGAAAAAGAAAATGATAAAAAGCAAGATCGTAAAAATCCGATGCACTATCCCCAGCTTTTCATACTTCATGCTATCATTGTTGTTATAATGATATGGCTGCTTTTCGGAGTGTTTTTCGGACTTATGACTGCGCCGAATAACGATATGTATCCTCGTATCGACAGCGGCGATCTTCTGATGTACTATAAATTGGATACCGCCCCGAAAGCGCAGGATGTCGTGGTGATAAGGAAAAACAACACTACCTATGTAGGCAGAGTAGTAGCTGTAGGCGGAGATACTGTTGAAGTAACTGACAGTGAACAGCTGAAGATCAACGGAAATACCGTTGTTGAAAACAATATCTTCAAAAAAACTCCGAGATACGAAGGCTTTGTTAAATATCCGTTTCGACTTGCGGATAAAACATATTTTGTCCTTGCCGACTCAAGAACCAATGCAGAGGACAGCCGGTATTTCGGTCCTGTATCCCAAAGCGAGATAATGGGTACTGTGATCACTGTTATGAGAAGAACAAATCTCTGAGAAAGGAGCAGGAGCGCAAATGTGGTTCATCCGTACAATTACAAAAATAGCGGATAAGATACTTGGAGTGTTGACAGCTATCCTTGCCGCTGCGCTGCTGATCTACAGTGCCTATGTGATATATGATAATTATCATACGGGGCAAAGCGCATTTTCATCATGGGACTTGCAGCAGTATAAGCCTGCCCCCTCAGATGATGAGGAAAAGCTTGATTTTACCGCTATAAGAAAGATCAATCCCGACGCTGTGGGCTGGGTGACTATATATGATACAAATATAGACTATCCTATAGTACAGGGTAAAAATGATCTTGAATATATCAATAAGGATATATACGGAAACGGTTCGCTAACGGGGGCGATCTATCTCAGTTCCGAAAATGACGGACAGTTTCTCGACAGCTATAATATAATATACGGACATCATATGGATAACGGTGCGATGTTCGGCGATATAGATAAATATGAAGATCAGCAGTATTTTATGACACACAGGAAGGGCGAGCTTCTGACTCCGAACGGAATGTATGATCTGACAGTGTTTGCCTGCCTGAAAACGGATGCCTACGATACCGAAGTGTACGAGATCAATAACCTGAAAAATGAAAAGCTTGAGGAAATCGTAAAATATCTCAAAGTTAACTCGGAACAGTTTTATGAGATGGATCATTCTAAAACCAAAAAAATAATCGCCCTGTCTACCTGCGCAAATGAAAATACAAACGGGCGTATAATAATTTTCTGTGATGCAGTACCTAAAAAGGCTATTGTTCACGGCAATCAGTCAACAAAGCCTGTTAATGCCGACCGTGTAGTACAGGGACATAATACAGGCGGCAGCGGTTGGGCACTGCTGAATCTTATATGCGTATTTATAATTATGTTTACGCTTCTGCCGTTATTCAGTATAAGAAAAAAATACAGACAATTTTTCTATTCGAGGAAAAAGTACAAGGAATTTGACGAACGAATAGATGAACTTGACGAGATAGAAAAACAGGCAGGAGATCAGGCAGCAGATCAAACACCAGAACAAGCAGCAAATCAAACACCAGAACAAGCGGCAGATCAGGATAATAAAAATGATCAGCCCGCAGCCGGAATTCAGCCAAATGACAGCGATACGGAAGAAGAACCGAAAAACCTCAGAAAAGAATCAGAGGATCTTAAAACGCTTTCAAAAGATCTGAAGCGTTTTGTGAATAAAATAATTATCGGAACAGTAGGAGAAATAATACTTGTCATTATTGCGATAATAGTTTTTCTTGTGACCGAGGATATGCGTACACCGCTGATAATAAGTGATATGTGGACATGGCTTATGGTAAGTCTTGCTGTAATAGGACTTCTTGTCGATTATATATTATTCCGTTACAGGGGCAAAAAGCTGCCTGAGGAAAACAAAAATGATGAAAACAAAAACGATGAAAACGAAAATGCTGAAAACGACAATGACAATGATGAAAACAGCGGAAATACCGAACAAACAGATAATACAGTAACAGCATAAAACTTAACGGGAACTGTCATTTGCGGCAGTTCCCGTTGAGTTTGTATATAATCTATTCGAGTAATTGTGCAAGACCTCTCCAGAATTCGGGATGAGCTTCGGTAACTTCAACTAAAATATCATCAAGTCCCTTATTTTTAAGCTCTGATGGTTTAAGCAAACTGAATGCTGAGTCTGCATCCTCTTTCAGCTGATACAAATGATATTCTTCGCCTGTTGCCTGATCTATCAGACTTTTGCCTGCCTGAAGCCTCTGTATCACGCTTGATATATCATCATTATCCGAGGGCTTCAGAAGCGAAAGGATATTCCCGATAAGAGCAGTACGTTCGTTAACGGTTTCAGGGCTTAGCCCAAGAGTCCGGAAACGCTCGTATTGTTCTTTTGTTTTAAAGCTTTTTATGTAGTTGATCGGAAGCTGTGTAGCTTGCTGGATCGCAGCAGATACAGAAATGCCCAAGGGAAGGGATTTGATTTTTTGCCCGATCGTATTTGAAGCGATTTTGGTCACACCTTTTGCAATGCCTGTTACAGCACACCATTTATATTCCGAACTGCCTGCAATAAGGGCAGTTTCAAGACCTGTTTTTAGGTCATTGGTTTCAATTCCTTTTATTATTCCGGATGTGATTCCCGAAGCAAGAACGCAGAATGATTCACCTGTTGTTGAAGCAAGCATAATGCTTATACTGTCCGAAGCACCTGATGAAAATAATATAACGTTAAGTATTACAATTCCCGAGCCAATAATCGTGTCGTTAATGGCTCTCTGATACCTCGGATCACTGTAGGCCTCTGTTACGGAAGAGAATATCCCTCCGGCAGCAGTTTTATAGGAATTGTCAGTTTCCTTGAATTCCTTTACTACTGTTTTGCCCTGTTCATCCGTTGTAAAGATATATCGTTTGTTCTGGTATTCCTTATCCAGTTCGGATAGTTTCTTGCCGAAATAAGTGTTTTCAAGAGAATTGTATTCAAGTTCGTCAATATATTCCTTGGAAATGAATTTTGCTTCCACTGTGTCAATAAAATAAGCATCACTGTCAAGCTTAGCGGTCAGCTGCGAATATACAGTGTCTTCGATATAACCCGTCGGATCAACAACAGGTTTGTACGGCACAACACTTTCAGATTCTTCTTTTCCGCCGTTTTCCTGTAGCATATCGGAAGCTTTGTGCTCGGATGCAGACGGATCATCTTTAGCAGAGTCTTCTCCTGCTGATGAGCACCCGCACAGGATAAAAGTGCAGGCAAGCAAAAATACAAGTATACGCTTCATAATATTCCTCTCTATTCATAGGCTTCTGACGTATTGTATCAGATATTACAGCAACTGCAAGGGGACATCCTTACGGGTGTTCCCTTGCAGTTTCGGTACAGAAATTACTTATCTGTTTCCATGTTTTTAAGGCGGCTTCTGCTGTCTGAGTTTTTCTTCGTTTTGCGGTTTATGAGTACAACGATAGTGCCGATTATAACAATACCTGCGAATGCGCCGGCTGCTACAAAGATAAATGTATTATTTTGTGCGATATCGGCGGCTTTGGCGGCCTTCTCATTTTTTGACATAGATTCGGTTTTCGGCGTACTGTTTGCAGCAATAGCTTTTTCGTCAACAGCCACTTTTTCGGGAGTTATCTGTGATCTTTTAACTACTGTGACGATAGTACCGTCGTCATTTATTTCTGCGCCTGCTTCGATCTTTTTCTTTATTTCTGAAATAGAAAGACCCGTTGTAATATGTGCCTTGAGGAGATTGTTGTTGCCTACATATATTTTCTTTTCAGTCTGCTGATCGGTGTATCTGTTTGATACGGTGATAGTGTAGATACCCTCAGATGTATACTGTGCGCCGTCTTTTGCGGGACCGTTAAAACGGATATCCTCTGCAAGACCGTCTGCGCCTTCTTTAAGAACTTCTTTCTTGATATTTATGTCAAGATATCTTGATTTGGCAAGATCAAGGCGGAAGCCGTTGGGGGTGATGGAAGTGTTGGTAAGTTCTTCATTTGTTTTTGTGTCAAAAGGATATACCATACAATTTCCGTTTCTTACTGAGAATTTAAAGAAAATGCGGTAGTTAAAATATTCGGTTTTCGGGATAAGAAGGACCTTTGAATTTTTTTCTATCTCATAATCAAGAGCTACTTCGTAATCGCCTTCCTCAAAAAGCTCGACCTTTGTATCTGCTCCTTTGTTAAGCTTGGAATTGAGATAGTCGGTATATACAACAGGCTTCTGATTCTTGTTCTGATAATCCGAGTGTTTGATTATAAGAGTGCCTTTTTTAAAGTTGGTTTCCTTGATGCCGAAATACTCGTCATATCCATTTGAATCATCGGATATTTTCAGGTTTTCATCGCCGTTAAGCTTTGTAATATCCTGATCAAGCTTGAACCACAGAGCGACTTTATCGCCAACTGTTTTCAGAAAAACGGGAGTATCGGTATCTTCATTTGTTATTCTTGTGTAGCCTGTTATATTGAATTTGCCGAGATTCCAGCCGAAGTGAGGGTCGTCTTTTGTGATATCATTTTTTTCTTTGTAACCTGTATCATACCCTGCGTTTACAAGATTGTTGTCAAAGAAGTAATGCTGAAGCTCACCGCCTGATGTTTCCGCAGCGGCTGATGACTGCTGTTCAGAGTTTTCATCGGGCTCGGCAGTATCGGAAGCTTGAGGAGTTTCCGTATCGCTTTGTTGAGAAGTTGTTTCGGTGTCAGACGGATCATCTTGTTGTGACTGAGCTGCTGAGGCCTCGCTTTGCGAAGCGGCGGAGGATGACTGGGCGGAAGGAGCGGCGCTTACTGCCACTGAGGGGAAAAAGGTTGCCGCAGTTAAAAGAGTAACAAAAGCGGCCATTCTGATCTTGTTTAAATACTTTTTCATTTTTTGCCTCCGAGTTATTATTTCCTTGCACAGACACTTGTATTATTCCGTGAAGGCTGATTTTATTATATCATAAACCTGTGGAATTTCAATAAAATTGACAAAAATAACAATATTATGTCATATTTAGCATTTTGCCGTAATGGTTGTATCATAATATCTTTATGATAATATCATATTTTTAAACTGTAAAAACCATTGATTACAGGAAAATTTCAAAATAAATCAAAAAAATCACCTTCGCAGAAAATACGAAGGTGAATAAATCATCAGTCAAGGGCGTTCTTTATAGCTGCAAGAAGCTCCTCGTAAGTTTCAAAAGCGGGGAACTGAGGATAGTCAGCTTTTATTTGTTCTGTACTTTTGAAGAGGAAGCCTGCCTTGCTTGCCTTTATCATACCCAGATCATTGTAGCTGTCGCCGCTGGCAATTGTATTGTATCCGATAGACTGGAGAGCTTTAACGGTAGTATACTTTGAATTTTCAATACGCATTTTAAAGCCTGTGATCTCGCCGTTTTCAGCGACCTCGAGAGAGTTGCAGAAGATAGTGGGCCATCCGAGTTTTTCCATAAGAGGTTTAGCGAACTGAGTGAATGTATCGCTGATAATAATTACCTGAGTCAGTGAGCGCAGCTCATCAAGAAATTCTCTTGCGCCGGGGATAGGGTCGATCTTAGCAATAGTATCCTGTATTTCTTTCAGTCCGAGACCGTGTTCTTTAAGAATACCGAGACGCCAGTTCATAAGTTTATCATAATCAGGTTCATCACGGGTTGTTCTTTTGAGCTCGGGGATACCGCTTGCCTCAGAAAAAGCGATCCATATTTCGGGAACAAGTACACCTTCAAGATCCAAACAAACTATGTCCATATTAAATTACTCCTTTATTTTATATTTGGATTTACCAACGATATTATAACATACTAATCCACAGATAACAACCCCCGCGTTTTAGGGTCCAGCGCACGCTGGCACCGGCATGGTTGACAACATAAAGGATGTATTGTATAATTATTTTGTTGATTATTATTGAATAATATATTCAGAATTGAGGTTGATGAAATGAGTAAATTACAGGATCTGATAGTAAACTACTTTGAAGAAAACGAGGATAAAAAAATATTTGAACAAATCGTGCATGAGATACAGACTTGCGATAAGGTATGGTCGGCGTTTTCTCCTGTGACAAAAAATCATTTTGTTGATTATGTCCAGGGAAGACCTACTGCGTTTATTTTTTCCGAAAAGGAATATTGCACGGAATACTCGGAGCATATGAAAAAAGAGGGATATGTTATCGGGAGCGCAGAATGTTCTTCGGAAAACAGGCTCAGTATGTTCGCGGATTATCACAGGAGCGGCTTTGAATGTGTGATCATAGATAACGGAAAGCGTTATCTTGTCATTGAACTTACGGAGCTTATCAACATTCCTGACTTTGAAGATGAACCGATAGAAAAGAGACCGGTAATTAATCCTTCTCTTGTATGCAGTGCTGACAGGTTTTTTCAGTGTCTTGCAGCGGATTCAGTAACTCCCGATAAAGAAATTAATATGCTTGTAGATACATATTATGCAAAATATGTTATTCCTGTTGATGGCGAAGTTAAAGAGAATTCTGTTACTATACCGGGACTTGAGAGAAGCGACGGAGTAAAGGTAGTTCCTTTCTTTACCGATCTGTCCGAGTACAGAAAATTTGATTCAAAAGGCAGATTTAATGTAGCTCTTGCTGATTATACGCAGATCGAAAGTCTTTGCAATTCAGGGGAAACTGTTGTTATTAATCCTATGGGCTTTAATTTTGCGCTGACAAAAAAACACGTTGACGCAGTACGCAATGCTCTGAATGCAGTTCCAAACAAAGGAAAAGCCGAACGTGCTGTCATATATACGCCCGAAAGAGTTCCTAAAGCGCTTATAGACGGACTTAATGTTATACTTGACAATACGGACGGAGTAATGGCAGGATATATTATGGGACTAAGAAAGAATAATGAAGCACAGTACCTTATTGTAGTAGACTGCGGTGATAGCGATAAGGATAAAACTGCTGAGATCATGAAATCTGTCAAGGAAGCTGCGGGGGATATTGAAACAAAAGAAAAGGTTGAGTATCTGCCTGCTTCTTCGGGAATAGGTCAGACGGCTATTCAGAATGCCGATCCCTTCTTTAAGAGATTTATAGTTGATCTGAGCGAAGAATAACAAGAATCAGCTGAAAATCAAATGATATTAAAAGCCGGCAACTCTTGTGCAAGCTGCCGGCTTTTTTTCATTTGGTTTCGCTGAAGCTGTCATGCGGATTTTTCATTTTTTTCGGGTTCAATAAACATTATCAGAATAGCCGCAGTAACAGCAGCACCGCAAAAAATAACACTTTTCTCCATAAAAACATTTGTGATAAATGTGCTTATGACAGCGCCGATGATAAAAAACAAAACCATGACAGAGAATTTTCCTGCTTTATGCAAAGCCTGAATGTCTTTTGATATGACATATTTCGAGAGTGCTTCCGCCGCGCTTCTCAGATTGCCTGTACACATAGTTGTGGCACATACTATTCCTCTGATCTTGCGGAAACTCTGTACCTGAAGCGAGCATACAAATGATATCAATACATTTGAAATTGTATTATAATAAATACCGTCAATTGTTCCCATGGGGAGAAATGATACAAGGATCATTACTGCAAGCTCAAGTATAAGAACATACTGTCTCCAGTGAAGCCGTCCGCCGTCCATGCGTTTTTTTATCTGTTCGGAAAGCAATATGCCGATAACAAAGGCCAGTATAGGTGGAATATATGACAAGGCCTTTAAAAATTCACCCGAAGCAAGGTAAATTGAAAACAGCATTATGTTGCCTGTCTGTGCATTGGCAAAAACCTGTCCTCTGGAAATATATGTATATGCGTCAAGATAACCGCCGGCTATTGCAAGTATAGCTCCGATTGTAAATGTTTCCGACATTTGATGTTTGCTTTTTATTTTCATATTTTCAACTCCGCTAAGTAAAATATCGCATCGGAATTATTTGTCCGATGCGATATTTTTTTATAAAGTTTCTCCGTTTACAACAAGTTCTTCGCCCGAACGATTAATAGCACAGAGTATACCTCTTACGGAAGCTTTGAAAATACCGTGTGATATACCTACGCCGAATATACTTTTGCCCATGGGATCCTTGAGCTGTATATAGGAAATTGCCTTTGAGTCCGATCCCTGTGAGATAGCGTGTTCACTGTATGATACAAAGCTGAATCCGTTTATACCGATGGATTTGAGCGCATTGAAAAATGCGTCTATAGGTCCGTTTCCTTCGCCGTATACCTCAATATCCTTATCTGCCTTCACAAGATGGAGAACGCCTCTGAACGTAGCTTCATCTGTTCCCACGTTAGTGATAACATGGTGTACGAGCCAGAGTTTCTGCTCATTATTGATATAATTGCGGTTGAATACTTCTAAAAGCTCATCAGCTGAAAGCTCTCTTCCCAGCTTATCACATTCTGCTTTTACAAGCGCGCCGAATTCAGGGTGCATTGCTTTCGGCAAAGCATATCCGAATGTATCCTGCATGATAAATGCAGCGCCGCCCTTACCTGACTGGGAATTGATACGGATAATGGGTTCATACTGCCTTCCTACGTCAGCAGGGTCAATGGGGAGATAAGGAATCTCCCATTTGTCGCTGCCTGTTTCCTTAACGTAGTCAAAGCCTTTTTTTATTGCATCCTGATGTGAGCCGGAAAAGGCAGTGAACACAAGATCACCCACATAGGGCTGGCGTTCGCCTATTTTCATCTTTGTACATCTTTCGTATATTTCTCTGTACCTGGGCAGATCGCTGAAATCCAGTTGAGGGTCAACGCCCTGAGTGTACATATTCAGTCCTACTGTTACAATATCAAGGTTTCCTGTACGCTCTCCGTTTCCGAAAAGTGTACCCTCTATTCTGTCCGCACCGGCAAGGAGTGCCAGTTCTGCGCAGGCAACACCTGTTCCCCGGTCATTGTGGGGATGAAGACTTATTATAGCAGCCTCTCTGTTTCTGATGTGCTTTATAAAGTACTCTATCTGATCAGCATATGTGTTTGGAGTACACATTTCTACCGTATTAGGCAGATTGAGAATAATGGGATTCTCCTTTGTAGGTTCGAGAACATCCATTACAGCCTCGCAGATCCTGACGGAATTATCTACTTCTGTTCCGGAGAAGCTTTCCGGAGAATACTCAAGGCGGAAGTTGGTATCGCCTTCATAGCTGTCAATAAGCTCTTTTATAAGCTTAGCGCCTTCCACGGCAATATTAATGATACCGTCCATATCCTTCTTGAAAACAACCTTTCTCTGAAGGGTTGATGTGGAATTGTAGAAATGAACAATAACATTTTTAGCGCCCTTGACTGCCTCGAATGTTTTTCTTATGAGGTGTTCTCTTGCCTGTACAAGTACCTGTATGGTAACATCATCGGGAATATGGTTTCCCTCGATAAGCTCACGGCAGATCTCATATTCTGTTTCGCTTGCCGATGGGAAGCCGATCTCTATTTCCTTGAAGCCCATATCTACGAGAGCGTGGAAAAATTCCAGTTTCTGTTCAAGGTTCATGGGATCAACAAGCGCCTGGTTACCGTCTCTCAGGTCAACGCTGCACCATATAGGGGCTTTAGTTATTGTTTTGCTTGGCCATTCCCTGTTTTCCAGCTTTATCTGCTCAAACGGGATATACTTTTTAAATCCTTCTTTCATAAATTATTCCTCCATTTCTTTTTCTGCATTAAAAATACCGTCCCGAGTCACTATGGACAAGGGACGGGCATAAATAGCTCGTGGTACCACCCTGATTCAGGTGCATACGCTCATGCATTACACAAACGCTGCGGAAGTACACCGCTGCACCCCTCTGCAAGCCTCATTCAAGGCTCAGACCTATAACGCTGTCTTTGCGTGCTGCCTTATTTATTCAGGCAGCCGACTCCGGAATGAGCTATACATACGGCAGCCGACACTGTCTTACACCGACCGACAGTTCTCTTTGCACGCCACACCGTATCTTATTTCCTTCATAGTCTTTATTCGGGATATACAAGATCGTTACGATCAACTTTTTACAATACTATTATATACATATCCGGCTGCTTTTGTCAACAATATTCTTGATTCAAACTCTGATTTTTTTCTTAAACGAAAACGCAGCCCTGTTTGCCGTATGATGAGCTTGAATTATTTTTCACTGATTCCGTAGTTTTTTGTCAAAAAATATTGACAATTGACCGTATAATATAGTATAGTAAATGTGTATTTCTAAAATTTGCTGTAATTCCGTTTGAAATAATAATCGACTATTATACTATATCATCAGGAAGGGGCTTTGTTTATGACAAAAAAACCGTTTATTACAAAAGAACAAGCTGAAAAGATTATAAAAGAATATCCTACGCCGTTTCATATATATGACGAAAAGGCTATAAGGAAAAACGCAAGAGATCTGTATAAGGCATTTTCATGGAATAAGGGATTCCGTGAGTATTTTGCTGTTAAGGCTACTCCTACTCCCGCTATACTGCAAATACTTAAAGAAGAAGGCTGCGGTACGGACTGCTCCTCCTACAGCGAGCTTCTTATGAGCGAAAAATGCGGATTCAGATACCCCGAAATAATGTTCTCATCAAACGATACTCCCCTTGATGAATTCAAGTATGCAAACGAGATCGGCGCTATTATCAACCTTGATGACATAACTCATATCGAAGCGGTCGAAAAAGCCTGCGGCGCTGTACCCGAAATAGTTTGCTGCCGCTATAATCCCGGCGGAAAGTTCAGTATCTCCACAACAATTATGGATAACCCCGGCGACGCTAAATACGGCATGACAAAGCCGCAGATAATTGAGGCTTACAAGATACTCAAGAGCAAGGGCGCAAAGAAATTCGGAATACACGCCTTTCTCGCAAGCAATACCGTATCAAATGAATATTATCCGACACTTGCAAAGATACTGTTTGAGCTTGCTGTTGAGATAAAGGAAGAAGCAGGTGTTCAGCTTAGCTTTATAAACCTTTCGGGCGGTATCGGAGTTCCCTATACACCGGATAAAGAACCGAATGATATTTTCGTAATCGGTGAGGGTGTACATAAGGCTTATGATGAAATATTAGTTCCCGCAGGAATGGGCGATGTAAGTATTTTTACCGAGCTTGGCCGCTATATGCTTGCGCCTTACGGTCATCTTGTTACTACTGCTATACATGAAAAACATACGCATAAGGAATATATCGGCGTGGATGCCTGCGCAGTCAATCTTATGCGCCCCGCTATGTACGGCGCTTATCATCATATAACTGTTCTTGGCAAGGAAGACGCTCCCTGTGATCATGTATATGATGTAACAGGTTCTCTGTGCGAGAATAACGATAAATTCGCTATAGACCGCAAACTTCCCGAAATAAATGTTGGCGATATTCTTGTAATACATGATACGGGCGCTCATGGTTTTGCTATGGGTTACAACTATAACGGTAAGCTCAAAAGCGCAGAGCTTCTTCTCAGAGAAGACGGTTCCGTCGTTATGATACGCAGACCCGAAACAATAAAGGACTATTTCGCAACAATAGATGATTTCTGGAATGTAATTGAATAATACATAGACATTCTGTCATGCCTGTCTGTTTTTACGGACGGCATGACATTTTTTTTATAGAATTTTTCTATGAATATCATGCTGTTTAAGTGTATTTTATATCAAAAATACAAGTTATGGTACATTAGCATTATTTTGTTGTATTATAATCGCTATGATAGTATTATAGTAATCTTGACTTTAATTTTTGTAAGTGTTATGATAGTTAACAGGCATTGAATCGGATTATTTTGCAATTAAATGTCATTATAGTATTAGTTTTTGTATAATAATGCTATAAAATCACCTGACAGGTCCTATTCGGCTTTGCCTGAGTCCGCAAAGACAGGAAAATAACGAAAAAAACACAGTTTCAGTCGCTGTAAAAGACAACAACAAAAGGAAAAGGAGAAAAAATATGCTGCTTGACAGATTTTTACCCAGGATCGAATTTGATTCATACGAGGACTTCAAAAAGAACTATAAAGTCAACGTGCCCGAAAACTTTAACTTCGGATTTGACATTGTTGACGAATGGGCAAGACAGGACGAAAATAAAAAGGCACTTGTCTGGTGCAACGATCATGATGAGGAAAAGATTTTTACATTCAAGGATATCAGCAGGCTTTCAAATAAGACTGCAAACTATTTCAGAAGCATAGGAATAGGCAAGGGCGACGTAGTAATGATGATACTCCGCCGCAGATGGGAATACTGGGTATGCGCTGTGGCGCTGCATAAGTTGGGAGCAATAGTTATACCCGGTACGCTTCAGTTTGCCAAAAAGGATATTGTGTATCGTGCAAATTCCGCTCACGCAAAGGCTATAGTCTGCATAAATGACGATTATGTAGCAAAGCAGGTGGAGAGTGCGCTTCCCGACAGTCCTACTATAGAGTATCATATAGTAGTCGGTGAAAGACGTGACGGCTGGGAATATCTTGAGGATGAGATAGAAAAGCAGTCCGATGTTTTTGAACGTCCCGTGGGAGAAGACGGCGTAACTAAAGATGATGTTATGCTGGTATATTTTACATCAGGTACGGCAGGTATGCCTAAGATGGTACAGCACAGTTTTGCACATCCCCTGGGACATATCGTTACTGCCAAGTACTGGCATCAGGTACAGGAAGACAAGCTGCATATGAGCGTTACCGATTCTGGCTGGGCGAAGTTCGGCTGGGGCAAGATATACGGTCAGTGGATATGCGGAGCTGTAATATTTGCGTATGATATGGATAAATTTGTACCTGCAAAGCTGCTTGAGAAAATGGCAAAGTACAAGCTTACTACATTCTGTGCGCCGCCTACTATGTACAGATTCATGCTGCTTGAGGATGTTGCGTCTTATGATCTTTCTTCCATACAGCACTGGACGACAGCGGGAGAACCGCTTAATCCCGAAGTAAACAATAAATGGTTCAGACTTACAGGTCATAATATATATCAGGGCTTTGGTCAGTCGGAAGGTACTGTACTGATGGCGGATTTTCAGTGGGATGATATAAAGATCGGATCAACAGGCAAGCCCTCTCCGCTTTATGATATAAAGCTTCTTGACAACAACGGACATGAAGTGGGTGTTGGCGAGGAAGGTTCCATCTGTGTTATGGATGTAAAAAACAATCCGCCCGTAGGTCTGTTTACCGGATACTATAAGAATCATAAGATGACGCAGGAACTGCTTTTGGGAGATTATTACAATACCTGTGATATGGCTTGGAGAGACAGCGAGGGCTATTATTGGTTTGTCGGACGAAATGATGACGTTATCAAGTGTTCGGGTTACCGTATAGGTCCGTTTGAAGTTGAAAGCGCTATGCTTGAGCATGACGCTGTTGTAGAGTGCGCTATAACAGGCGCGCCTGATCCTGTAAGAGGTCAGGTGGTAAAGGCAACTGTGGTTCTCAAAAAAGGCTACGAGCCTACGGATGAACTTATTAAGGAATTGCAGGATCATGTGAAGAAGTCTACAGCGCCTTATAAGTACCCGAGGATCATTGAATTTGTTGAGGAACTGCCTAAAACAATAAGCGGAAAAATAAAACGCGCTCAGATAAGACACGAGGACGAGGAAGCAGTCAGAGTAAGGGATAAATAAAAAATAATACTATAATGATATAATTATGCCGACAGCAACTTTTATGATATGCTGGCGGCATAATTTTTCGCGTTTTTATTACGAAGAATGTGACGAAATTTGTATAATGAAAAAAATGACTATAAAATTATTAAAAAAGAATGAAAAATCTACATTTTGCACAAACGAGCATTTTATTGTACAAAAAATACAAAAAATACGTTGCGTGTGCAACGTTTCGCAAAAAAAGCACTTGACAGATTTTGGGAATTGTCTTATAATTGGTTTATAGTTTTAACAAAAGTGAGAGAGTGTGAAAACTTTAACAAATTTTTGTTGCGAAATTGTACTTACTATATTCATGCGTTTGTCTGCTGTACAGCGGTCACAGGGCAGGAATATAAAAATATATAGATAGTATCGGCGGAGCACACGGACTGCCGGTGGTCAGGAGAGTAAAAAGTGAAAAAGGTTTTAGGGGTAGTGAAAACGATTCTTGTATGGCTGTTTGTGGTTTTAGCGGTGACTATGACTATATTTACGATTGTCTCCGTAAACACATTTAACCGTAATGACAGAGATATACTTGGCTATAAAGCGTACATTGTAAATACAGATTCAATGAGCAAGACGGATTTCAAGGCAGGCGACCTTATACTTGTCAAAGAGGTTGATCCGTCAACACTCAAGGAAGGCGATATCATCACATATATGTCCCAGAGTACAGAAAGCTTTGGGGAAACTATAACCCATAAGATCCGTAAGCTGACCAGTGATGCAAGAGGAAATCCCGGATTCATTACATACAGCACAACTACGGATCAGGATGATGATACCATAGTAACATATATGTACGTACTTGGAAAGTATGAAAAGACCATACCGGGAGTCGGATCATTCTTTAATTTCATGAAGACTCCGCAGGGCTATATCATTTGTATATTCATACCCTTCATGATACTGATAGTATATCAGGCTGTAAAGTTTGTCATAATCTTCCGCAGATATAAGAGAGAGCAGATGGAAGAGATGAATGCCGAGAGAGAGCGTCTTGAAACTGAGAGAGAAAAGAATGCTCAGATGATGGAAGAGCTTCAGGCGCTTAAACAGCAGCTTGAAACAAAGGTCGGAGCAGGACAGGATGCAGAAAAGTTTGAGCCCGCAGATAAGACCGAAGAAAAGAGTTCGTCAGATAAGAGTGTGGAGAAGAAAGATGAAAAAGACAATTAAGAAGATATGGGGTGTAGTATCAACTATACTTGTTGTCGTTATAGTGCTGTGCGCAGTGTTTCTGATGGGATCGAGGATCATGGGTTACAGGGTGTTCAATGTTCTGTCGGGAAGTATGGCGCCTCAGTATAACGTGGGTGATCTGATATATGTAAAAGAGACAAAGCCCGAGGACATAAAGGTAGGCGATCCGATAACATTTGTGCTTAATGAAGATCTTGTAGTTGCTACACACAGAGTAGTTGAGATAGACAAAGAAAATTCCCATTTTTATACAAAGGGCGATGCGAACCAGACAGTGGATTCCTCACCTGTTCATTTCAAGAATGTTATAGGCGTACCCCAGTTTGCAGTACCGAAGCTCGGTTATGTGTCCGATTTCATACAGAATCCCCCGGGAATGTATATAACCGTCGGCGCAGGCATTGTTCTTATAATCCTCGTTTTCCTTCCGGACATGATCAAGAAAAAGAAGAAACCCGAAACAGAAGCAGAAGCAGAACAGCCGTCTGCCGAAAGCAGTGAAGGCGCTGACTCATGAAACATAAAGAGGGGGCGTTTTTTATAAGGCAAGAGAACTTCGTAAAAATATGACCCCTATGAAAGAAAACTATGGTATTGCTTTCTGAAAAATCACGTTGTTCACTGGAACAGACAAAAAGTAATTGGCGGGTATATCGCAGATTTTTATTGTCATTCAGCTAAACTGGTGATTGAGATCGATGGAAATCAGCACTATACAAAAGAAGGACTGGAGTATGACAGTATTCGTACTGATATAATAAGATCGTATGGATTAAAAGTTATCAGGTTTTCTAATTATCAGATAGACAGAGATTTTATCAATGTATGTAATTATATTAATGATATAGTAACAGAAAGAATAAAGCAGGGTTTTGTTTAAAGTCGGCAAAGAGCCGACAACACGGCTTTGCCGTGTTCCCCATCAGTCAGCTGCGCTGACAGCTTCCCCGGAGGGTAAGCCAAGGCTTGGCTTCGTCGTTGAATTTTTGCAGACGACTCTTGCCTTCCCCTTTGGGGCAATGCTGTCAACCTAAGAGTTTATGATAATTTTTTGTTCATTGGATACTTGGAATGAGCGTGTCGAATCTTTCGTTCATTACAT
>CACWRT010000021.1 GCA_902763365.1 uncultured Ruminococcus sp.
GATACGCGGTCAGTAAAGCCTGAACGGCG
This sequence comes from uncultured Ruminococcus sp., assembly GCA_902763365.1. GTDB lineage: Bacteria > Bacillota > Clostridia > Oscillospirales > Acutalibacteraceae > UBA1213. Next base: position 30 of record CACWRT010000021.1, read on the forward strand.
AGTTCAGAGCGGATGCGAAGCGGAGCGATACCCGCGTTTAGGGTCCAGCGTCACGCTGGCGGCTCGCCGGAGGAGTCCTTGAAATGAAGGAAAAAAAGTATTATCATGACTATTGCGCAGGCTGTGGTCTGTGCTGTGAAGTAACAGATAACTCTGTTATGAAAATAGAAGATGACGGGTTTTATTATCCCGAAGATTACAATGAGGAGGTGCTTGAAGTCTGCCGCAGAGTCTGCCCTGTAAACGGCAGGGAACTTGATGATATGAGCAAAAGCGAGATCTGGGGAGAATATAAGGGGAAATACCTCGGATGGAGCACTGACAGCGAGATCAGATATATGGCTTCAAGCGGCGGTGTGCTTACAGCACTGTGCAAATATATACTTGAAAATGATCTGGCAGACGGCATACTGCAATTTGCCGAAAGCGAAGAAAATGTTACTCTCGGAAAACTGTATTGTACTACAGATCCGAATGATCTTATAAAAAGATGCGGTTCAAGATATTGTTCGTCCATGACCTTTTCGGGGATACGAAAATATCTTGAGGATGACAAGCGTTATGTTTTTGTGGGAAAGCCCTGCGATGTAAGAATACTGCACAACTATCTTAAAGACAATGAAAAGCTGAAGGATAAGTTTGTGTATAAGCTGTCCTTCTTCTGCGCAGGCGCACCCAGTGAAAAAGCAAATCTGAGTCTGCTTAAAAAACTGAACTGTCCCGATAAATCCGGATGTACAAAACTAAGGTACAGAGGCAGCGGCTGGCCGGGCTATTCTACAGCATGGTCGGAAGAAGGTGAAACGGGAAGGCTTGATTACCGTTCATCATGGAGAGATACCCTTGGAAGAGATATACGCAAGATATGCCGTTTTTGTGTTGACGGTGTGGGGGAACTTGCGGATGTTGCCTGCGGCGACGCATGGTATCTTTTGCCTGACGGTGAGCCCGATTGCAGTGAACATGAGGGAAGAAATTTTATTTTCTCAAGAAATGAGCGCGGTGATGAGCTGGTAAAGGCAGCGTCTGAGGCAGGATATATAAAAACTGAGGGAGAAGCTTCACTTGAAAAGCTCAGACAAGCACAGAAGTATCAGTTTATGAGAAAGGCTGCTATGAAACACAGACTTTTCGGGCTTAAAGCGGCATTCAGAAAAACGCCGTCATATCCGAAAGGATTTTTTGACGAATTTGATAAAATGATAGATTCAAATAAAAAGCTGCATATTTTCTATGGAACATGGAAAAGAGTATTGCAGGGAAAAATCTGATATGATCGGAGGGATCGTATGATTCCTAAAATTAAAACAGACAATTTTATGATGTGGCTCGTGCTGCTGATGCAGCTGGGTTTCCATACCAATACGGGTTATGACGATATAGTATCTATAGTGGTTTCAGTAGTTGTATTCTGCTATTTTGTATTCACAAGCACAAAAAACGGACGTATAAGCATGACTTCCACGGGTAAGGAATTTGCCGTATGGTATACTGTGGTCATGGGGCTGTGCGGTATCTCATTTATATGGGCTACCCACGGAAATAAGCCCTTTATTCTCGAAATGTTTTTGAATACATTTATTCCCGTAATGATAACGATGATCTGTATTTCTCAGTATCTTAAACGGGGCAATACGGGGCAGGGACTTATGACCGCGCTTATAACGGCTGAAATATTTGTTACGATAAGAGCGCTGATCAATACTGATGTAGGACAGCTGCTTTCGCAGATGAATACGCGTCTTTACGGTATAGGACTGGGAGTAAACTATAACCATTTTACGACTCAGTTTGCACTTGTATTGTGTGTGGTCTTGTTTATGGCGTATTATATAAACAGACTTTATTATATTCCTGCTGCCTTTATAGTGCTTAATATACTGGTTTCGGGCAGCCGGAAGGTTCTTATTGCTTCTGCCATAATGTTTTTATTTATGTACCTTATCTCCTCGAAATCCGGTTCTTTAGGCAAAAGAATAAGAACTGCTGTTGTGATCGTGGTGATACTTGGAGCAGGTATATGGTTTATCCTCAATAACAGCTTCCTGAATGATCTTATAGGTCAGAAAACTATGGTGGCTCTGAGGGAAATGTTCTATATGGACGTAGATAAGGACACGGACTACAGCGTGTATCAGAGAGCAGAGCTTATGAAAACCGCGCTGGAAGTATTCAGATCTCATCCCATAATAGGCGTAGGCTACTATTGCTTCCTGAACTATAACGAATGGCAGCTTTATGCACATAATAACTATCTTGAGCTGATGGCGGATCTTGGTCTTGTGGGTCTTCTGGCTTATTACAGCTTCTATATCACCAATATTTTCAGATTCCTTGGTATCAATATAAGTGTTGACGGACTGAAATTCGGTTTCAGAAAAAGCAGCAGAAGATCAAGCTGGAATGTTTTGGGACTTACCTTTATGTTCACTCTTATGTTCCTTGAATACGGACAGGTCACATTTTTCCGTCCCTATGCGCTTGTGCCGCTTATGGTGGTTATCTTTGGTATAGAGAATATTAAGTCAAGGGAAGCTCAGAAGAGGAGTGCGTAAAAATGTTCTATTGTGAGGAAGATGTGCAAAAGCTGTATGCCGAATATATGGATTCTGTGAAAAAGCTTGTTAAGGAGAAGCGCGACCTTCTTAACAGTCCTTTCTATACGGCGGGAAAAAGACAGCTGCTGAGAAAGAAAAAGAATCTGAAGCAGAAGCTGAAAAATGCAGGAGCGAAAATTACGGGAAAAAGACAAAAGGCTATAAGCTACCCTGATCTTCCCGGTTCGGAAAATGACAGAAGCGATACAAATTATTTCAGCAATGACAGAATAGCCGTTTACACCTGTATAACAGGCGGTTATGATTCTCTGAGAGAGCCGTTTGTGCATCCCGATAATATAGATTATTATGCGGTAACAGATTTTGATATACCTGAGGGAAGCGCATGGAGAAGAATAGACGTTAACGATTTTGACGAAGTGAAGGATTTTTCTCCTGCGCTGAAAAACCGTTATTTCAAGATCAATCCCCATAAGGTATTCAAGGACTATAAATATTCGGTATATCTTGACGGCAATATATGTATATACAGTGATTTTACCGAACACGTAAACCGTATGTCAAAATACGGTTTCAGTCATTTCAGACATTCGAAACGCACCTGCGCTTATGAAGAAGCAAAGGTCTGCCGCCTTTTGGGAAAAGAAAAGGCAGAAAATATAGACAGATATACATCACGTCTTAAAGAGGCGGGATTTCCCGAGAATTACGGACTTCTTGCCTGTGATTTCATGGTACGTGAACATAACCGTCCGGAGTGCATAAGGGTAATGGAAGCATGGTTTGCCGAATTTCGTGATCATCTGAAAAGAGATCAGGTTTCATTGCCTTTTGTACTTTTTCAAAATGGTATAGTGCCTGAAGAGGTGGCTACCCTGGGCGGAGATGTGCACAAGGAATATTCGTTTGAGATAGAACAGCATCTGTAAAAAGGAGAAGAAAGTTGAAGCTTTGTATCGTTACAGTATATAACAGCACAAACTGCGGAAGTTATCTGCAGGCATACGGACTAAAATATACTCTTGAAAAGCTGGGACATGAAGTCAGCTTCCTTAAAACAGGGGTCAAAAAGAACCGCCGTGTGTTTTACCGCAAGGCTTTCAGAAGTCTGAAAAAAGGAAAGACTGCTCAGATAAAATTCGACTACAGAAAGCTCAGGAATTTTGAAAAAGCGCTGAGCGGTTTTTCTGTTTGCCCGAAAACTGCCGCCGCTATGAATAAGCAGGATGTATTTGTTTTAGGCAGCGACGAGATATGGAACATATCAAGAGAGGATATGAGGAAAGCCCCTGTATTCTGGGGCAGCGGACTGGGCGGTAAGATAATATCCTATGCGCCTTCGGTAAATGTCAGCACAAGAGAAGATATGGAAAAAGCTCCCTTTGCCGCAAAGGCTCTGGAGAAAATTTATGCAGTATCGGTCAGGGATGAATATTCTGAAAAGCTTATCTCACAGTATACGGATAAGCCTGTTGAGGTGAACTGTGACCCTACGTTTTTGCTGCCTATGGAGGAATACGAAAGAATAAAGAAAGAATGTCCCTATGAAGATCATATACTTGTGTATTCCGCAGGCTCAAAATTTACGGATGAGGATAAAAAGGCAATAAAAGAATTTGCAGGGAAACAGAATAAGAAGCTTGTGGCTTTTCCGCATAATTTAGGCTGGTGTGATATACAGGAGCCTGCCGATCCGCTGGCGGCTATAGATTATTTTATAAAAGCGTCGTATGTCATAACCGATACCTTTCACGGAGCGGCGCTGTCGCTGATTTTCAATAAAGATTTCCTTGCATTGCCGAGAGGCAATACAAAAGTCACGGAGCTGTTGAGGTTTTTTGAAGTGCCTCAGCTTATGGCGGAAAACGCGGAAGGTATTGACAGGTATTTTGCAGAAGTGACATATGATAAAAAAGCTTTGAATGAAAGGATCATGAGGGAAAGACAAAAAGCACTCGCTTATCTTGAAAGAGCGATCGGAAAGAGTGATGTATAAGTGCGAAGTAAAAAAGCATTGATAAATACCGTTTCGGGGCTTGCATATGAGGTAGTTGCCGTAATATGCGGACTTATACTGCCTAAGCTGATAATAGACGGATTCGGCGGATCTACAAACGGAGTTACTCAGGCTATAACCCAGTTTCTCTCTTGTATTGCCCTTATGAAGGCAGGAGTGGGAGGAGTAACAAGAGCAGCTCTTTATAAAGCACTGGCAAATCATGATATAAGAAAGATCAGCGCAATAGTAAAGGCAACAAGTAATTTCATGAAAAAGATCGCCACTATTTTTCTTGTGCTTATGGTATTGTTTGCCGTAGGCTTCGGAATATATATGAGAGACTTCGCTGACGAAAATTCACGGCTTGATTTCTGGTTTACTGCGTCGCTGGTGGTTATCATAAGTATAGGGACTTTCGGAGAATACTTTTTCGGATTTACCTATGAAATGCTCCTTAATGCGGATCAAAGACAGTGTGTGTTTTCGATAATACGTATTTTTACCACTATACTGAATACTGTTGTAGCAGTCATACTGATAAATTCGGGATTTGAGATACACTGGGTAAAGCTGGGCAGCGCCCTTGTTTTTCTTATCAATCCCATAGTAATAAATCTTTACGCAAAGAAAAAATATAAGTTTGTAAAAGATGTAGAGCCTGATAAATCAGCGCTGAAACAGAGATGGGACGCTCTCGGACATGAGGTGGCTAATTTTGTAAATACTAACACAGATATAATGGTACTGACCCTTTGTCTGGGACAGACTGCTATCGTATCTGTTTATACGACCTACAATATGATAATCCTGGGCATGAGGAAGCTTATAAATAACTTCATAAACGGGTTCGGCGCAGCCTTCGGTAATATGTATGCCCGTAAGGAATTTGAATTGATGGAGAAGAATTTCAGAATATATGAGCTTATAGTTTTTTCTCTTGTATCTGTACTGTACTCTGTTATGACAGTAATGTTTGTATCCTTTGCTGTGCTGTATGCAGAGCACGATAAGGAAGGCATGACCTATCTTTATGATCAGCCTGTATTTGCAATGATAATATCCCTTGCGGGAGCCTTCAGCTGTATAAGAATACCCTATCAGAATATCGTGACCGTTGCAGGTCATTTCAAACAGACAAGAAACGGCGCATTTATGGAAGCAATACTGAACATTATAATATCAGTATCCTGCGTGTTTGCATTCGGACTTGTGGGTGTTGCGGTAGGAACGCTTGCTGCCAATCTGTTCAGGACAATACAGTACGTCCTTTATATGTCAAAAAATGTGCTCAAGAGAAAGATCACACCTTTTATAACTCATACAATAGTGTTTATATGTATCCTCGTTATTACCAATATAGTTGCAAGATTCTGCTTCAATATTGCTGCGGAAAATGTACTGTCATGGATAATCGCAGCTGCCGAAACCACAGCCGTATCGACAGCCCTTACCGTAGCTGCGGATATTATTTTCTATAATGACGACCTGAAAAGACTGCTGCGTAAAAGCGGAAATATGTTCAAGTCTTTCGGCAAGAAAAAAGCTAAAGGATGATAGAAATGCCGCAGGAGATAAAGCTAAGACCTCATCACGGACTGTGTATACAGTTTTTTGAAGGCAAAGGGTATGATGAAGCATTTACACTGAATATGACTCAGATCATAGCGCAGCTGGAAACGGAAAATAACCTGATAAATCTTACCCCGGACTGTGATGTATTATGTGCAGCCTGTCCGAACAATATGGGCGGAGTCTGTACCGACAATGAAAAGGTCGCATCTATAGATAAAAGAACACTGAATACGAGCGGGCTTGATATATTCCGTAAAATTCTATGGTCTGAGTATAAAAAGCTGCTGAAAGACGAGATAATAGAAACAGGAAGGCTGAAAGAAGTATGCAGAAACTGCTGTTGGAGCAGGATTTGTTTGGTTAAAGGCTCAGAGCAGCTTCGCAGTAATTAGTTCAAAGCTCAAAGCATTGCGGCTCGTAAAATAATTCGTTTTTTAGTAAAGGGGTTCCCCCGGGAAAACACTTCCATTAGCTGAGAAACAGGCGTTTGATAATTTGTTGTGCAATTTAGATAAAATATTTTTTGAATTGGCGATATTTTTATTTTGTATTTATTTAACGAAATTGCTTTGCTCAATTTGTATATTTTTAACCAAAAAATATAAGAAAATATCATAATTGTTGATGATATAAAAAGGTTGAAATTGGGAATGAATTGGTGTATTATTATAGTTGATGTTATCGGCAGAGTATATAATGCGGGATAATGTTACAGAAGGAATGTATAGAAGAAGCAGCGGTACAAAAGCTGCAAAGGCGCAGATGGTTTGTCTGCGGACCGAAAGGGATCAGAAGATCAGAAGGGAACGAATATGAGGATGAACAGTTTTCAGAAGTACGAATCGGATGTAAGCTCTTATTGGAGACATTTCCCCTGTACCTTTACAAAGGCAAAGATGTCAAAGCTCTATGATACAGAGGGTAAAGAGTATATCGACTTTTTCTGCGGTGCAGGCGCTATGAACTACGGACATAATAATGAGTACATTATGTCAAAGATAATCGAATATATGCAGGGTGATAATATCATCCATGCCCTTGATATGCACACATCTGCCAAGGAAGCATTCCTTGACGCTTTCGGTGAAAAGATACTCAAGCCGAGAGGACTTGACTACAAATTGATGTTCTGCTCACCCAGCGGAACAAATGCAAACGAGGCTGCGCTTAAAATGGCGCGTAAGGCTACAGGCAGACAGAATGTGTTCTCCTTTATGGGCGCGTTCCACGGTATGTCAACAGGCAGTCTTGCGCTGACAAGCTCGGAGTACGACAGAAACGGCGCAGGTCAGACACTTTCAAATGTTACATTTATGCCCTATCCTTTCGGATTCGGTGAGAAATTTGATACTATTGCTTATATGGAGAGTATTCTTGAAAGCGATCATTCGGGTATAGAAAAGCCGGCTGCCATCATAGTAGAAACCGTACAGGCTGAGGGCGGTATAGTTGTGGCTCCCGTTGAATGGCTGAAAAGACTCAGAGAGCTTTGCACAAAGCATGGTATTTACCTTATCTGTGATGATATACAGGTAGGCTGCGGCAGAACAGGCAACTTCTTCTCCTTTGAGCGTGCCGGTATCGTGCCTGATATGGTAACTATGTCAAAATCCATCGGCGGATGCGGTATGCCTATGTCAGTTGTTCTTCTGAAGCCTGAGCTTGACGTACTTCTTCCGGGTCAGCATAACGGTACTTTCAGAGGCTTCCAACCGGCATTTATCGGTGCAACTGCTGCGCTTGATATTGCAAATGATGAGTTCTTTGCAAACGTCAGAAAGAAAGATGAGCTTATCACGAAGTACTATGAAGAAAATATCAAAACTATAGATGAACGCATAGGACACAGAGGTATCGGTCTTATTCATGCTATTGTTACAGATCAGCTTGACTGCTTCGATAACGGCGCGCTTAATGATGAGATACAGAATGAATGTTTTGACAGAGGTCTTATTATTGAACTTGCAGGTCAGCGCAGCTGTGCGCTCAAGATCCTTCCCGCGCTTACAATAACAGAGGATGAACTGATCGCAGGCATGGATATTCTCAGAGATTCCATTAAAGCTGTACTTGCTAAAAAATAATAAACGAGTGTTAATAAACAGATCATGTAATTAATCAGTATATATATTCAGAGGGTTGACTGAAAAAGGTCAGCCCTCATTTTTTTTGCTTTATGTTTGCTGAAAAATATTTTTTAACAAAATCATATGCTTAATCTATTATTTGTTGAATTCGGGCACAATGATTTGATTTCTTTTGAAAAAGTGTTGACGATTTACAAAAGGAGGTGTACAATTGCGATAATGAGTACGCCTTTAGTGAATACAAAAGAAAATTATAAAGAAAGTATTATCGATTATCGTTGACTGTGCGATATGATGTTACTGCTTTGGCTATAGAGGATTATCAGGGAAATAACAGCTGTGATAACCAATCTCATTACGAAGGAGAGCGGATTATGATCAGAGAGAGAATGAGTAAAACAGACAGAGTACTCGTAGTATCTTTAATAGTAATTATGATAATAACGTCTATTATATATATCGTTTTGAAAGGTTAAACGGACAACATAGATCATGATTTTAATATTTCAAAAATATCGGTTCACCTGGAAAACAAGTATAATAAGAAGTTTGATCTTGTGACATACGATAGTGGACAGATAAATGATTATTCGCATTGTTATCCCGGTTTTAAGGATAAAAAAATATACAAATATGTGTATGTATTTACTCCTGAAGATGATCCGCAAATTATTGTACATTCTTTTATAGGATATGACAATATTACTTTTTTACTATTTATCACAAAGTATTAGAGGTTAGGAGACATGAAAGTTGTATAAACATCTGAACAATAAGGAAAAAAGGTTTTTATCTTTTCGATTATAATTCTATCCGTATTTATAGTGATAATTATTTTTGTTGTCATGGGGGGCAAGTTATGAAAAGGATAATCTTGATAAAATTGCTGATTTCATGTTAGATACGGGACGAAAATACACCAATGAAAGGAGCATCCGCAAATGTGCGTAGATAACCTTGGAAAAAGAGGTGCAGCCGAATGAATTATATTGGAGGATTTAAGCCGAGTTACAATAAAACAACAGAGAAGGTAGCGAAAGTTTTCTTTTGGTGTTTGATATTAATTATCTTTGCTATAATTATATTCAGAATTGTTATTCTAATTGCGGATAACATCAGGAACGATCAAATTACCAAAGAAGAGTTAATAATTCAAGAATATGTTCTTGACTATCTACATAACTCAATAGATGATTATGAAATATGTATAAATGAGATAGATGTACATATACAGCCGGATAAGTTTTTTGCACCCATTACGGAACGGATCCCTTTATCAAGTGCAAAAATACTGATCAGAATTCAATGTACCGATTTGCCTGATCACGAAAACAGAGTACGTTATATTTCTCTTTCAAAAGACTGTGTAGAAAACTATTTGCTTAAAGACAGTTCTCTTTTTAAGACAAATGATATCTATAAAATTGAAATGTATTGCGGAACATTGGAGCAATTTCATCAAAATGAATGTTTGTGCATTAGTTTTTTCAATCATACTTTTGACTCGCTGAAAAATCAAATACCTAATATTGATTATGAAGATCATTGTGTGATGTATACATTAAATGATCTTTCTATGTCTGAATTGGAAAATTTCTCATATTGCAGACAAATTGAAATTAACAATATTACTGATATTAACGAAGATATCAGCTTTGTAAAATTCGGTAATTTAAATTATCTTCACATTTATGAGCTTAGTGGATTTGACAAAAATTGGGCTTTAAAAGTCAAAGAGCGGCTTCCCGGTAATTGTATGCTGATATATCCTTAAATATGGTTTTTAAGATAAAAAAGCGACAACAAAAGACGTATCCCCGCATCAGGAAAAATGCGGGGATACGTCCGGGAATATTTAACGATTCTATTCCGGAAGAGGTTTGTTTATCTTAAATGAACAGGTTAAAAAGTACCAAACTGCTTATTATTTTAAGTATTCTTGTTCTGATGGTTATTATTACGCCAAAGGGGGCAAAGAACCTGCCCGGCTCAGCGAAGAATTTATGGATAAGTATCCGCATCTGAAATAACAGTTTTATGTTTTTGATAGAAACTGCTGAAAACACATAATAAAAAAGAATAAATAATAATACAGAAACGCCCCGTCGGACTATTTCTTATTTATTATTTATTCTCTATTCTTTATTATTTAAGCCCCTCACATCAGTGAGGGGCGTTTCTGGTGGGAACAACAGGGCTCGAACCTGTGACCCTCTGCTTGTAAGGCAGATGCTCTCCCAGCTGAGCTATGCTCCCGTAGAAGTCATCATATCTGACGACTTCATTATTATATCATATGTTTTCAGAAAATGCAAGGGTTTTTTAAGAGTTTTTTATTAAATCCGAAAAAATTCAGAGTATTTAGTTTTTATTTCTTAGCATTTTAAAAATTTCTACAGGCTTAGGCGGATTGCCGTACATAAGTACACCGATTTTATATATTGCGGCAGCTAATAAGCCGAACAGATATACTGTGATCGTCTGCAAAGCAACGGATATCAGAATTTCCCATATGGGAACATCCAGAAGTGTTGCTCTTACAAACATTGCCATAGGCGCGGAAAAAGGTATGTATGACAGTACGGTCATGGCTGTGCTGTCTATCATATCTCCGCTGCACATGAATACTACTACAAAGTATACACCCATCAGCACAAAAAGCACAGGCGTGATAAGACCGTTGAGATCTTCCGATTTTGATGCAAAAGACGCCAGCGCTCCAAGCAGAAAGGCATATATGAAATATCCCAGCAAAAAGAACAGCAGCGCCATAAGAAGAGTTTCAACAGGGAAATTTATAAAATCCCTGATCTCAGCCGGTATAGCATCGGCAGGTGAGAAGTTCATGGAAATTACAAGTGAAATGAAGATAAGCGCAAGCTGAGTAAGTCCCGCAAGACCCGCGCCGATAACTTTACCGAACATAAGCTGGGACGGTTTGGCACAGGTGATGAGAAGTTCCATTGCACGGGTGTTTTTTTCGCTGACTACACTCTGAGTAACAAGCTGACCGTAAGAAGTAATTGCGACAAACAGTACGCACATAAGCAGATAAACCGGAAGATAATTTTTGGCCTGATCTGTGCCCGTAGTAATTGTTTCGGAAGCAAAGCCTGTCTGAATAATGCCTTTTATTTCCTCTTCCGAAAGACCCTTTTTTTCGAATTCGGATATGGTAAACATATTTTGCACAGCGTTCATAATCAGGTTTTCGTCCATACTATAAAGAGAATTGTTTTTGGTTATGTAAACAAATGATACGGGGGAGTTTATATCAATTGCAAACTGATATTCTGAATCATTTACCTTCTTTTCGATAACATTTCTGTCTTCATTCACTATCCTGATTTCAAATGTGGGATAGTAAGGCGATAATTCCGATATAACAAGATTTTCACTGTAATCGCTTGTTTTTACTGCAATAACATTCTGAGTATTATCATCCTCGCTCATTTGTTCATCTGATACTATAGAAGTGATAATTCCCGGAAGAAATGAAAACAATAAGGAACCGCAAACAAGAAACACTGTGATAATGATAAATGCCTTATTTCTGATACAGGTCAGGTATTCAAATTTTAAAATATTAAAAAAGTTTCTCATATTCCGCCCTCCGTATACTGTACGAAAATATCATTGAGAGAAGGTTCCTTTACTCTGAATCCGTCAAAGTCGAAATTGTTTTCAAGCAGCATTGATAAGAGTCGGTCCTTCATTGCAGCCTCTTTCAGCTTTACGGTTACACAGCTGTATTTTGCATCTGTATCGGCTGATACTATATTGTCGGAATAACTGCGGATGATAAATGAAGAAATGCTTTCAGGGTCTTGAGAAAAGATATTTACAGTATCTCTCGGGTAGCTGCGTTTTATATCGTTTATGTTTCCGCCGACAGCAATTTTTCCGCTGTTAAGAATACAAATATCATTACAGAATTCTTCTATATAGTTCATCTGGTGGCTTGAAAAAATTACAGCGGCACCGCCTTCAATGTTTTCGGTGATAACATCTTTAAGCAGCATGGCATTTACAGGATCAAGCCCTGAAAAGGGTTCATCAAGTATAACAAGCTCGGGCTCACAAAGTAAAGTAGCCGCAAGCTGTATTTTTTGCTGATTACCCTTGCTTAATGTTTCAAGCTTTTTATCCTTATACTGTGACATACCCATTCTGTCGAGCCATTTATTAACAGCTTCGCGTGACTGTTGTTTGGTAAGTCCTCTGAGCATACCAAAATATGAGAGTTGTTCACCTATTTTCTGCTTCGGATAAAGACCTCTTTCCTCCGGGAGATAGCCTATCTGAATTTTACTACGGTCTATTTTTTTGCCGTCAATAAGTATTTCCCCGCTGTCCTGGTAAAATACCCCCATTATTATGCGTATCGTGGTAGTTTTACCCGCTCCGTTGCGTCCGAGAAGTCCCAGGGCTTTTTTATCCTCGGTTTCGAAGCTGATACCTTTCAGTACTTCTTTTTCACCGAAGCTTTTTGTAATATTCTTGACCTCGATTTTCATAAATATCTCCTTATAATCAAGCAAAAGATAGTATGTTTTCTATTTCTGCCTCATCTGTTTTAAAGAAGTCTGCAATTTCTTTTATGGAACGTCCCAAATTAATAAGTGACTTTACAAGTTCATACTTGCCCTTTTCCATGCCTTTCTGCATACCCTGCTGCATCCCCTGCTTCATACCTTCTGCTCTGCCTTGCTGCATACCTTCTGCTCTGCCTTGTTGCATACCTTCTGCTCTGCCTTGCTGCATACCTTCTGCTCTGCCTTGCTGCATACCTTCTGCTCTGCCTTGCTTCATACCTTCTGCTCTTCCTTCTTTCATGGCTTTATCTGTAGCCTGTTGTATAGCTTTATCGAGCATTTTAGAGTAAATATTTGACATAAAAATATCTCCTTTCGTCTTATTTTCAACCATTTCGTTATATACGTCCAGATATCTGTTGTCACCCGAGAATATACTGATCATGTCAAGGGTCTCTTGTGGGTGGTCAAGCTTTTTATCCGAAAATGACGGTATACGGTCATCGGTCTTTTTTTCGCTGAAGAATTCTGCAATTATCCTGAAATCGGAACGGAATTCCTTTACCTTATCATCGTCCATATCCTTCAGGGAATACAGATTGATCTTATAGTTATTGACAAACGGTCGGAGTTCTTCCGCAACATATACGCAGTCATATAACTCTGTTCCGAAATTCCAGTTGTCAGAGCCGAAATATAATACAAAAGTTATCACAGGATAGCAAAGCTTACCTCTTTTTTCATCGTTGATGAGAAAATTCTTGTTAAGCTGATCACGATATGACGCACCATCATAGCTAAGTACTCTGACAGGCATAAATTTATTAGGATCAGTCTGATTCTCAAACCCTATTAATGAAAACTTGATAAGATTGTTTTTCCAGAGCTTGTAAACATCTCTTTCCTGAGTGCGTATTTTTCCGTCTGCCTTATAATGTGATTCTATATCGGCTGAGGAGAGTTCATCAGGACTTACCACCTGTCTGCCGTTGAAAAGAAAGACATTTACCATATCCGCAAACACATCGTTATATGATTCAAGTGTTTTTGATACAATATCTTTTTCTGCCATTTTATCCTCCTTTAAGTTAATATTTCATAGTACATATCAGTATTCATAAGCTCTTCTGTATTTTCCGGACAGAGACCGGCTGCTAACATTAGTTTTGCATAGGCGCTTTCAGTGTTTATATTATAAAGCGGTACCGCGCCGTTTTTTATGAGAGTATTGCTGGTTTCATACAAACTCCTGCTGTTTTTGAGAGAACACAGAAACAGCGGAATGTTTTTTTCTTTGCACTTGTCCAGCAAAACAGCGGCATCTGAAGATACTGTTCCCGAATGGTAGGTTACATGAAGCACGGCATATACATTATCGTTTATAAGAATATCATCATAGTTCATATCCGGATATGGATGGATAAGCAGAACTTTTTTATCAAATTCAATAGCCCTGGTATTGATCTCAATGCTATTTTCCTTTGTTTCGAGTTTTTTTAGTTCGACGGAACAGTTATTTTCGGAAATGAGACCGTTTTCATCAATATAAGCAGGCGCACTTCCGTCAGCGTGGGCAAAAATGTCATTTATACGGTCGGCTTCGCATAGCCTTGTAGGGATAAAAATATTTGCATATTTGTCCGTTTTGTTTTTATATACCGTATATACTCCGCTCTTTTTCTGTAGGATGAGATCCACTGCTGCCTTGAAATTGGCAAGCGCATTACTGCGGGGATCATCGGGAACAAAGTCCGAAGCTGTTATAACTACAGGAAGTTTCATGCCGTGAAGACATATTCCGAGCATAGCTGAGGTGTAGGATAAAGTGTCGCTGCCATGGGTTATAATAATACCCTCAAAGTCATGTAGATCATATGACAGAATAAAGGCAATAAGAGTTTTCCAGTTATCCGCATTCAGGTTTTCACTAAGTATATTATATGGCATCTCTGTTACAAATTCAATATCACTGCCAAAGCTGCGGCTATGGTAGATATCGAGTATCCGACAGCTTTTCGGATCGGCAGAAATTACTCCGCTTTTTTCACAGCTTCCTATTGTTCCTCCTGTCAGGACAAGCAAAACTTTTTTCATGTAAACAGCTCCTTGTTTCAGTCAAACGAATGATACCTGATCACTATTCTTACATCCGGGTAATATCTGTCGCCTTTGTTGTATTCTGTATCGCCGCCGACAGAAACCTCCGTTATTTCTTCGTTGGAGTAAACGATACCGAAAATAAGGTCACCCAGAGGTTCTTTTTTAATATTGACAAATCCTGCTTTTGTAAGCGTATCGACTACCTTATCGACGGTAAGGTGAGTTATATCATCGGAACAAATAGGCATTTCGGTCATACCGTCGCTTGTATCGGCAAGTATTGGCTCATCGTCTGTTTGTACGGTAGAAGCAGGTTCTTTGCTTCCGACGAAGGAATGATATCTGACAATAATATAAGTATCGGGTTCAAATCTTTGATTTTTTCTGAAATCCTTTTTACCGTTTGCAGACACCTCGTCTACAGCTCCGTCTTTATTCAGCAAACCGATAATAAGATCATTCATAGGTTCGGAATAAACATTAGTATACCCTGTTCTTTCGAGTTTTGTGACCACATCTTCATAGTTGCGTCCCCTCATCTCTTTGGCAGCCATAGGCATGGGTATGCTGTTGTCGTCGATATTTTCTCCGCAGCCCGTGAGCGAAAAAACAAGGATTGCAGACAGCATAATTATAATAAATTTCCTTATAATCATTAATATATCACCTTCTTTATAGTTTTGAGTCAATTATCCCGGCTTTTAAGGAAAGAAGTTGTATCATTGAAGAGAGCGGCAAAAAGATAGATTGTAAAAGTTTCGTCCACCTTTTCAAGGTGGCGGAGTCCGGAGGCAGCGCCTCCGGCAGGGTGCAGGGACGGAGTCCTGCGGGGGGGAAAAAGGGGCGGCAGACCCTCGTCAATTTCAGATAAAGTATACCCTGTTTTCTTTGCGTGCCGGGGGAGCGGAAGGTTCTGTATCGGAGTAACCGAGGATACAGTGACCGATACCTTCCCAGTCGCCTTCAATTCCAAGATCGGAGATCAGCTTTTTGCCCTCCGGGGACTGTAATTCTTCTTTGGCGCGGTGTATCCAGCAGCTGCCGATACCGAGGGAGTGAGCGGCGAGCATGAGATTACCCATAACAAGACTGCCGTCATAAACATAAGTAGGTTTTGTCTTGTCGGCTACTACCAGAAGAACTACAGGCGCTCCATAGAACGGGTCGAAGCCTTCATTCCAGCCGCCGATGGCACGGTTCATTTCCGAAAGTCTGTCACGTACAGTTTTGTCTTTTACAGCAATAATTCTTACTGCCTGATAGCCCCTTCCGCTTGCTGCATAGAGTCCTGCGAGGATGATATCATCTATCACCTGATCCGGTATCATGTCGGGTTTGTATTTTCTTATACTTCTTCTTTCGATCATAGCATTGATAATTTCGTTCATAAGTCATTTTCCTTTCTTTGTTTAAATTATATTATAAGCTTTTTGCACACATTTATTTGTAAAACAGTGTTTGACTAAAGCAGCGGAGCGATGAGACGAAGAACAGCGCCCGAGAGTTTTCTGATAAAATTGTCTTTTTTCAGAGAATCATAAGTTATTTCCCGGCACTTTGAGAATACTTCCACAAAATCGGTTTGTATATCCTTTATGGCGCCGACGCCGCAGAGATAAGCCGCACATTCAAAATGGTGATAAAGACTGCGGTAGTCAAGATTAATAGTGCCGACAACAGCCTTTATATTATCGCTGAGAAATACCTTTGAGTGCATAAATCCGGGGATGTATTCATAGATCTTCACACCTGCTTTCAGCAGATACCTGTAATAATTTTTTCCCAGAAGCCATATAGGTTTTTTATCCGGTATTCCCGGCATAACGATACGTACATCTACTCCCCGTTCGGCTGCAAACCTTAATGCGGCAGTAAGCTCGTCGTCAAGTATAAGGTAAGGAGTCATTATATAAACATAATCCTTGGCGCTGTAAAGTATATCCGTATATACCCGCTCTGCTATCTGGTGTTCATTAAGCGGAGATTCGGCATAGGGTATAACACAGCCGTCGCAGCTTATGTTTTTGTCATACCTGCATAAAAACCGCTCAAAATCCTCGGCTTCGGGAGTTTTGACGTTCCACATTTTCAGAAACATAACCGTAAAGCTGTCTACAGCCGCTCCTTCAAGCATGACGGCAGTATCCTTCCATATACCGAACTTAACGATACGATTTATATATTCATCCGCAAGATTGATGCCTCCGCAAAAGGCTTTTTTGCCGTCTATCACAAGTATTTTTCTGTGATCCCTGTAATTGTATGATGATGTAAGAACCGGCTTTATCCTCTCCCAGACCTTGCAGCGTATGCCTACTTCCGCAAGACGTTTCGGGTAGTCATGGGGCAGCTTTGAGAATTCACACGTTCCGTCATACATTACTCTGACATCTACGCCTTCTTTTGCTTTTCGGGTAAGTATCTCCAGTATCCTGCCCCACATATATCCTTCTTCGATGATAAAATACTCAAGAAAAATAAACTCCTTGGCATTTTCAAGCTCTTCCAGCAAACGATCAAATTTGTCTTCGCCGAATGGGAAGTATTCGACCCTGACATTTTCGTAAACGGACGTGTCGTCAAATGAAGTAAGGTATTTTGCAAGCGCGGCAGATTCACGGTTGATAGCTCTTAGTTTTTTTGAAGCGGATTCATTTTTTCTGACATATTTTTTGCTTTCCTCGCTTATTCTTTTCAGCCGTTGTCTGGTTGTGCCGTAACCCATTTCAACGGTTGTCCAGACGTAGAACAGCGTTCCCGACAGAGGCATGGCGGTTATTAGCAGCATCCATGAAAGCTTTGCTGATGAGCTCATATTGCGGTTCATCAGTGCGATCAGTACTATTACTTCAAACACACCCTGAATAGTCAGCAGATAGTCGGATACAAGGTCTTTGAGGAATGACCATACAGACATCATTACACCTATCTGAAGCAGTAAAAACAGTATGATGAGCCCTAATCTGCTGAATGCGATGGAGAAAAACCCTTTTTTCCATTTTGCGGCAAGCTTTATGACCTTACCTTTTTTCTCTCTTTTTCTTTTCTTTCTCAAGGTTTTCCTCCTTTCTCGGAACATATTATCTCTTTGATTTAATTATAAATCATAATTACAATAAAATCAATATTTATGACTCCGCCGGCGAGCCGCCGGACCCTAAACGCGCCGGCGAGCCGCCGGTCCCTAAACGCGGGTATCGCTCCGCTTCGCATCCGCTCTGAACTGGCGGTTCATGCTGTACTGACCGCGTATCAGGCTTCTTGAGCAGCTCATTTTTTACCATTGATAGTATTTTTGCCAATTATAATTTTACACTAACCGGCGAGCCGCCGGACCCTAAACGCGGGTATCGCTCCGCTTCGCATCCGCTCTGAACTTGCGGTTCATGCTGTACCGACCGCGTATCAGGCTTTTTAAGCGGCTCAATGCCAAAAAACAAATGTTAGCTATGAAAAATGAGATGTCATGCTTTGAACTTTGAACTGCGAAGCCCGCGTATCAGGCTTTTTTGGCGGTTCTTTTTTCATTGATAATATTTTTTGCCAACTGTAATTTTACACTAACTGCAATTAACCTGCTTGATTACAATGGTTCGATTTAGCGGATATCTGTCGATAAATCCTTTCTTTATTTTTGACATATACAAAGAATATGATTCATTAATGCTGTATTCAGAAAACATATAAGCCAAAATGTGCGGATTTTTTTGGTTTAAATACTTTTATATTAAGCTAAAATGTATTATAATAAAGTTGTATTATCTTCCGCAGCTATGTTTCGGAAATGTAAAAATCAGACGAGGTGTAAATCTATGGACGAAAATAAGAATCGTGTAAAAATAGAAATAGCAGGTACCCGTTTTACGGTACTCAGTATGGAAAGTGAAGAATATACAAGAAGCGTTGCCGATCGTCTTAACGGTGAGATAAATGCAGTAAGACGCGCAGCACCGGGACTTTCTGCAAATTCTGCGGTAATGCTTGCGGCGCTTAATATCTGCGACAATCTTACAAAGTCAGAGGAAGATGCCGACCGTCTTCGCGCCCAGATAAAGGAATATCTTAATGAGGCAGCAAAATACCGCAATGCTTCCGAAGAACTTGAAAGAGAAAACGAAAAGCTGAGAAAAGATATGGAGACTCTTCACAAACGTCTTGGTGATCAGTCTAAATTCGTAAGCGACCCGTCACCCGTTTCCGCGGCCGTTAAAGCAGTTCGCAAGTCGGGTTCTGCCGAAGCTGAGGATGAGAGTGAGCAGCCGGTTGCTTTCTTCGGCAGCAAAAAGAAAAAATCATGAAAAGATCATTGGAAATACTTGCTCCCGCAGGCGGTGTGGAATGTATCCGTCCCGCTGTTCGTGCAGGTGCAGACGCAGTATATATAGGCGCTTCAAGATTCAGCGCAAGAAGCTCGGCGCATAATTTTGATTATCAGCAGCTCAGAGATACAGTCCGTTACTGTCATCTTAACGGAACGGCAGTACATCTTGCCTGCAACATAATAGTGCATGATGATGAGATCGACTCTGCTGAGGAGCTTATCAAGGTCGCCTGTGATACAGGCGTTGACGCACTGATAATGCAGGATATAGGACTTATATCCCTTGTGAGAAAATTTGCGCCCGATATGCCGATACACGGCTCGACTCAGCTTTCCGTGCATACAAGACGGGGAGTGGAATACCTTCATAAAATGGGGCTGACAAGAGTTGTGCTTTCAAGGGAGCTTTCCAAAAAGGAAATAGAAGAGATTGCCCGTGACTGCCCCGTTGAGCTTGAGGTGTTTGTACACGGCGCTTTGTGCATGAGCGTTTCGGGACAGTGCTATTTCAGCGCAGTTCTTGGATCAAGAAGCGGGAACCGCGGCGGCTGCGCTCAGCCCTGCCGTCTGCCTTTTTCGGTAAGGGGCGGTACGGGACATGATCTGAGTCTGAAGGATCTTTCGATTATAGATCATCTCAGAGAGCTTGAAGAAATGGGTATCGCCTCGGCAAAGATAGAGGGAAGAATGAAACGTCCGGAATACGTTGCCGCTGCTGTGAAGGCCTGCCGTGAAAGTCTTGATACGGGCAGTGTTACCGATGATACAATGGAAATGCTTAGCTCGGTGTTTTCCCGTTCGGGATTTACGGAGGGCTATTATACGGGAAAGACGGGAGTTGAGATGTTCGGCGTGCGTTCAAAGGAAAATGTTGAAGCTGCCGACAGCAAGATCTTCGGACGCATACATGAAATTTATAAAAACGAGCGTCAGCATATACCGGTTGATTTTACTCTGACAGTAAAAGACGGTCAGCCTTCAAGGCTTGAAGCCGCTGATGTTGACGGGAATACTTTTGCAGCCGTCGGAATGATACCCGAAAAGGCAAGGACAGCCGCTCTTGATGAACAGAGATGCGGAAAAAGCATGAGAAAAACAGGCGGTACGCCTTATGTACTCAGAAACATTAAATGTGATATAGAAGATGGCCTTATGCTGCCTGCGTCTGCTTTGAATCTGCTGAGGAACAGCTGCCTTGATGGTATATCGGCACAGCGTGAGAGCATACACGGCATAAAATATACTTCTGCCGAAAGACAGCCCGCCGGAACAAGAAAAAACCGCTTTCCCGATAGATACAGGGTAAGATTTACCGATGACAATTCAATGCTTAAGGATGAGGATATACCCGATGAATTTCTTGACAGTGAGCTTATCTATGTTCCGTGTACGCTTGTGGACAAACAGCTTGAAAGGTTGATGGACCGCGGATTTGCTGTTGCGCTTGATGTTCCGAGAGGAATGTTCGGGATAGAGAATATAGTTTTTGAAAGAATGAAAAGAGCAAAGCAGCTTGGCATAAATGAGGTTCTTGCAAATAATGTGGCTGTGATAGAAATGGCGGCGGAGCTCGATATGGAAGTGCACGGCGGGTTCGGGCTGAATGCGGCAAATACAGAAACTCTGAGCTACTTTCAGTCAAAGGGCATGACAGACTGTGAAGTGTCCTTCGAGCTGACGCTTGAGCAGATATCCGAGCTTGGCGGTATAATGCCCCTTGGCATAATTTCAGGCGGACGGCTGCCCCTGATGCTGACGAGAAACTGCCCGGTAATGAATGACGGAAGGGGCTGTAAGCACTGTAAAACGGCACATATGATTCGTGACAGAAAGGGAATAGACTTTCCCGTAAAGTGCTTCGGTTCGTGTTCGGAGGTACTCAACAGCGTTCCGCTTTTCATGTCGGATAAAAGAGATCAGATGAAAGGGATAGACTTTGAGGTTTTGAGATTCAGTGTTGAAAACTCTGTGGAAAAGCTTGAATCTCTGCGCCGCTTCCGTGAAGGAACTGCGCCGCAGAAAGGCTTTACAAGAGGTCTTTACTATCGTGGTGTAGAATGATGTTATCATAAAAAGTCGAGTAAATAAGCCGAAAAATGGCTTTTGTCTGTGTTTTTTACAGACAGCACGGCAGATTCATCTTACATATGTTGAATAGGTGAAAAACTCGGCGTTGAAAACTGTTGAAAATGTTGAAAACTTTGTTGAAAACTCAAAAGGAGAAAAATATGCAGCCTGTTGTAAAGATAAAGAAATTAAGAGAAAACGCAGTTATACCAAAGAGAGCTACAGCCGGTTCGGCAGGTGCAGATCTGTATGCCTGCATAGAAAAGGATGTTACTATCTGTCCGGGGGAGCTTGCAATGATACCTACAGGTATTGCGATAGAGCTTCCCGACAGCAGCATGGGAGCATTTTTATTCGCAAGAAGCGGTCTCGGAGTAAAGCACGGAATTTGCCTGTCAAACGGTGTCGGAGTAGTTGACAGCGACTACCGCGGAGAGGTTTGTGTGGGACTTTGTAATGTATCCGATAAGGAATACACCGTCACCTGCGGAGAGAGAATAGCTCAAATGGTCATAATGCCTGTAATATGTGCCGAGCTCATTCAGGTAAACGAACTCGGCGCCACTCAGAGAGGCAGCGGCGGCTTCGGCTCAACAGGGAAGTGATTGTATTAGCTCAGAGCTTTCCTTCGGGTCTGAAGCGCTCGCTTGGGGCAGTTCTGTTTTAAATGCAGGGCTCCTCGCCCTGCACCTCGCAAGGGGCTGAGTCCCTTGACCCGCATAATAACATACTTTTTGTGCGGGTTAGCGGCAAATATACAATCTCGGGAATAAACTATGAGCCGCCATGCTTTGAGCTAATAGCTTTGAACTGCGGAGCTTGTCAATTTGAGGGTCATGTTGACAAAGTAATTTGTACATAAATACAAAAGTTGAAAAAAAACGGAAATGCGGTTGTTATTATTTTTTTAAGAGGTTATAATATAGGTTGAAGTATTTTGATAAAATATAAGGACAAGGGTGACCGCCGAAGGGCGGATTAATGAAAAAAGACAGCGGCAAATAAAAAGGAAGGCCGCAAAGAAGAGGGAATCGTATGTTTTCAAGAGATATAGGTATTGATTTGGGTACAGCCAATACACTGGTTTATATGAAGGGCAAAGGTATAGTAATGCGTGAGCCGTCAGTTGTTGCTGTAGATGTACGCACCGATACGGTGGTAGCGGTAGGAACAGAGGCTAAGGAAATGATAGGCAGGACTCCGGGCTCAATAGTAGCCGTTCGTCCGCTGAAGGATGGAGTAATAGCAGACTTTGACATTACGGCAACAATGCTGAACCGGTTTATCAGGATGGTAGTAAAAGCGTCTCTGTTCAGGAAGCCGAAAGTAATAGTCTGCATACCCTCGGGAGTCACGGACGTTGAAAGACGCGCAGTACAGGACGCTATGAACCGCGCAGGAATAAAGCAGGTTGAGCTTATAGAGGAACCGATGGCTGCTGCGATAGGCGCAGGACTTCCCGTAAGCGAACCCGAAGGCAGCATGGTGGTTGATATAGGCGGAGGAACATCCGAAGTAGCGGTATTGTCCCTTTATGATATAGTTACTGCCTGCTCTGTACGTGTTGCAGGCGATAAATTTGATGAATCCATAATACAATTTGTGAAAAAGAAATATAATCTTCTTATCGGTGAAAGAACAGCCGAAGAGATAAAGATAAACATAGGCTCGGCATACCCCTATGAGGGTGAGGGCAGCATGAACGTAAAGGGACGTAATTTAGGCGACGGTCTGCCAAAGGATATACAAATAAGCGCAGCCGAAATAAGAGATGCTCTTGCCGACCCGCTTTTGGCTATAGTTGAAGCGGTAAAAACAACTCTTGAACAGACTCCGCCCGAGCTTGCCGCCGATATTATAGATAACGGCATAACCCTTACAGGCGGCGGTGCAATGCTGAGAGGGCTTGACCTTCTTATTTCTCAGGAAACAGGTATGCCTGTGCAGACTGCCGAAAATCCCCTTGACTGTGTTGTTGACGGAACAGGCATCCGCCTCGAAACCTTCGGCGCACGCAACAGGAATTAGGAGTTAGGAATTAGGAATTAGTCCGGACTGTTCATTGGATCTGATCTCTTGCAGTAATGCGTTATAAGCTGAAGGTCCGCATAATTATTCATTATTTCTGGGGGTGCTGCTTTGAAAAGTTCGTCGGGGAACGGGATGAAAATACTGGTGCTGACGGTAAGTATACTGCTGATAGTGGCACTGGTGACTGCGGGGAACAGTACGGTGAACGGCTTTTTTACGGGGATAGTGTTGTCTCCGCTGCAAAGAGCGGCCGCAAGCCTTACGGGGAATACGACGCAGACGGTAAAACCGCCCGCAGATACGGAAAAGCTTGAGGAAGAAAACAGTAAGCTTAAGGAAGAAAACAGAAAGCTGAATGATATACTTGTGGAGTACTATGACCTTAAAGAGGAAAATGAAAAGCTCCGCAAATTTTATGGCATAAAGGATAATAACGATGATTTTACATTGGTTCCGTCAACAGTCATATCAAGAGACCCTAACGAAAACTTTTACGGTTTTGTTCTTGATAAAGGCTCCCAGGACGGTATATCGGAGAACGACCCTGTTATGACGGAAAACGGACTTGTAGGGTTTGTCAGTGAGGTTAACCTGAAATCCTGCAAGGTCACGGCAATGATATCGCCTGATGCAAGGGTCGGCGCGCTTGACAAGAAAACGGAAAATCAGGGAATAATAACGGGACAGCCCGATTATTGCGAAGAAAATATTGCCGTTATGAAAAATGTATCCGCTCAGCATAAGATGGAAAAGGGTGATATCATCGTTACATCGGGATATGGCGGAAAATATCCGAAAAACGTAAGGATAGGAACGGTAAGATCACTGGAATATGATTATACGGGACTGCCGATAGTACTCGTAGACCCGTTTGAGGACGTAAGATATATCAAGTCGGCGGCTGTTATAACAAATTTCAGCGGAAAAGGAGAGATAGAAACCTATCAGTCCTCTTCCGTACAAAGCAGCAAGAATTGAAAGCGAGAATGAAATGAACAGATACAAGGCAGTAAGATATCTGACCTTTTTTTTAGAGATAATATTGTGTTATATCATACAGACTACTCCGGGGCTGACTCTTGAGGTATTCGGAGGACGGCCTGTGATACTTGTACCCCTTGCGCTGTCTATTGCAGTATTCGAGGATGAGATCCCCTCTATTTTCTGGGGAGTGTTCTGCGGGCTTCTGTCTGATGTAAATTACAGCGGTCCTGTGGGTTATTATGCCATAATGCTGGCGGTGCTTAGCTATGCGGTGAGTGTCCTGATGGAAAATTATATCCATACAAACCTGCTTACTACAATGATAATAGCGTCAATAAGCATTCCTATAGTCATTTTCGGTCAGTTTCTTTTGTTTTATGTTGCGTCAGGTTATACACAGGTGTGGGAGTATTTTCTCCGTCATTATCTGTCAAGAATAATATATACATGGGCTTTTGTGCCTTTGTTATATGGAATAAACCGCTTTGTGGCGGCTAAAACAAGCAGCAGCTGAAAAGGCTGCTGTCATGATTTACGGGTATTTCAGGGGGTGTTCAAATCGAAGATCAGAAAATGGAGATATGCCTTTATACTTACACTTGTTACTGTAATATCAGGTGTGTTCTGCGCAAGACTGGTGCAGTGGCAGATAAGGGAAAGCGATGTATATGAGGATATAGCTCTGACATCAACAGAATATACTGTTGAAACAGATGCTATAAGAGGAGAAATATTTGATGCAAACGGCGATCCCCTGGCACAGAATACAACAGGATACAAAGTAGTGATCAACAAGATCTTTACTCCCGAGGAAAAGCTGAATGAATATATTCTTAGGCTTATAGAGCTTACCGAAGCCTGCGGCTGTAAATGGGAAGACGAATTGCCGATAAAGCTTGACAAAAACGGTAAATATGTCTTTGAAGAAAAAAGAGAAAGCGATATTGCGGAGCTGAAAAGCAAGGATAACCTGAATATGAACCCTTACTCAACAGCAGATGAATGTATGCAAAGACTTGTTGAGAAATATGACTGTCAGTCACTTACTCCCCGTCAAAGGCATGATGTGGTCAGCGTAAGATACAATATGGAGAAGAATCTTTATACGAGAAGCAACCCATATGTTTTTGCAAAAAGCATCACTGAAAATGCAATGTCTGTAATATCGGAAAATACACAGAACGATCCGGGAATAGAGGTACAGGACTGCGCAGTAAGGAAATATATAGAAGGCGATACTGCGCCGCATATAGTAGGGATAACGGGACTTATATCCGCAGAGGAATATGACGAGCTAAAGGACAAGGGTTATGCCTACAATGATACAGTTGGAAAGCTTGGAATAGAATATGCTTTTGAAGATCAGCTGAGGGGAAAGCCGGGCAGTAAAACCTATGAGGTAAACCCTGACGGCACAGCGGCAGTGAAATCCGTAACACAGTCACAGCCGGGAAATTCTGTTTATCTGACTATAGACTCAAAGTATCAGAAATACGCAAAACAGGTGCTGAAGGAAGCGGTACAGCAGGCACAGGATTATCATGCGGTATCAGGTAAGAAATATTCAGGTGAGGACTGTGTGGGAGCGGCGCTTGTAATGATAAATGTAAAGGACTTTTCCGTAATATGCGCCGCAAGCTATCCCGATTATAACCTTTCGGACTATTATTCGGAATATGATAAGCTTCTTACGACAAAGGGCGATCCGCTTGTAAACAGGGCATTCAACGGTGCGCTTGCCCCCGGTTCCACATATAAGCCCCTTGTTGCGTCAGCTGCCCTTGAGGAGGGTGCAATAACTACTTCTACAAGGATAAACTGTCAGGGTATATATACCACAGGCGGATTGAAGCTGAACTGTATGCACGTACACGGTTCTCTTAATGTTTATGAAGGAATAAGAGATTCGTGCAATGTTTTCTTTGCCGAGACAGCAAGACTTCTTGGAATAGAAAAGATGGATACTTATGCGAAACGATGCGGACTGGGCGTTGAAACAGGCGTAGAAATAGGCGAAAGCACAGGAACGCTTGCCGGACCCGAATTCAGCGAAATGATGGGCACACCCTGGTACGAACCGCTGGTGTCCCCGGCAGGAATAGGTCAGTCGGACAATCAGTTCACACCGCTTCAGCTTGCGACATATGCGGCAACTATCGCAAATAACGGTGTACGGCTGAAAACTCATGTTGTTGATAAGATAACCGATTATAAAGGAGAAAAGGTGCTGTTTCAGACTAAGCCTCAGGTAGTCGATAATATGGGGGTCAGCGAGGATAATCTGAGAGAAGTACAAAGAGCCATGAATATGGCGGCAAGCAATTATGATTCCTTCAAGGATTTTAAAATGCAGATAGCAGGCAAAACGGGAACGGCTGAAAACTCAGGTTCCGACCATGCAAACTTTATCTGCTATGCTCCCTATGACGAGCCGGAAATAGCTATGGCGATAATGATCGAGCACGGCGCAAAAAGCTGGGTCGCAGCTGATGCAGCCGAAAAAATGCTCAGCGAATACTTCGGTCTTGAAAATGACAAGAATAAGACAGCTATCGACCCCTTGCTGAGATAAGACTTTTTTAGCTCAAAGCGGCTTCGCAGTAATTAGCTTATAGTTCAAAGCTCAAAGCTTGGCGGTGTCATTTTGAGAAGCAGCTCCGTTTGTCATTCTGAGGAGCGAAGTGACGAAGAATCTTTTCGATAATGCGGCATCTGTGGTAAAGATCCTTCGCTTCGCTCGGGATGACAGGGGGCTCTCAGAATGACAATATCAAAAAATTATATTTTCTGCGCTGTTCAGCATATATAATGCCAACGGGAATAAATGTAAGAAACTAAATAACAAAGGAAAAAATATTTATGGAAAAGAAGACAGACAAAAGCCCCCGAAGTACGGGGGGCTTTAACCGAAGTGTTGATTTCATGAAAGGAATGTGCATACTGTTTGTAATAACGGCGCATTGTGAACTTGGAAGGACGATAAGCAGAGTAATGCTGTTTCCGTTCTGGGTACACCTTCCG
Organism: uncultured Ruminococcus sp.; assembly: GCA_902763365.1. GTDB lineage: Bacteria > Bacillota > Clostridia > Oscillospirales > Acutalibacteraceae > UBA1213. Next base: position 27,305 of record CACWRT010000021.1, read on the forward strand.
GTGTCAGTATTTATGATCCTTTCGGGATATGTATACGCACTTTCATATCAGCGTCATAATATAGATACATTCAAAAAAGCATATGCGCCCAAACAGATACTTCCTAAGCTGGTCAGATACATAGAACCCTACATTCCTGTTTTTATAATAGGTGTTGCGGCGCTGACGATAATGGGTAATTATGAACTTACGCCGCTGAATGTTTTAGGAGATTTTCTCACAGGCGGCAAGGGCAGAGGAAGTTACTATGTACCGCTTATGGTGCAGTTTTTGTTCTGGTATCCGGTTGTTCATGCAATAATCAGGAAATTTGATTTCGGCGGCATATTTATCTGCGTAGGCATAGTCGTAGTATATGAGCTTGCAAAAAACGTTTTCGGAATGACTGAGGAATGTTACAGGCTGATACTCATAAGATATACCCTTGTAATAGCGGTAGGCTGTTACCTTGCAATTGGCAAAAAGAAGGTCAGTAATATATTCCTTGTGCTTGTCATGGCGGCAGGTGCAGCTTATATAGTAGTTGTATGCTATTTCGGATACACACCGTGGCTGACAAAGTACTGGAAAGAGACTTGTATCTGGGCGAGCCTGTTTGTAATTCCGCCCACAGTCTGGATAATACGCAGCGGAAAGCTGAAATTTGCCCCCTTGGAGCTTATAGGGAAAGCATCCTATCACATTTTTCTCTTGCAGATGTTTTATTTCAAGCCCATGGAATCCATATATGAAAAGCTTAACATACCCCTGCTGACATTTCCGCCTATAAAATTGCTTACAGCTTTCGTAATATGCCTGAGCGCGGGACTTCTCTACTATTACGCCGAAAAAAAGCTGCTTCGCAGTTCAAAGCAGCTTCGCAGTTCAAAGCATTAAGCTATTAGCTCAAAGCATGGCGATTAAGACTTTCTTATGCTTTACGAAGTTTTTTTATACTGAGTCACTTTTTTTAAATATCCCAAACAGAACATAACAGAAAAACCGTCTTTCACGCCAAGAAGTGAAAGACGGTAATATTTTATAAAAAGCGATGCTCAGAACCTGATGAATGAAATAAAGCAGAAAAAGCTTTGGAAGTATATGCTGTCATGCTTTGAGCTTTGAACTATTAGCTATAAGCTAATTCCTGACTATATTTCTCCAGTCGAGGTCGCCTCTTTCAAGACCGTGGATAAGGACTTCACCTGTAGCGATGTTGGTAGCTACGGGGATATTGTGCATATCGCAGAGTCTGAGAAGGTTCATATCGTTTGGTTCATGGGGTTTGGGGTCAAGGGGATCACGCAGGAAAATAAGCATATCTATTTCATTGAATGCTATTCTTGCTGCGATCTGCTGATCGCCGCCCTGACTGCCGCCGAGAAATCTCTGTATTTCAAGTCCTGTAGCTTCTGCTACCATTTTGCCCGTAGTGCCTGTGGCGCAAAGATTGTGTCTGCTGAGAATACCGCAGTATGCAATACAGAATTGTACCATAAGCTCCTTTTTTGCATCATGAGCTATCAACGCTATGTTCATGCTATCTCCTCCGTTTGTATAAAAATAAAAATTACCGAATATATAAAACCCCTTACAGGGATATACAGCCGCCCTCTGTATGTTGTGGGCGGCAGATATAATACTGCATTAAAGATCGAGAGGGACATCAACGCCGTCAAGCCTTGCGGCAATGCGGTCAAGGGCATACACAGCCTTGAATTTTCCCTCGATAGGAAGTCCCTTTTGTGCCCGTGAAACAGCGGCATTATCTTCGGGAACGATCCCTAAAAGCCTTGCGCCGGCCTTGTCTATTACTTCATCAAGATCCGTAAAAGCGCCTAACTTTCTGAAATTTCTTTCAACAAAGCGATTTATAATAAGCCGGCAGTTTTTTATTCCGATATCATACAGCATTTGTCTGACCTTATCGCAGCCTCTGAGAGTAAGCGGTTCGGTGTTTGCCACAAGAACAGCCCTGTCCGCAGGAGTTGCGGCTGCTTCTGTTCCGATGCCGATACCGGCAGGGCAGTCTATAAGAATATGATCATAATACTTTTTAAGAACTCCGACAAGCTGCTTCATGATATAAGGGCTTATCTCATCACGCACGTCAGAGGGCGCAGGAAGTACAAAAAGCTCTGCGACAGTTTTGCAGGGATAGATAGCGCTTGCGGGAGGGCAGTTGCCGCTGACAATATCGGCAATGTCGAATACCAACTCTCCGCTGACGCCCAGCATAAGGTCAATTCCTCTCATACCTGCGTCACAGTCTATGATAAGAACACGGTTTCCCCGTCTTACAAGCGCAGCGCCAAGCCCTGCGGTAACTGTAGATTTTCCTGTACCACCCTTACCGGATGTAATAACTGTCACTTTTCCCATTTTCAGATACCTCTTTATAAAAATAGCACATATTTAAAATAAAGTCAATAGCAAATACATAATTTTTATACAATAACAATTATTAATTTATTCAAAACTAACATATTTGTAGGCTCAGAGCTAAGGGCTCAGAGCTAAGAGCATGGCGGCTCGGGTTTAACTATGAAGTGTATCCTATTTATCAGACAACTTTGAAAAGCTGTGAAAAGTACTACAGGTCTTTGCCTGAAAATCCGGAAAATGGAAAACAGACTGTGCAAAAAAATAAAGCATCCTCTTCGTTAGTGTAAAATAATTTTGGGACAATTAAACTCTTCAATAGCTTTGAGCGAGGAACATATAGTATAAGCCGATACAAAAGTAAGAACCGCGGTCAGTACAGCATGAACCGCAAGTTCAGAGCGGATGCGAAGCGGAGCGATACCCGCGTTTAGGGTCCGGCGGCTCGCCGGGATAGTTGGCAAAAATATTATCAATGGTAAAAAATGAGCTGC
>CACWRT010000022.1 GCA_902763365.1 uncultured Ruminococcus sp.
ATGTAATGAACGAAAGATTCGACACGCTCATTCCAAGTATCCAATGAACAAAAAATTATCATAAACTCTTAGGTTGACAGCATTGCCCCAAAGGGGAAGCCAAGGAGTTGGAACGGCGATAAAAATTGACTTTTAGCGAATAAAAGCGGGCCCATAAACAAAAAAGTCGGCTCTGAGCGGAAAAACCCTTGAGCCGACACAATTTTCATTATTCAATTTTAATATTTTTCATACGTTCTTCGCCCAAGGCAGAGAAAGCAAGTTCCATGATAGTCATATTCTTACATTCTTCTTCAATACTCTTTGCGTCATCATTCATTTGCTTGTCGAGATTTTTGAGCTGCCTGTCAAAATCGACATCTTCGGAAGATCCGGGCTGTACCTGGTCATTCTTATTTGAGGAAACTGTTTTTACCTCCACCCTTGACTGCCCCATTTTTTCAAGAAGCTCAGGTAAAAGGTCAACGAATGTACCGAGTTTATTATAGAAGATCTTCTTATCGTCGATCACAATCTCTTCCTCAGAACGTAAAGGCGAATTATTTTTGATCAGCGCAAGACAGATCTCAGAACTCAGACTCTCGTCCTCAAACAGGGAATTATTGTATACTCTGAGCTGATCTGAAAGGGATTTCAGCTGATTGAAATTGAAACCCTCTGTATGATTTGCAATAACACCGCTGAGTTCCGGTTTAATACCTGCGCGTTTCAGATAATACTCACGCTGTTTCTGATCAGGCAGAGTGAACCTCATAAATGTAAGCTCATTTCTCAAATCAGAAGGCAGCCTCAGTTCATTTTCATCTATAAGTATCAGAAATAATCCGGGCATTTTTTCGTCTTCGGAATTGAAAAATCTGACAGCTTTTCCTAAATAGTACAGCAGTCTGTCTGAAAACCTGCTGTTACCGATCTCATCCAACACAAGAATGATCTTTCTTTCATCTCCGGCTATAGGACCGAAAAGCTCATCAAAGTACAGATCTACTATATCATCATTATTATATTCGGGGTCTTTTTTCAGCGCGTCCTGTTTTTCTTCTTCAAACTGCCTTACATCATCATCGCTGAAATCAAGATCTCTTCCGTTCAGAAAAATAACTTCATACAGCTGCGCGTGTCTTTTCAGAACAGACCCGATAAACTTATTCGCCGCTGTATGTCTGCCGCTGCCTTCAGGACCGATAAGATAAAGTCCGCTGAATTCAAAGCCTTCAAAATCGACAGCATTCTCCACAATTTTAAAAAACAAAGAAACATCGTCAGTAATATTATCAACCGAAAGATTTTCCTTTATTAATTGGGAGTATCCCATGATACTACCGACTTTGTTTCTGATTTTTTTCATAAAAATGCTGTCTGCCAACAGAATACACTCCTTCTGTAAAAATCATCATATCTTTTTCTCAAAAGCTTCAATAGACTCAAGAATATCCTTTTTCTTTTCAGGCGGATTCGATTCGATAGTAGCATCAAAAAGATCTGCGGTCATTTTAACCTTGCCTTCCTTTATTGCTGCCATTACACTCTCATCAGATTCTTTCTGAAGTCTGTTACCATCATCATCATAAACAGTATACAGATCAACACCCATATCTTTTACTGTAACTATGACCTGTTTCTTGATCTTATCAAGGTCACGGAAGCTGTAGTTTTCGGTCATCTCAGCCATATGCTCGAATTTAAGATCATCACTTAATGATATTTTTTCAAATGACTTTTTAAAGTAGTTTAAACGTACCTCTTCCGATGGCAGCGGCACAAGAATATAATTGAGTATTCTTGAAAGCATAGCGCCTTCTATCTGATCAGGATAGTTAGTTGCAGCCATAAAGATTATAGGCTTTTTAGAATTGATTATCAGATTGTACGATTCCATAAATGAAACTGTAAGCCTTTGCTGATAAGCTTCCGTATTTCCGTCCCTTTTTTTGCAGACATTTTCAAATTCATCAAAGAAAAGAACACAGGGCGCATTATCAACAGCCTCACGGAAAGCAGTTTCAACTATTTTTTCTCCCACGCCAACATAACTGTTATGAAGGTCGGAACCACGTAGCTGAATAAACTTAAATCCCTTATCCATAAGTTCCTTTGCAACAGCCTCAATAAAGAAGGTCTTACCTGTACCAAAAGGTCCGTAGAAAAGTATGGAATTAGTTTTTGATATACCTAAAAGCTCATCGGTACTGTCCCAACCCACATTGTCGATAACATCCCTTCTGAGTCTTTCCTTCATTTCCTCCATGCCGACAATATCATCAAAACCATGATCAGGTTTTTTCTGGTACCATTTTTTTATAACGTCTACGGGTACATCGTCGCTGGCATTATTTGTCTTGAATTCCTCTTCTTCACTGCTGCTGTTATCATTTTCATTATTGCTTTTTTCAGCCGACACTTGCTTTTCTTTTTTTTCAGCTGCTGCCTTTGCTGCTTCCTCCGCTTTCCTTGCAGCTTCCTCAGCTTTTTTTGCAGCCTCCTCCTGTTCCCGGATAAGATCGAGTTTTTTCAGTAATTCTCTCGCTTTCTTTTCGCAATCATTGGCACGTTCAGACCACTGTCTGTATACTGCGGGCTGCTGAACATTCAGATTACATATATTCCTTGCGTGTTCCATAGCCTTCACATAATAATTATACTCGTCTACCGAAGGCTGATAACCGTTGCGCTTATTGGTGTTTTCTGCTTTTGCTATCTCCGCCCTGTATGCTGACTTTTCCTTAGACATATCAAGATCGTAAAAACTGCTCCTAGCCATTTTTTCAACCTCCTTCATTATACATCAGGTTTGGCAGCCTTAAAAGCCGCTTCCTGCTTTAACTTCTTGATATTTTCAAGCTGTGACGGATCTTCTTTTACATTTTCTGTTTCAATCAATCTCAGAGGACTTGTTCCGCTTGAAGGTAATGATGACGCAGTATCGGCAGGCTGACTGTCAGCCTGTTTCCTTTGTCTTTCTCTTGCTTCGGATATACATCTTTCAATATCACCTGAGTATACAAGTTCTTCCATAAAACTTTTTGCAAATGTAAGCTTATTCTGTATCTGCTGATCCGAATTCATCTCTGCATACTCGGAACGTTTCGGATGCTTTGGCTTTCCGCCGCCGAACAGCGGTGCGCGCTCTCCTGCAAGAGCATTCGTAGCATGGTCAAGCATATAATAAGCATTCTCTACACTGTCATATGTACTTATAGACTGAACCGCAAACTGGGCATCCTTTATAAGCATATATCCCACTGCCGCATCAAGAAGCTGTTTTTCCTGTATAGTTGTGTCAAATCCTTCCTTACGGCCTTTTCTTATATTCTGGCACTGCGTTTTTATTGTATGCTGAAGATCACTCTTTCCTGCGCCAAGCTCACCTGCGCACTTTGTTACTTCAAGAGTCAGGGCTGCCTGTGCCGCCCTGTCATTATTGGCTTTTTTATATCTCCTATCCTTTTTGATACGTTCAATTTCTTTTTTGGCCTTATTCAAAATGTCTGTTACGCCCATATTTTTTCTCCTTTCATCCTGCCTGTACAGGATCATATACGTATTTTTTCTCTGGTAGTATTAGTACTTCTTTCCTGTTCCTTGATTTCCTGTTTTTCAATTTCTTTGAGAATATTCTCCTGCTCTTCCTTCATCTCATTGACCTGCTCCTCTGTATAAAGTCCAAGCTCTCTTATCAGATTCATCTTATCTGCATCGCCTTCTATTATCCCCTCTTTGACCTTCCTGAGCTTATTCGCTCTCTTGACAAGCATTGTAAGAGATTTGTCAGCCATTCTGTCCATTGCAAGACTGCCTTGTGAAGTAGACATCTGCTTGATCCTTGCATCAACATTATCCATGAATTGTCCAAGCTCTGCAAATTCTGCATCAACACTTGCAGCCTTTTCAAATACAGACTCCACCATATCCATGTATTTATTCATCATGTTAGGATCTGTAGGAATCGGAACATTCGATACATCCACCTGGAGGTCATCTACTATCTTCTTCTGATGATTATACTGCTTCTGTACTATACTCAAGCGGAACTTTTCAAAATCAAGTGACGACTGGAATATTCTCTGAGAAACGAGCCATTGATATATTTCCTGTGTTTCATCGTCCCATTCTTCCCCATTATCGTTTTTGGTATTATTACTGATCTCTACAAATTTTCTCTTGAAATCGTCATCTATATTTAATCTCTCAGCCCATTCATCAAGCTTTACATCATTTTCCTGCTTCTTGTTTTCTATATCAGATTCAAGCTGTTTAAGGTTGGTTTCAAGTCCGTCCATAGTATTGCTCGCAGAAATAAGAGTGAGCCACATCTCAAGGTATTTTTCACTGCTTTCGATAAACTGAGCCTGCATTTCCTCAGGCACAGTAGGAATCTTGTCACGGATCGAATCTATACAAGTAATTATTGATGACTTAGCAGCGAAAGCTCTGTTGACATTACCCGCATCCACAGCATTTTTCAGTTCCTGTATCATGGTAATTATCATAGCGTCTATCTTGCTGATATCAAGTCCCACATAATCACCTGTATTATTCTTGAGGAATCCTATAGCTGTCTGAACTGCAAATTCAAGATCGCCGTAGGGCTGAGTTTCATTAGACTTGAAGTCAATATACTTCGGAGGAAGCAGACTGCTGACAAAGTTTATGCTTTCGAGCATAGAGATCATTTTTTCTTCATTCTCGGCACGGTTATTGGAAAGCTGCTTTGCATTTTCCTCTATCTTCCTGCTCCTCTCTTCCTTTCTTTCATCTACCCATTGAATAACAGGGTTGTCTGATTTACGGGCAGGCGCCGAACCTCTCTCTCCCGTCATTTCAGACGGCTTTAACGATTTATTTTTCTTGCCGAACAAACCCATAATTGTTCTCCTTTCCGAGATTTTACTCTCAATAAAATATTTTAATTTTAATAAAACTTATCATCATCATCGGTATCATAATCAAAATGATCATCATCTATATCGTCAGAACGATCTGAATTTTTTAATTTACTGTCAAATCTGTCAAAAAAATCCTCGAGCAATTCATACTTTGGATCGTTATGAAAAGGCGGATCTTCAGGCACAGGCTTTTCATCCTGTTCATTATCTTTACCGGAATCTTTCTTTGCTTCCAGTTTCTTAACAGTTTTATCTATCCTGTGAATGTCATTAGAACCTACAGAAACCGACTGTGAACGACCAATCCTCTTATCAAGCTGATCCATCATTGATGATAACTTTGCAAAATTATCATCTACCTCTTTTCCATGACCAAACAAATCATCCACAAGATCAATGACTTTATTTACCATATCCGGATCTTCAGGCACAGGTATCACACGCAGTATATCTTCCAGCTTGCCTGAAACCTCCTGATAATAAAACAACTGTTTTTCCATAGTCTTTATCATGAAATCTTTGAAATAAAGCCCCGATTCGCTTATTCTGATCTGTACCAGAATCTCATAGAACTGTCTCAGTTCCGGCGCCCAGTACGTTCCCGAGGAAGAAAAGGTCTGATCCTGTATTTCTCTGATCTGTTCCTGCAGCAAGGGATTCTCAAGAAAAACTTCAGCTATCTGATCCTTTGTTATTTCCAGCTTTTCATATTCCTCGCCGTATTTCCTCTTGTTTTGCTCAAGATTACGTCTTGTTACATCTGCTGCACTTTTTACAGAAATAAGAAGATAGTATTTTTCAAGATACGATTCACATTCCGCAAGAAAGCTGTCACGTATCCTTTCATCAATTCCGTGAAATCTCTTTCGTATATTGAATATACCATTGATCAGACCTGCTTTGGCTGCGAAAGCTGCCTCTGACTCACCATGTCTTACTGCGCTTTCAAACATTACTGATATCATATACAAGCTCTTGTCAATATTTGTTATATCCGCATTAAAGGGTTCTTTATCGTCTTTCAGCGTTTCAACACAAAGATCTCTGGCATATTCAAGATCACCTGTTTCATGAGAACTTTCGCCTTTCAGTTCCAATACATCTTCGGGCAGCAGACTGTCCTTGAAATTTATACTTTCAAGAACGGAGATTATCTGAGATCCGTCCATTTTATTTTCTTCGGTTATCTTTACTGCCTTTTCTTCAAGTTCCCTGTTATTCTGATTTACAGTATTGCTTATATTCTGAAGCCAGGAAACTTTCTTTTTTTCCATAACCATAACTCCTCCTCAAATCCAAGGGAACTCCGGTTTTTATTTCATTTTTCTGCGTCACCGTGTGCAGACCATCTGATGTAACAATCATTAACTAAGATGAAAACATACTGACCTGCGATCACCTAATAATCAATTCTCGGCACACCGGGATCGGCAAGCATTGCTATATCATCAAGTGTAACTTTCTGTTTGATTTTCTTACCCGGAGCAGACGTTTTATTCCGGTCCTCAAAGTTGTCTATGATCTCCTGCATATTCCAAAGAACAGTTGCCATACTTTCATCATTGTCCTTCAATGTAAGGTTAAGGGTATGCGTCAGTATGACCTTATCAAGACTTTCAAGCATTATTTCATAATTGTTTATTTTCTTTGCAAGATTTTCCGATGCAAAAGACTCGGGATGGTAATTCTTTTTAAGCTCGAAATAGTCAGAAGAACATTTTTCGTAATACTGATATGATTCTATGATCTTGCCTATTCTGTCTGTTTTATCTTCCGATACATAGATCCACTGTACACAGAACAGCAGAGATGAAAGTATTCTTTTGCAGGTTCCGCTGTCCTTTCTCTCCTTTGCATTATTCAGACGTACAAGAAAATCCTTTATACAGTTTTCGATATATTTATTCTCCGTTCTGTTACCGGGAGAAACGCTTTTCCTATAGATACGGCTCAGTGTCCTGATCATATCATTATCGTATTTTCCGTAATAACCTCCGGCACTGCACAGCTTCATACATCTGAGAAGAGCAGTATCGCTGCTGTGTGAAAGATGCAGATTTACCATATTTTCATCCACATATTCTTCACCAAGATAGTCTCTTAACTTCTGATAATAATATTTGCTTCTTTCCACAAGCTGTTTCCAGACATCTTTTTCTTTAAGCTGGCTGTAAACATCTTTAAACATCGGGTTAACGAGAGAAAAGTCTTTCTTGAAAAGCTTACGTTCCGACATCTGAAGGTAAGGACTGTTCATATACTCAAAAAGATAGTCTGCAATACATCCCAGTATTTTTTCGTTCTGATACCTGTCCGGATATTCAAAAACAAGGTTTATCAGTAATGCCCTGATCCTTTCCTTAGTATACACATTCAGAAAAACACAGCTTTCCTGTTTACTGCTTTTCAGCAATGAATACATATTCTCTATCTTTGTCTGTCTTCTCAGTTCAAGAACAGCTTCTTCATTTATATATTCAAAAAAAGAATGATACAATAGCAGCTCACGGGACTTTTCTATTACAGGAGATACTGTCAGGACTATCGTGCCGCCTATATCACGATCATCCCTCATCTGCGCAAATTCCCTCAGCAGCTTTTCCTCTCCCTTCATGTAATCACAAAATGAATCCATCGGACAAACGAAAGCGCAGGTTTCCTTGCGTTCCTTTATCTTCTTTTTCATCCATCTCAGCAGGTTCTGTTCTTTTTTTCCAAACAATTTTTCCTTGTAATCCTCTGTCCCTGTTTCATCATAATGAAATACATCGGGAAGCTTTTCCTTGAAATCAATGAAATACACATTACTGAATTTTTCATGCAGTTCAAACCACAAATAACGTTTCTCGTCAAGTTTCAGCAGATCGCTGCCGTAATATACATCATTCTCATTCAGAAAAACTATCTGTATCATTGAGCTTTGTGAGAACATTTTCTCTCACCTCCTTGTAACTGCATCTATCCCTCATATCCTTAATCATCAAACAAAGGCACAGGCGCAGATCTGAAAACTTCATCAGCATTTCCTTTCAGAAGAAAAGTAAGCTCAAAATTATCACTAACTGTAAATCCTACAGTAAATGTTTCACTATAGCCTTCAACAACTACATTGATTTTTTTTCTGTAACGATTATTATTCAGTGTAACTTCAACTTCGGCACTGAACCCCTCACTGCCCCTGACATTTTCAAATTCTGTCCGAAGCCATTGTTCTTTTCCCATGTTTAAAGAAACATCACCTAAAGGCACAATATTCTCGCCCTCGTCTATGATCTTGCCGTCCTCAAGGGAATAACGATATGTAACCAATCCGAGTTTTGTTTTTGCTGCAAGATCCTTCCTGAATCTGTCAATAGTAGGCGCCAGCGCCTTTATGCCAGCCTCAAAATCATCTCCTGCAATCTCCACCACAGGAAAGCCGCACATCGGACATTCTCTTATATTTTCAAATGTTTTTCCGCATACCAGACATTTCATTAATCATTTCCTCCATCAAAAAAGTTTTCCTCCGACAGTTTTGACAACTGTATCTGCAAACTTCTGACATATTTATTGATCTCACCGAGGTCTTCACTTACAGATACGCTAAGGATCTGATTATTGACTGACGGTGAATAATTCAATATCTTTCTGATCTTGTTAAGAGAATCTATCAGATTGTTTCTGACGAGCATTACCATTTCAAGCCTGTCACGAAGCTGTTTAAATTCCTTTACATATTCTTTTTCTGTAACCGGTTTCAATTCATCGCTGAGCTTTTTCAGATAAAGCTTTGTATTTTCAAGCTTTGCTTTGCTTTCTTTCAAATCATTTATTCTCAGCTGCTCATCAGCTATTTCCTGTTCTTTATGCTTGCATTCTTTATTGATCTCGATAAATTCCCGCTGAAGCTCCTTGAGTTCACTGATATCCTTCTTGAGCTGATCCTTTATCATTTGCACCTTTTCTTTATCGGTCTTGCCCTGAAGGTCTGATAACTGCGCCTCCAGCTTTTTAATATCGTCACGATTGATATTATGCCTTGACCTTAGAGAATTGATCTTTTCAATCTGTTCTTCAAGCTGCTTTTTGCTTTCCTCAAGCTTTTCCTCCAATGACTCCAGCAAAGCGTTATTTTCATCAATCCGGGATTGAAGCTTTTCATACTCATTGTTTTTCTGTTCAAGATCATCCATTGCCGTTTTCAGAAGGAGCTTAGTGTTGGGTATCGTTTCATTTCTCAAAGCAATAATTTCTTTTTGATGATCCGACAACTGACCCATAAGAATTTTACATTCGTTTTCATAATTCTGCTTTTCAGCTTTAAGGTTTTCAAGCTGCTCGGTTTTTTCTTTTATCTCTTTTTCAAGCAGCGGATTTTTTTGCAGCAGCCCGGAAATCTCAACCGATAATTCTCTGAATACAGCATTAAGCTCATTTTCTTTTTCTTTCAGTTTTTTCAGCTCTGCTTCCTTGTTTTCCGATTTTGCTTTTAAAGATTCTATCTCCTGTTCCAGAGGTAAAAGCTTTTCATTATAGTATTCATTATAAGACTCTTTCAGCTTTTCGGATATATCTGATTCTTCCCGTATTTTTTCGATAACATCCTGACGCTTCTGACTGAGAGTCCTGTTCTCTTCTGTAAGCCTATTATATTTCTGTTTCAATTCTTCTGTATTGCTGATATTCTGATAATACTGTTTTTCAAGATCAGCAGTGGTATCTTTAAGCTTTGAATATTCTTCGGAAGTCTTTTGATTTTCACTTCTGAGCAATTCCGTTTCTTTTTCAAGCTTCGATTTTTCTTCCGAAAGAGAAGCATTTTTCTCCATGAGCTCAGTTATTTCCGATTGAAGCTTACCGATCCGGTCTTTCAGTTCTTTGAGTTCATCTTCCTTCTTTGATCTGGCCTTTTCCGATAAATCAAGTTGGGCTTTTGATGTTTCAAGCTCTTTTTCAAGATTTTCCGATCTGCTGACATTATCTGATATTGCCTGCCTGGTTTCCATAAGCGTCTTCTCGGCAGCAGTCTTTTCATCCTGAGCCTTACTGAGAGCAGCCTTTCTTGCAGATATTTCCTTTTCAAGCAAATCCTTCTGCAAGTTTTCTTTGCCGATCATGCCGTTTATTTCATCGGTTTTATTATTTATGATTTCTATATCGGAATTTATTTTATCAAGCTCCAAACGGGCGGAAAGTGAAATTTTTTCGGATTCTTTCAGCTGTGAAGCTGCCTTTTCTTTCTTTTCGGAAAGTGACGCATTTTTCTCTCTTTCATTTTCAATATCTTCAAGAAGCTTATTAAGACTGTTTTCGATCTGTGAATTGATTTTTGAAGAATGGTTCAGCTCATCATGCTTTTCTGAATACTGTATATTCAGTTTATTTCTTTCATCAAAACTTTCTTCCAATGTCTTATCAAGTTCCGCTGTTTTTTCTTTAAGCTCTTCTATTTCTCTTTTAACGGCTGCTATCTCTTTTTTCTTCGATTCGGGATCACATTCTTTAAGCCCGTCATATTCTTTTCTGAGTTTTTCAAGCTCCTCTTCGGCCTGCTTGTATTTTCTCAGCTGCTCCTGTTTATATTCATATCTGCTTTTAAGTTCCTCATATTCCTTACTGACACCCGAAAGCTGCGCTATTACCTTTTCGTCCTCAGCAAGCTTTTCCGAGATACCGGAAATGGAATCATGATATTCTTTAAGCTTATCCTTTTTACTGATAAGCTGGTCTTCTTTTTCTTCGTAAATGGCTTTTATCTGACGGCATATATATCCGAGAAGCCTTGGAAATTCCTCTTCCTCTCCCGTATTATTATTCTTGATCTTACATCCGCTTTCAGCCTCAAAATCTTTTATAAGATCCCTCATCATATGCAGTGCAAGAGTAACAGATGGTTCTTCCCCTCCGTTTACGGCAACAGAGGTCTTTATAAAATCAAACTTCATCTATATACTCCTCCTCTGCGGCATTAAGGTCAAGCATATTTGCATAACTGTCAAGTGGAATAACCATTCCTTTATCATTTTCGCCGCTGCTGAAACAGGGTGCAATATGTATCGAAACAACATTATTTTCACCTATGGAAAAACCAACATTGCAAAGCTCGTATACCGGCAGCGGATCAAGTTTATGTAATATCTCATTTTTAAGAGGTATTTTTGAATATCTTTTCGGATCATCAGAAAAACCTATTGCAAACTGATTCATATTGTTACGCAGATTAGTGTATATTATTCTGTTTGAAGGAGAATCATCCTCTGAACCGTGATAACAGATAAAATAGGGCTTATCGGGAACAAGCTGCTGGTGGTATGTTATTCCATAATAAACATTCTTTTTTGCATCTGTAGATCTTCTTGTAAGAAGACCAATAGAAAACTTGGCAGTTTTTTGCAGTATGACTCTTCCCGACGCAATCAGCGCTGCTCCGAGAGATATTGCCTGTTCACTTTTGTCTGTCCTCAGATTCTTTATTCTCTTATCGTTTTTGCTATAGGAGGTTATATTGTAAATATCCGAAAGCTGTTTTTTGACAAGATAGAAAGAACCGAATCCACCCACAAGGGCTATTTTAAAATCGTCTCTGTTTCCTGATTCAGGTAAACATGGATCAGCTTTTATATGCTCCTGTACCTTTCTGTTGATATCATATACTTCTTTATATAATACATCCTGAATAATATCCCTGTATGCTGTAAAGAGATGCTGATATGTGATTATAACTATCTTATCCCTGTACTCCACAAATGTAAAAATCATAGGCTCTTCGTCAAGTATTTCTTCAAAATCCTTGTAATCGCCAAACTCGCTGAAGGTATCCTCTATCTTTTTAATGCCGTCTATTGCTTTAAGGTTTTTCTCAAACATAAATACAGCTTTTTTGAATGCCGGCTCATTGCAGTCGGGGCGCTCAACACCGCAGTCTTTAAGCGCTCTTACAATAACTCCCTGCATATATGCCATACCTGCGTTTCCGATAGATATATTACCCATGCTGTCCGGATGATTTTCACCTACGCCGCAGCCTTCACGGTAACCTATCTCCATCTTTCCGTCGCCGTCTGACATAACCTCTGTCAGAGTTATATCAAGCGTTCCTCCGCCGTAATCTATGAGCAGAAGGTGACCGTTAAAGGGAATGTTTGTTTCTTTTTCATAGTTATGGGCAAAATACGCGCTTGCCGCCTCAGGCTCTGTCACAACATTGACATTATTGACCTTCACTCCCGAAATTTCCTTTTTCAAAATATCCGTAAGAATATTTCTTCCGTCAAGAGTAGAAAGATTCTTACTCCAGATCTCGGGCATACATATAATTATATCATCATATTCTTCGCCGGCTCCCTTATTTTTTCCGAACCTTCTCATAACGCCCTGAAGAATAGATTCAAGATAACGTGTGGTTATATACTTTGGCGTATACTTTTCATTGTAGTTTCTCGATCCGATAATTACAGGATCATTTTCTACAAGCAGCATTTTAAACCCGTCATATACCGTGAACGCAAGTCCGCCCGTCTGACTTTTCGCTGCCTCTCCGCAGGTGATAGAACCGTCTATCTTTGCTATACTTACAGCCGAAGGTATACTTACGGGTGCGCCCTCTTCCATATGCAAAGCTTCCACCGTATCATTGTTTTCATTATATTTTGACACAGTTGAATATGTACTGCCGAAATCTATGCCTATTTTCATTTAGATCAATCCTTAGCTTTTTTATGTAATTCATTATATAATTCCCAGAATGGCTTATCCTGGATCATAAGCGGCTGATTGTCGGATATTTTTACTACACTCCGGTGCTTCTTCAATCCTTTTATAGCAAGATACATTTTTTCCGTTTCACTGCTTTTGGATTTTTGTTTGAGCACAAATTCTATATCCTTATGTTTAAGATCATTCACATTATGTACTATCCATGTAAGTATATATCTTGAGTAATCATCATCGCTGCCCGAAAAATGTGTAAGACTCTGGGTGGAAAGTATAACACCTACACCGAATTCCCTGCCTTCCTTCATTATTTTTCTGAGTGACGGGAAACCCATTTTCATGAAATTATCCGCTTCGTCAACAAGTATAAGCGTCCTGAGCTGCCGGAGCTTTCCATTAGTCCTGCTTGATCCGAAGGTCTGCATTTGTGAATAGAATTGGTCGAGAGTGATTGCTACCACCAGTCCCTGTATATCCTCATCATAGCCTGATATATCCATAACAACAATATTTTTCAGCATCTGACTGAGTGATACGGTTTTATTTACATCAGATTCAAATATACGGAAATTATGGAGTTTGTTCATAACTGCCGACAGGGAGTCCTTCACATTTCCTTCGGGGCTGTTTTCATAAACATGGAAAACATCCTCAAAGGTCGGTGCAGGTCTTCTCCAGGTTTTTTCATTTTCGAGATCAATACCTCTCAGCTTGTATGCAGCAATAATACATTCAAGCAGAATATTCATCTGTTTTGCACCCAGGTTATATATCTTTGACACCGTTTCCATAAAATTATTGGCAGTATGCAGCGGCAGAAGAGGTATATTGACCTTTTTTAGATTAAGCGCAAAGGGATTATACGGTATCTTATATGGTTTAACTATCATTGCACCCACGGTTTCCGAGAAATCGGGTTTAGTTTCGTTGTAATCACCTTTATAGTCAAAAATGAGCATTCCTATAGGCATACCGTCATAATTATCTTTATCGTTCAGATGAAACTGAGTTACAAGGGATTTTGTAAACTGGGTTTTACCTGTTCCCATTGTTCCTATTATACCTATATTATTATGCAGTACAAATTCGGTGTTATTCGGATAGAGATAGACTTCCTCACCGTTATCTGTATCTGTTCCAAGCAATATGCTCATTTCTCTTGGAGACATATCTTCATCAAAATCATTTTCATCTTTTTCTTCTTCATCAAACTCCTCAGGATCATATACAGACTCTACACTGTCTTCTTCATGATCAGGTTTTGCGCTTTCCTGTTCTTCCCACATCCCAGACTTATCATCTGTTTCTTCTTCGGTATAGGAATATCCAGGCATATCATCAGTCTGAGAAAAAGACGGTAATTCTATATCTTCCTCCGGCTCGGAATTATCCATATCTACAGCAAGGTCGGACACCAACGACTGAAATGATGCTTCATTTGCAGTATCGTCAACGTCCGGTTCAGATTCGATATCGGAAACACTTTCAGATAATACAGAATCCTTATATGAAGGATCTACGGCAACAGTTTCTATATCAGCTCCGAATGTATCTTTCACAGCTGCGCAATGAATGCAAAAGCCTTCCTCACATTCACGATAGTAACCGTCACAACCCCAATCTGTCAGTCTGCCCTCCTGATCTATGCTGAACCTGACATGAGCAACATAATTGAATTTGTTGGTAACCTTCGCTCTGATATCCGTAACTCCGGCATTTTTTATTCTTTCTACGATCTTAACAGACAAACTGTCTTTTTTCATACCATTTTCCTCCTCAGCCGGCGAGCCGCCGGACTCTAAACGCGCCGGCAAGCCGCCGGTCCCTAAACGCGCCGGCGAGCCGCCGGTCCCTAAACGCGCCGGCAAGCCGCCGGTCCCTAAACGCGCCGGCGAGCCGCCGAACCCTAAACGCGGGTATCGCTCCGCTTCGCATCCGCTCTGAACTCGCGGTTCATGCTGTACTGACCGCGTATCAGGCTTTGAAGCGGCTCAATGACAAATAAAACAAATGTTAGCTATGAAAATGAGATGCCATGCTTTGAGCTTTGAACTAATAGCTTTGAACTGCGAAGCTGCTCTGAACTGCGAAGCCCGCGTATCAGGCTTTTTTGGGCGGTTCTTTTTTCATTGATAATATTTTTGCCAATTATAATTTTACACTAACGAAATCCTCATTGATTTTGTTCATAGATTATAATATTGTCAAGCATAATATATGGATTGTCACCCAATTGAAAACAGGATAAAGATCTTTCCAAACAGCAAATATAACCGCAGCAAACAAATAAACCCTCTGAACTAAAAACAAGGTAAAGCATAGTAATATACCATACTTCACCTTGTTATTAAATATCAATTCTTACAGAACAATTACAGAAAATACCTTAGCCGCAGTCTTTCCTGTACTGTCCTTAACAACAATCCTGATATCGTATGACGATACAGAGGTTGGTTTAAAGCTTGCGGTAGCAGTTCCGTCATATGCCTTGCCTATAGCCTGCCATGAAGACTCATCGGACTTCTTATAATAGAATGAATAACTGTATGGTGATGTTCCTCCGCTTGCTTTTCCGGTAAGTTTCAGAGTTTCTCCCTTTGAAATAGTATCCGAGCTGATAACTGAATTATTTTTCAGGGCAGAAACTGCGGGATTCTTGCAGACAGCCTTGAACGATTTTGTAACCGCCCTGCCTGTTCCGTCTTTTATAAGTACCTTGAATTCAAAATTTGCTGCTGCCGTCGGAACTATCTTTGCGGTTGAAGCAGTACCGAACTCTGTGCCGATTACCTTCCAGAGCTGATTGCTTGCACGTCTGAAATAGAAAGCATATTTCTTTGTACCGCTGCCGCCTGTAGACGCTGCTGTCAGCTTGAATGAACCCCCAAGAGTAATGCTGTCCGAGCTGATGGAGGATTTATTTGTAAGCGTCGAGGTCGTGGCTGTTGACTTGACCGTAAATCCTGTCTTGCTGACCTTATCCTTTGCATCCTTTACCCTGACTATTACATTATATGTTCCTGCAACAGGCGGATAGAAGGTTGCTGATGTTGAACCATCATAGGGCTGTCCTATGATCGTATACTCGGTTTCCGTACTCTTTTTGTAGCAGAACCAATATTTATACGATCCGGCTCCTCCCTTTGCGCTGCCCTTCAGGGTTACCGGATAGCCTTGTTCTACAGTTGTCGAGCTGATCGTAGAAGTGTTCTGAAGCTCGTTTGATGAAGCTTCACTAACTGTTACTGTAAATGTTTTTGAAGCAGTATTATTATCGGCATCCTTGACAGTTGCCCTGAAACTGTAAGTGCCTGCATTTTTCGGAGTATAGCTCGCTGTTGTTGCCGTACCGTAAGCTGTTCCTATAGTTGTCCACGAGGACGCGCCGGGGGTCTTATAATAGAAGGCGAATTTATATGGTGATGCCCCGCCGCTTGCCTTACCTGTTATTTTAACTGCTATCCCCGCATTGACACTTGTCGAACTTATAGCTGAGCTGTTTTTGAGAGCAGCTGCGGCTGTTATTTTATATTCAAAATCTTTTGATGCGGTACTGCCGTCGCTGTCACGGACAATAACTCTGAAAGTATAGTTTCCTGCCGTTTCAGTCTGCATTACTCTTACAGTATCCTCTCCGAACTCCTCACCTATAGGTATCCATTCGGAAACACCGTCTGTTTTGTAATAATATGCGTATTTATAATCACCGCTTCCGTTAGCCGCATTACCCATCATTGTTATGGATGAACCAACTACTGCCGCAGTTCCCGAAGGAAGCGCAGTTGAAAGGTTTTCAAGAGGTATCGTTTCTGATAAATAAAGCTTATCCGGACCGTAAAGCATATTATAGACATTATGAGAATATACTACCTGTTGAGATATACTGCTTCCGAAGCTTCCTGAATATGGTACTGCCAGTACTGCTCCTTCACCAACATAGCCTGACTCCGCACGAAGCGTAATAAAACTGCCCACAGAAAGATCAAGCTTTACGGGACAGCTTACACTGACCTTATCGCTTATGTCAATTCTTCCCTTGAATACAGCATTTGTAGATGAGGATATCTTCATTGCGGTTCTTACCATATAAAAATCTGAAACATTATCCTTTATTATGGTACCGTCATCTACTATTATTGTACCGCCTGTCATCATAACTGTAGAAGCTGCTTCCTGACTGCTGTAGTTATTTACGATACTTGTATCTTTAAGATAAACGCTTTCTGTTCCCGATGGGCAGGCAATCGCAGAACCTCCGGGACTGCTGTAATTATAGCGTATAATTGTTCCGTTCGTACTCTCAAGAGAGGATCCGCCAAGAAGTGTAATAGTTCCCACATTATTTGAATTACATCTTTCGATAAGACATCCTCTGAGGAAAACCTTTGAACTGTTATTGGCACTTACAGCGCTTCCGCTGACTGCGCTTGAGCATCTTCTGACCGTAACTCCTTTTCCCAGTGTCAGAGTACTTCCCGATAAAACGGAAAAATAAGAATAACAATAATGATCTGCGCTGTCAAATACTATTCCGTTTGTACCTCCGCTGTTAGTTGTGACCGTAAGCGAAGCTCCGTTTGTCAGTGAAAATACATTTTTATTGGACGGAACATTATTATAGATATAAATGCCGGTACTTTCATCAGCGGGAACAATTGTGATATTCTTTCCGCTGATAGTAATTGTATCGCTTATAGCCGAGGTTTTATTCAGAACAACAGTAGAATTATCCTGCGCCGCAGCTATAGCCTGCTCCAGAGTATAGTATCCGACTCCGTTTACTGATGCAGCATCCTGATCCTTTGCAGATGAATCATTTGTATTTACCGTGAATGTCCTGTAAACCGAAAGTGTACGGTCATAGGCATTGACTGTATATGTACCTGAAAGGGATGCATTTGTATACTGATTATCCCAAACGAATCCGATAAATTTACCGTTCTGAGTTATTTCAAAGCCAAGGTGATTATCTGCAAGACTGCGTGAAAGACCGAAATACATAGTCTTTGATGCGCTGTCATAATTGGAAAGACCTACCCAGCTGTGATTGTTTATATTGCTGCTTTTGGGTTTAATATATGCGTCTGTATCATAATACCAGATCTTTGGAAGATCTTTGGGTAAATTAAGATAATCCACAGCATTCTGATATGCGGATGTCTTATTATTCAATGCGCCGTACCTGGTAAAATAATCCGTAACATCCTTGCCTATTATCTTGGAAGAATATATTGCCATTTTTTCGTCAGTCTTACAATTTGCGAGAATAGCATCAAGTGCGCTGTCCCCGGATGTACCGTTTCTGTACATATCGTCAAGCATGGCATTGAAGTTAGGGTAGTATACCTCCAGATCCCATAACATATATACACCCCAAAAATGAGTTCTGTCCTCATTGCTTCTCAGCCATATATCGGTAACGTTACCGGTAGAAAGACTGTTTACATCGGAAATCCGTTTTGGGATCGCTAATTCCGAATAAAGCTTGTTTTCAAGAATATAGCGTAATGAAAAAACATTATTTGTTGTTTCGGGCTGAAGTTTTTCCTGAACATCCAGTACATGACCGAATTCATGTGCAAATCCCCATCCGAATCTTCCGCATAGTGCAGCGGCAGACCAGTTATCGTCAAATACACCTATCATTTCCAGCCAGGCAAATGCTGCCGCATTGGAAGAAGGATCTTTTTGATTAACTCTGACGTGGACGAACAGATTCTTGTACTCGTCAGCTTCCAGACCGTCTATACTTGCCATATATTCAATAAAGCTGTCCCATTTATCAGCCGAATTCCGGGGATCAAGACCTTCTATGACAAAGGCTTCATATAGTCTTTCCAGCGTGAGAGTCATTACCGTATGCTGAGAATAGATCTCGCCGACATTATGATAACCTTTTTCGCCGTTTTTGTAATGGCTGTAATAATCTCTGAGTTCTTTAATGAAGCTCTTTACATTGCCGTACTTCTGAAAATGCGGTACAATATCCCCGCCTTCAATATAAATACGGAAACTGCTGCTTTGCTGATTCTCGGTATAAGGATTATTTATATATATACATCCCCCCTGCTCCACCTTCTGGAAGTATCCTTCCTGGGTAGGATTAATAGCAGGGACAGTGATCTCATTTATACCATTTTTAAGGCTGATCTCTGCTTTTTCATAATAGTTGGAAATATTCTGTGTAAAAATAAGACTTGGTAACGGATCGTCATCCTCTGCCTTAACATACACCTTCAGCTTTTCACCGGGTGTTCCCCATATAAATGTTGGTTCGCGGTTCGACATACCGAAATACATTTTCAGCTTATTCAGTGAATCGTTCCTCACATCTCCGTTGCGTTTAGGCTGAAACTCTCTTTTTTCGTCATAGTTATTTATGCTGTACATTTCACGTATAGAAACGTCGGGTTCTGTTATCTGTTCCGAGCTGTACTTCATCAGTGAATGGATCTGATGAACTCCGCTGCTATAGTCATGTACCGTATACCAATCGGAAGCATACATTGAGATGCAAAGATCTCTGCCGTCCACAGTTTTTCTGAAAGTATATCCTGTAGTACCCGAAGAATTTGTTACTCTTTGAATTGTAAGTGTACATGGTGTATCCGTAAACTGCAATACCCCGTAATTCACTATATCAAGATAATGTCCCGAGGCGTTCCTGATATAATATCCGTTTCCTGTCCTTGTAAGCTTATAACGGTACTCAGACGGTATATTCTCTGCTGAAACAGTTTTTCCCAGTCTTCCTGTTGAATAAGAAGGGAAAGAATTGTTTTCCTTCAATGTATCTGTCATTACCGTTCCCGAGTTCTTGTTATAAATTATGTATTCACCGTCCTCAGGCTGATCGTCACTGACGGCATTATAATACATATTTGCTTGTGCCGAAGCCGCATAGACATTAGCCGACGATTGTACTGCCAGCGCAGGCAGCGACGACACCACGGTCAGCACTGCTGTTATTACTGCCAAGACCGCTTTTAGTCTTTTCAGTTTCAGCGGTGAGCCGCTGCTCCCATAACGCATTGTATGTTTCATGTTGACCAATACCTCCTGATCCTGCTGCTCAGACTACCCTCGGCTTACCCCGGGTGTTGCCGACGCAGCACAGCCGTGACTGCGGGACGGCGAACCGCCTGAAAGCAGTTTGTTAGTTTTATATCACCTGATGATATTTTATCATAACAGAAGATATTTATCCACAAAACAGTATAATTTTCTACTATTTTACTATATATCATTGGTTTATTTTGTTTAAGATACAATCCGGTACAGCATGATTATTTTATAATAGAATAATAATTGTAAATCAAGGAACGATCGGCTTTTCATAATCAATAAAATGCCGCCTTATATCATACTGATATTCCCCTTATAATTACTCATACAGATCACCTAAAGTAGTATCCCCACTGAGAGGAATAAGTATCACACCTTCCTGACTGATGTTTTCTTCGCTAACGAATAATATCTGACCCTTTGTGATATCCTGTGAAGGAGCATCTTCGGCAGCATAATACTTATCTTCGAGGGAGATATCCATTCCATGGTAGATCTATACCTGTTTCAGAGTGACGAGCCTTGCTGCTCCTTCTTTTTCAAAAGCACTGTCATATTTATCGGCAGCCCAGTTTATAAGTGAACCATCACAAGAGCGCATAGTATTATTTATTTTTCCCGATCTGACTCCGTCATATACACTATGACAACTACTGTCCAAAGCAGTAGCTTCGCTGTAGGATGGATCATGAACTTTACCCGATTCTACAAAAATTATATAGAAAACCCTTCCGATATAAGCTACCGCAAACACTGCTGAAATAACAAGAACAACAAGAATGATATCATAAAGCCTTTTGTGTTTTTCATAAACTTTATTAAACGGATTATCAGACGAATTCATGCATATTCACTCCTTAACATAATAACAGATTCTGTAATCAGAGCAGATTTACCGCTGCATGGTAACACTCAGTATAACCGGATATATCAAAGTCACAGCGACAGGTAATACCGATGCCGCAATAACGACTATCTTTATAGCTTTTGAAGAGCTTTTGTTGAAATGATATGCCACAATTCCGGCTGCGGCTGTCAGAACAAAAGCAATAAGAAATCCGATCTGAAAACCTCTGAAAACAGCATTGATCTCATTCGCCATCATTTCGTACAATGAATAATTTCCGTATTCAAGCAAATGCTCAGTATATCTTCCGCAATTATCCTGAAAATATTTAACCATAAAGCCTGTTCCGAGAATAACAGTGCCGCAGCAGAGAAAACTTATAACAAGCTGGATGATAAACGAGATTTTTGCATAATTCTTTTTCATCAAATATCTCCCCCTAAATCACTATGTCTGCCAGTGCGACCGCAGCTGTACAGATACAACATAAGCATAAATACAGTTTATTATTGAAGGTTCTGCGGCTTCCTTTCAAAAGAAAATATCGTAATACGCATACAATTACAAAAAGAATCACAACAAGGAAATTTATATATTCATACATATAAAAATTCTTTAATACCAACGAAATATCGGGAATCTGTACTGACTTTCCGTATTCATTAACTCTTAATTCATCCGAACGCCATATCATCCCATATACTGCCGGTTTTATGTATGCAGCAGAAAAATATATTTTTCTGTAAACCAACTGGATTATACAAGCAATTGTCCAGATGATATGCGGTATTATCAAAGCGGGTGTACTTATTTTTTTCATATATATTAAACTCCCTATAATTTTGTCCGGCGTCAAGGAAACGCTAAATATGCGCGATACCAGCCGGTTTCTGAAAGCATTTTCCCATCGTCAAAATACCTTACCCCTTCTCGGATGGCACTTTTTCCGTCTGAAGAAAAAGATAACCCAAAATCAATCGCTTCACTGCAAGACACCCAAGGAAGCATTTCATAATTATTTTTTAATTTCGGCTTCATCAATGACACTCCTCAGATTATCTTTATACCTGCTGCATACATAGTAATATCTACTTCAAAGGTATACTTATTCATAAATAATATTACAATAATACCAGTTATCTTCTATAGGAGAAAGCATTTTTTCCCGGGACTGCGGCACTGATTGAGCGTACCAAGCAACGGATACGGTTTCATTGCCATAATCGGGGCTTTTAAATTCAAAAAATATAGTTTTATTTCCGTATCTGCTATATTCTGCCTCTATTCTTTGTACCCCGGCTTCAAAAAGCTTTTTTAAACTAACCTCTGTAAACTCATCTTCTATCACAGCGCTGATATTACGGTTAGCTTGATTTGAGAGATTACCGTTATTTATATCAGCAGTAAACACATTCATGCTTATAGTATGAAAATCCGTTTGACCGTCTGAAATTGTTATAGTCATTAGATCAGAAATATCCGTACTTTCTGTAATAAGTGAAGACTTATTCAAATAACAGAGATAATCTTTAATTTCTGTAAAATGATCTCTATTGTCATTAAATAGCTTAATCGCATCATTTTTTGTTGATTCATAATCAGATCCGGAGATTTTGATAATAACACATAAAACCGATATTACAACAAGAATAACCAAAATTAAAATAAAGGTCTTTTTATTCATATCATTTCTCTTTATTTTTTCACCTGAGTAATTTTTGCTCATTTCCGCTCCTCATACACTTTCAGTTCCTTAACTTACGTAATATCCGTTTGTTTCACATACTGTTTACACAATTGTACAGCATCATCACTAAATTGTCAACCACTTATACAGAATTGATTACAAAATAAAAAAAGACTGCCGAAGCAGTCCTTGATAGCTTTTAGCTCTCTTTAATAGTTATTTTTAAATAATAAAGAATAAATAATAATACAGAAACGCCCTACAAGTTCCTTCTGCCTTATTATTTATTCTACAATACAAATTTTTTACGCCCCGACACATCAGTGACGGGGCGTTTCTGGGGGAGGGCGGATTCGAACCACCGAAGCCGAAGCAACAGATTTACAGTCTGCCCCATTTGACCTCTCTGGAACTCCCCCATATGCGCGCCTGTGACAAACTCACAGGCGAATTATAAAGCTGGTGGACAGACTCGAACTCCCGACCTGCTGATTACAAATCAGCTGCTCTACCAACTGAGCTACACCAGCGTATTTGCTGTGCCGTTCCTGACGACTTGTATATAATACCATACATTCCGACTTTTGTCAATACTTTTTTTAAATTTTTTTATTATTATTTTTTGCCTGAATTAACAACTATAAACCATTCAATGAATATATTTCCCTATTATGCAAAGAATAATAACATAAACAAAATCATATACGAAACGGAGACCGGATATGCAATACATCATTTCTTTTATTATCGGCGGTTTGTTGTGTATCATAGCTCAGATACTTATCGACAAAACCCGGCTGACACCTGCAAGGATACTTGTAATATACGTCACGTCAGGTGTTCTTCTGACCGCTGTGGGGATTTATGAGCCTTTCGTTGAATTTGCAGGAGCAGGCGCAACAGTGCCGCTAACAGGTTTCGGCTATTCCCTGGCAAACGGTGTCAGAGAAGAGATAGCAGCGCGAGGTATAGTCGGCATACTGACAGGCGGACTCGGGGCTTGTGCGGCAGGGATAGCGGCAGCAATTTTCTTCTCTCTCTTCTTCACGCTCTTCAAAAAACCTAAAGCAAAATAATCACAAACAGTTTACAGAACCGGATCATCTCAAAAAACAAGCTCAAAGCACGGCAGTCACTTTATCCGTGCTTTGAGCTTTGAGCTATACGCTGATTGCTAATTATTTGGTCTGCGGTAGAAATTACCCATTACTTCCTCGGATTTTACGATATTTACAAAAGCAGCCGGATCAGCATTTTTTATCTTAGCTACTACCATTCGTATTTCGTCGGATGATACTACAGAATAGACCATATTTCTTTCTCTGCCTTTAAAAAAGCCCACACCCTTGAACAGGGTAGCATCATGGTTTGTACATTCCTTGATGACTTCATAGACTTTCTGCGGCTTATCTGTGATAATATACATAGTCTGCTTCTGATATCTTTTATAAAGCATCTGTATTATCATTGTGGAACAGTATTGCAATATGATAGAATACATCGCTCCCCGCCATCCGAAAAGAACACCCGAACACACAAGAACAACAACATTGCCTGCAAAAATATAATTCCAGGCATCCTTGCCGTATTTTTCGGAGATGAATATAGATATAAAATCTGCTCCGCCGCTTGTAGCGTTGCTCAGAAGACATATGGCAATTGCAGTTCCGTTAATTATACCTCCGAAAACCGCACACAACAGAATATCATCAGTCAGATGGAAATTGGGAATAAGATCCGCAAAAGTTGACGACAAAACTATCATTATAAGAGAATATATTGTAAATCTCTTCCCTATGAATTTGAACGCAAGCAGCGCAGGCACGGCATTGAGCGGAATATAAATTGCGCTAAGGGGAAGTTCTATTCCTGCAAAATGTTTAAGTGCATTCTGCCCCAGCAGAGATATACCCGTGAATCCTCCCGACAGCAGACCCGAACCATGCAGAAAATTATTGATAGAAAATCCGTATATGGCAGCCGCAAAAATTATGCAGACAATATGCCATATTTCTCTTGAAACAGCCTTTACATTTATCTTCTTCATATTCAGCTTCCTCCACATCAAAGGAAAAGTCGTTCCGCAGGACAGTTCCGTTTAAAACTGCCGAAAACCCGGATCATATTGGTCATTGACACGGACAGCTTTACATCTCAGAATACAGGATCATCATCAAAGTCATCATGCGCTCCGTGAATATCATCAACGATCTCACTCTGACGCATCTTCATCCTGAGTCGGTCAGCCTCCACCGCTGAAGAAAGCGTTTCCTTGAACTCCCTCACATGCTTGATATTCCTGACCTCAAGCGTAGGTGTTGTTTTATCGTGTGCATATACAACAAGAGTACCTAATCCGAAGAGCTTCTGTAAAAAGCTTCTTGTCAGAGTCATATCTGTTACACGATACATAAGTATCTCATTTTCTGTGCTGTTGAAAAGACCCGTTTCAATTATTATTTTTTTCTTTGTTAGAATATATTTTGTAAAAGTCCAGGGTATGCCGAAAAATAGCCAGCGCTTTCTTTCTCTTGTGATTTCTTCGGGTCTCATATTCCTTGGTCTTTTACGGGTACTCTCTATTTTCCCGTCACCCGATGTATTGAATTCATTTTCTTCAGACATACTTATCCTCCTTGATGTGGTTGTGGTTCAGTTTGATACCAAACCACAACTATAAACTGAAAACTAATATATATAATCCAATGACTAAACTCAGTCTCCGAATGAGATACCGATATTTTTAGCATCCTGAATAACAGGACTGTCTATCGGAACGCCCTTGAGCTTTCCGGCAACCTCCTTCAGCGGAACAGGAACTATCTCACCGTTTACAAGAGCAGTCATATAACCATACTTTTCTTTGATAATAAGCTGAGCACAAGCTGCGCCGTATCGTGTTGTTATGAATCGGTCATAAGCGTCGGGGCTTCCGCCTCTCTGGAAATGACCGGGAACAGTAACTCTTGTTTCCTGACCCGTTGCTTCTTCTATTTCATGCGCAATTTTATAAGAAATAGACGGATACATAAGGTTTGCAATAGCTTCCTTCTTTTTCTTTTTAGGCAGCGCTGCTATATCCTTTGAAATAGCGCCTTCTGCGACCGCCAGAATAGAGAAACCCTTACCGTTCTTTGTTCTTGTTTTTACGGTATCAATGACTTTTTCAATATCATAGGGTATCTCGGGGATAAGAATAACATCCGCACCGCCTGCAATACCTGCATGAAGTGTCAGCCATCCTGCTTTATGGCCCATACATTCAACGATAAACACACGTCCGTGAGAAGTAGCTGTAGTATGGATACAGTCTATTACATGGGTAGCGATATCAACCGCGCTCTGGAATCCGAAGGTAACATCTGTTCCCCAAATATCATTGTCGATAGTTTTCGGCATAGATACAACATTCAGACCTTCTTCCGAAAGCATATTCGCGCTCTTATGTGTTCCGTTTCCGCCCAGTACAACAAGGCAGTCAAGCTTCATATCCGCATATGTCTTTTTCATTGCAGCAACTTTATCAACATTTGTAGCTTCGTCAATAACTCTCATCTGCTTGAACGGCTGACGAGATGTACCCAGTATCGTACCGCCCATCGTGAGAATACCCGAAAAATCCTCGGGCTGCATCAGCTTATATTCACCGTTGATAAGACCACGATATCCGTCAACAATACCGTATATCTCAACCTTCTTGCCATAGTGATGGTAAAGACCCTTAGCAAGACCTCTTATTGAGGAGTTAAGACCCTGGCAGTCTCCGCCGCTCGTCAGTATACCTACTCTTTTCATAACAAACACGCCCTTCTGTAATAATTTATAATTCATAATGCATAATGCATAATTTTTATATCTTAGGAGTCATTGGTTTGAATCGGTTTTCTTCTATAACAACCGTTTCTTTTGCCTGTAGTGACTTCTTTGCCATATCCGAGAATTCACGCTGACAATTATGCGGTTTTTTTCCTCGTCTGTCAAGCAATTCATATGATGTATCGGGCAGCTGTATCCTTGTATTCAGAACATCCTTCAGCATTGTTTCCATAATAGTAAAGCTTCTGTCCACAAGGTCGGGATCTTCTATCGGGAATACAAGCTCTACCCTCTTATCAAGATTTCTCTGCATCCAGTCTGCCGAACCCATATATATCTTTCTGTTGCCGCCATTTTCAAAGATAAATATACGGCTGTGCTCCAGAAGCTGTCCCACAATACTGCGGACAGTTATATTCTCGCTGATACCCTTTACTCCCGGGACAAGGCAGCATATGCCCCTTACGATAAGTGTAATCTTCACTCCTGCTTTTGAAGCTTCATATAACAAACGAATAATTTCAGGATCTACGAGAGAATTGATCTTTGCGACAATACCCGAAGGAAGACCCGCCGCCGCATTTTCGGTTTCATGTCTGATCATTTCCTCAAAGAAATCTCTCAGCCCCATGGGCGCAACCTTCATCTTATTATATACCGGAGGAGTACTGTAACCCGTTATTACATTGAACAAAGAAGATGCATCCTCGCCGAATTCTTCGTTACAGGTGAACATACCAATATCGGTATAGAAACGGGCTGTACTGTCATTATAGTTGCCTGTACCCATATGAAGATAACGTCTGAGTCCGTCCTCTTCCTTTCTCACCACAAGAACGATCTTACAGTGCGTTTTCAGTCCCTGCAAGCCATATATAACATGGCATCCTGCTTTTTCAAGCTTCTTAGCCCAGCCGATATTATTTTCCTCGTCAAACCGCGCTTTAAGCTCAACAAGTACAGTGACCTGCTTACCGTTTTCGGCTGCCTTTATAAGCGCCGCAATGATCGGTGAATGACCGCTGACTCGATAGAGAGTCTGTTTAATTGCAAGTACATCGGGATCCTTTGCAGCCTGGTTTATGAATTTTATTACGCTGTCAAAGCTTTCGTACGGATGATGAACCATTCTGTCCTTTTCCCGTATAGCCTGAAAGACATCATCATATCCGAAGAAATCCGAAGGCGGCTCAACCGGTACTATAGGTTTGAATCTCAGGCTGTCAAGCCCGTCAAGTCTTGCAAACTTTGACAGAAAAGTAAGATCAAGAGGACCGTTGACCTCGTATATTTCTTTAGTGCTGACTCCAAGCATTTGCACAAGGAAGTTTTTAAGTGCTTCATCTCCATGCACAGACATTTCAAGTCTGACCGGATCGCCCCTCTGACGTTTTTTAAGCGAATGTTTTATCTCAACAAGAAGGTCATCTGCTTCTTCATCTATATCAAGATCGCCGTCCCTTGTAATACGGAAAGGCAGGTAAGCTTTTATCTTATACAGTTCAAACAGCTGAGGCAGCTTGGCAATAATAATATCCTCAAGCATAACGAAGGAGCGTACTCCGTCGCTTTCCACCTCAAAATATCTTGATACAATAGATGGAACCTGTACAACGGCGAAGATATCCTCCCCTTCCTTTGACAAGCGCACTGCGATATTGAGGCTCTTATTCATTAGAAGCGGAAAAGGTCTTGAGGTATCCACAGCGAGAGGTGTCAGTATCGGGAAAATAAATTTATCAAAATATTTATCTGTCTGAGCCCTCTGGTTTTTGTTCAGCTCTTCCATCTTGAGAAATCTGAGCTTATTCTTACGCAAGGCCGGAATCAGCGAACGGTTAAGACAGGAGTATTGTTTTTTGGCAAAATCATGAATTTTTTCCGTCAGAAGCTCAAACTGCTTATCCGCACCCATACCCGACTCATCAGGTTTTTTCCCTTTAGGGGAGTGCATACGATCCATAACACCCGCGACCCTGACCATAAAGAATTCGTCAAGGTTAGAAGCCGTTATCGCAAGAAAATTCAGTCTTTCAAGTATCGGATTTTCCTTTTCAAAAGCTTCTTCAAGAACGCGGCTGTTAAAATCCATCCAGCTCAGTTCCCTGTTGTGATAAGGGAAATCGGGAGCCGAACACAGCTTTGTCGGTTTAAGATGTGCTTTTGCAGCGGTATGCGGCTTTGTTCTGCCATCCTTTTCCTTACCGTCCTTATTATCTTTTTTAGGTTTTACTTCTTCTTTTTTCTTATCACTCACGATGATCCGCTCACCCTTCTTTTAATGTATAATGAATAATGAATAATTATGGAAACACCGAATTATTTGCTATAAAACACTTAATTTGTCTTGAGCAGTTTTACGCAGGGCTTTTCTGCGTATCCTGACATTGATCAACAGAAAAACAGTATTTCCTTTAGTTTTTCCATCCGACCATATACTATATACTTTTATTTATTATATCAAACAATTTTACATATTTCAAGGTTATTTTGTATAATATTTGCCGGCGAGCCGCCGGACCCTAAACGCGGGTATCGCTCCGCTTCGCATCCGCTCTGAACTTGCGGTTCATGCTGTACTGACCGCGTATCAGGCAGTTTGAGCGGTTCGTTATTATC
>CACWRT010000023.1 GCA_902763365.1 uncultured Ruminococcus sp.
GTACTGCACTTAAACTATTGAACCGCCGTGTACCGATCGGTACGCACGGTGGTGTGAGAGGTCGGCTGCTCAGCTAATGGGTAGCCTCCTACTCGATTTACGATATAATCATATTTCTCAGCCCTGAGAAGCTTCGCTTATTACTTTATCAGCAATATTTCTGGGTGCTTCTTCATATCTCTCAAAGGTAAAGGAGAAATAACCTCTGCCCTGAGTACACTGACGAATAAATGTTGCAAAATCGCTCATCTCTGCCTGAGGAACCTCTGCCTCTATCTCCTGCATATTGTCGTCAGCCTGATTCATACCTAAAACACGGCCTCTGCGCTTTGTTATTTCACCCATAACGTCACCCATATTATCACCGGGTACAACAGCTTTAAGATTACCTACAGGCTCCAGGAGTACGGGATCAGCCTTTGGCATACCGTCTTTATAGGCAAGTGATGCAGCGGTTTTAAAGGACATTTCAGATGAATCAACAGGATGATAAGAACCATCATAAAGAGTTGCTTTAAGACCAACTACGGGATAACCGGCAAGAGGTCCCTTTGAAATACTGTCACGCAAACCCTTTTCTACAGCAGGGAAGAATCCCTTTGGAACTGCACCGCCTACAACTCTCTCGGCAAATTCCATTCCTTCGCTGTCACAGGGTTCAAACTCTATCCATACATCACCGAACTGACCGTGACCGCCTGTCTGCTTCTTATATCTGCCCTGAACCTTAACGCTCTTGCGTATAGTTTCTCTGTAAGCCACCTTCGGCTTCGAAAGAACAACATCAACACCGAACTTTGATTTAAGCTTGGACACAACAACATCAAGGTGCTGCTCACCCATACCGCTAATTATCATCTGATGGGTTTCGTGATTGTTTTCAAACTTTATGGTAGGATCTTCTTCACTCAGCTTCAGTATACCCTGTGCTACCTTATCTTCCTCACCCTTTGTCTTGGGAGCAACCGCCATGGAAAGTGAGGGCTGCGGATAATCAACAGCATCAAGCACAACTTTTCTTACCGGTGAGCAAAGTGTATCTCCTGTATTCACCGAAAGCTTTGCTGCTGCACCTATATCGCCTGCACCGATGTAAGGCGCATCCTCAAGCTTCTTGCCCTTTGCATACATAACTTTAGAAACCTTTTCGGTATTGCCTGTTCTCATATTGATAAGCTGTGTATCAGGTCCTATTTTGCCTGAAACAACTTTAAAATACGAAAGCTTGCCAACAAAGGGATCTGCTACAGTTTTGAAAACAACAGCAGCTGCCGCGCCGTCTTCATTAGCGCTTATCTCTACAGGTTCTCCATTAAGGTCAACTGCAAGTTCTCCTGCCTTATCCTCTGCATTGGGTGCGAGCCAGATAAGACCGTTAAGAAGCTGCTCAACACCATATGTCAAGAGAGCATCACCGCAGAATACCGGACTGATGCTGCCGTTTTTAACGCCCTGACTTACTCCGACTATTATTTCTTCCGGAGTGAATTCCTCACCTGAGAAGTATTTCTCGAACATTTCATCGCTTGTTTCTGCAACAGCTTCGCATATCGCAGTGCGCAGTCCCTCAAGTCTGTCTCCCATATCGGGAAGGGGAACAACATTGATCTTGCCGTCAATATATTTATAAGCTTTATACTCAAGCAGGTTAACATAGCAGTCTGCCTGTCCGTCAACAATGTACGGAACAACAACAGGACAAACAGAAGGACCGAACGAAGACTTCAGACTCTCAAATACACGATAAAAACGTGAGCTTTCATCGCAAAGCCCGTTTACAAAAAATATTTTGGTAAGCCCTCTCTTATCGGCAGCTTTAACAGCCTTCTCGGTACCTACACTGACTCCACCCTTGCCCGAAACGGTAATAAGCACCGAGTCAGCTGCTCTTGCAGCTTCATAAAGACCGCCTTCAAAGTCGAAAAGACCGGGAGCGTCTATAAGGTTTATCTTCTTGTTTTTCCATTCAACAGGGGCAACGCATGTCTGCACGGAAGTTTTACGCTTTATCTCCTCAGCGTCATAGTCAAGCACGGTATTTCCGTCACTCACCTTGCCCAGACGGTCAGAACCGCCGCAAAGATACAACATTGCTTCAGCCAGTGATGTTTTACCTGAGCCGCTGTGACCTGCCAAAGCAATATTAAAGATATTTTTAGCTGTGTACTGTTTCATAAAAAGAAAGCCTCCTTTGTAATTTTGTTATAAAAACAGTGTACTCTGTCATTATTTTTTCATCACTATACCAGATTATATACCATTTTAACCATAATTACAATAGTAAATACGTAAATTTTATATATTTTCTAAGAAAATTTATCCGTTTTTTTACAACTTCGCATAATTGGAAGCTTTTTAACGCTTTTTTCGAAAATATTTATCCAAAACTAAGGAAAATGTGAATATAATCTACAAATCTTATGCTTCTTTATAACAATTTATTCTCAACGCAAGTATTGATTGTGTTGATAACTGACAAAGTTTTTTCAAAAATAACGAAAAATCCCTGAAATACCCTCAAAATTACCGTTTGAGTATCGCTTTGATTTGTAAAATATTAATAGTAAGTATTTTCCACCCCACTTTATGCACGAACGTTAATATCATGTTCCTGTTTCAAAATGGAGATATACTGCAAAACCGGTCTGCAAACTAACGAAAAAGCTGTGCAGATCAATAAGAAAACGAGGAGAATAAAAAATGAAAGACGTAAAGAAAAACATTAATCAGGATGAATTCAAAGCAATTCTTAAAAAAGAGTTTGATGAAACAATAATTCTTTCGGAATCCGACGAAACATTTCGTATGCTCATCAACAGCAAGGGAAACGATACGGGCAATGCTATCAGAAATATCATGCCTGAAACAGATTGTAAGCTTTTTGAATACTATTTCAGGGAATATCAGGGTCACAGCTACTATTTTTCTTTTGTCCGCAGTTTTTCGGGAATGAGCGACGTGCTCTGGATGGTAGATGCTGTCATAGACGTTAATATAATGAGCCTGAGAGGAAGAAGAATCGACCGTAAAAATGACGTACAATTGAGCCAGTATGATATAGAAAATGACTCCGAGATTATTATGAATAATTATATAATTGCCTGCGGAAGGATAAAATTTCTTGATGAGTGTACTGTTTTTTCGGACATAAACGATAATCTGGCAATACTGCTTAACCGCAAAAGGATCAGCAGGGAATGTCTTACAGAATCCTATATGTTCCGCAACTGCTGCCGCCACCGCGCATCTGCTGTAGGTCTGATAAAATATGTAAGTGAACCGGAGAATATGAATTATCACTATATTGCAGGTTATTATCCTCTGGTTGTCAATGGAAAAGTAAGTGAAATACAGCTTTTTGTGATACCGTTTAATTCTGCGGGACTTATAAATGAAGACATTACCGGTCTGCTTACACCGAGAGAAAACACCATATTGCGTCTGAGTGCGGAAGGTATGACAATTTCGGAGATATCTGCCAGCCTTAATATATCAGATTATACGGCAAGAACCATTCTTTATAACAGTTTCAGGAAAATAAATGTCAGCAGCAAATCGGACGCTATACTAAAATTCTACGGACTTTCAAAATAATACGTAAAAATGACCGATACGCCTCTTTATACGCTTGATAAAAAATGGGATTTATGATAGAATAAACCTATATTAATTATTTTACGAGGGAGGAATTGTTGTGCAAAAGCATAACGGAGAAAAATTTTACATTACGACCCCGATATATTATCCTTCGGGAAATCCGCATATCGGTCATTGTTATACTACAACTGCTTGTGATTCGATCGCAAGATATAAGAGGATGCAGGGTTATGATGTCATGTTCCTTACAGGTACTGACGAACATGGTCAGAAGATAGAACAGAAGGCTGCCGAAAAAGGTATCACTCCGAAACAATATGTGGATGAGATAGTTGAAATATTCAAAAAGCTATGGGATTATATGAATATCAGCTATGACAGATATATCCGCACAACGGACGATTATCATATAGAATCTGTTCAGAAAATTTTTAAGGATCTTTACGACAAAGGTTATATCTACAAGGGCGAGTACAAAGGAAAGTACTGTACCCCCTGTGAAAGCTTCTGGACAGAAAGTCAGCTGATCGACGGAAAATGTCCCGACTGCGGCAGACCTGTGACCGACGCAAAGGAAGAAGCATATTTCCTTAAAATGTCCCCCTTTGCCGACAGGATCGAAAAGCTTCTTACGGAAACAGACTATCTTCGCCCAAAGACGAGAGCAGTTGAGCTGGTCAACAACTTTATAAAGCCCGGTCTTGAGGATCTCTGCGTTTCAAGAACAAGCTTCAAATGGGGCATACCCGTAACATTTGATGAAAAACACGTTGTCTACGTCTGGATAGACGCTCTTTCCAACTATATAACAGCTCTTGGTTATGACAACGGAAAGTATAATGATTATGAAAAATACTGGCCTGCTGATGTACACATGGTTGCAAAGGATATCATGCGTTTCCATGCTATTATCTGGCCTGCAATGCTGATGGCTCTGGAACAGCCGCTGCCTGAGCATCTTGCGGTACACGGATGGATAACCTTTGACGGAAAGAAAATGGGAAAATCTTTAGGCAATGTTGTAGATCCCTTTATGCTTGGTGAGCGTTATGGTGCTGACGCTATCAGATACCACATTATGAGAGAAATGGCTCTCGGCGCAGACAGCTCCTTCTCGAATGAAATAATGATAAACCGCATCAATACCGATCTTGCAAACGGCCTTGGAAACCTTGTTTCAAGAACCGTAGCAATGGTGGAAAAATATTTCGGCGGCACACTTCCCGAAGAGAGAGAATCCGGAGAATTTGATGAGGATCTGATAAACACTGCCGCTTCACTTTCAGATAAAGTGGATGAGTTTGTTGACAAGACCCAGCTTAATAATGCACTTGCAGAAATATTCAAAGTAGTATCCCGCGCAAACAAATATATTGACGAAACTACCCCATGGATACTTGCAAAAGACGAAAGCAAAAAAGCACGCCTTGCAGCAGTTCTGTATAATCTGTTGGAAACCATACGTATAGTATCCACACTGTTGTCAGCATTCATGCCTACAACTATGCCGAAGGTATGGGAACAGATAGGTGCGGATGAAAATGCTGTCAGCTATGATAACACAGCATCCTTCGGAGTTCTCCCCGCAAATGTTACCGTTAAGAAGGGTGAGATAATCTTCCCGAGAATAGATGTAGAAAAAGAGATAGAAGAGCTTAACAAGCTTATAAAGCCTGCCGAAGAAAAGAAGGAAGAAGAAAAAAAGCCTTCCGCTGAGGAAGGACTTGCTGTTATCGGAATTGAAGATTTCATGAAGGTGGGACTGACTGTTGCAAAGGTAATAGCCTGCGAGCCTGTAAAACGTTCCAAAAAGCTTCTCAAGCTTACTCTTGATGACGGCTCAGGCACAGAAAGAACAGTAGCCAGCGGCATTTCCCAGTACTATAAGCCTGAAGAGCTTATCGGAAAGAGTGTTATCGTTGTATCCAACCTAAAGCCCGCAAAGCTTTGCGGCGTTGAAAGCAACGGAATGATCCTTGCTGCCGAAGACGGGGAAAATGTTAAAGTCATCTTTGTCGATGGCATGAAGCCAGGCAGCAGAGTAAGATGAGTTTTTTAGTTCATAGCTAAGAACTCCGGGCTCGCCGCTGCAACATTTAACAGTCGCGGTTAATACTTTTATATCGGCTGTTATTTTTATGCTGCTCGCTATTAATCAAATAAAGTGGGACTCCTGTTTTGTGGGAGTCCCTGTTTTTTATGCCATAATACATATCATAGGTATACTGTCTTTATCAAGCCATTCAAGCAAAGTCAGCATTTCGCTGTCGGACATTGCTATACCACCCTCGGTAGGCGCATTTCCGCAGTACATAAAAATGGAAGATGCAAGATCAGATTTTATTGATGAGGTATTGTAATTAACTACAAGACCGTATTTATATGCTTCCTTCTCGGCTATCATGTGTATAGCACTCGACCAATCCTTATTGTCTGTACCCTCTGCCTTGGTATTGTAGTTTGCCGACGACGGATCGTTTACCCAGTAGGTATTTTCCGTTATCTCGAACAGCGGATATGTTGTATCGGGCTGCTGACCTATATAAAAACCCTGACCGAGAGTATAAAAGCCCAGCGGCGATCTTTTTGAGTCCGGCTTGATCTCATAGGCAGGTCCGTTTTCACCGATAAATGCCTTTTCACTGAACTTTTCCCCGTCACCCATAATGTTCCACCATGTGCCATTATCGCTTTTCTGGTAACAATACACTTCCGCACTGCCGCCCTCTGCGCCGTCAACAACAATAAGGTGATCGCAGAAAAGATTATCAAAGCTGAAACCGTAATCGCTGATGAATCCTTCAAGCTCCGACGGCTGACTTGTCTGTCCCTCAGGCAGATCGGTTATAAGCTTATCCTTGAAGGAAACTGTATCCGCAGCAGGCTTCTGAGGCTTAGACTCTTCGGAAGTCTCCGCTTTTGACGGCTCTGTACTTGACTGAACGGCGGATGATTCTGCTTTGACGGATGCTTCACTTACCTGTGATACCTGTGATGCTTCCTGCCCGGATGATTCTTCCTTCTCAGGGGCTGAGGATTCCTCCTTGGGCTCTGTTTTGCCGCCGTACATCTCCGGGGGTATAATTGAACCGTTTGTGTTGAGATCTACCGCAAGCACTGCAACTGCTGCCAGTGAAGCGACCAGCACCAGGGAGAGAAAAATCTCCGCTATAACAAAAGTTGGTTTTTTCATATTTATCTCCATCCTGACATTTTCTGATTCTTTTTATTCTTACAAAGTACGGATCATAGCAAAAGGCATATAGCGTACCATATATATATTATAACCTATTTTCGGAATTTGTAAATACCTATTTCCCTCACAGATAACGGAAATAACTTAAAAAACTTCATATTATTACCCGATACGTCAATTTTCCTGATCTGATATTTTTCTCATCTATATATTTATTATCCTGTTTCGTAATGAAAGATAATCCTTTTTATAACCCAAAAATGACATTGGTTATTAATGGCATAAAGCCAATAGAAAAATTTTTCAAAAAAAGAAAATAAAAAAATGTCTTTTTTGTACATTTTATTTCCCTATACAACATTTTAATGTCATAATTTCTTTCCAAACTTTGTTTTAAAATCCATTTTTTGGCACAATGCTCAGAAATATTACAATAATACATACAATTCCGACAAATTTTTTAAAAAAACGAAAAAAATGGTCGTTTGTACAATAAAATGAATAGGTAATTTTTGACAAATTCAAAAAATTGATTTATAATTGATACAGAACACAAACTGTCAAACATAAAGGGGGAATAAAGTATGGCTCGAAAAAAGAATCAGAAAATAAAGACTTTAAGAGTACTTGATATTCTGAAAACCCGCAGCAATGAAAGTAATGCTATAACCACAAAGCAGCTCGGGCTTGCTTTGCGGGAAGAAGGAATTCCCTGCGACAGACGCACACTGATAGACGATATTGAAACTTTATCCGCGTATATCAACGAAAATCCCGACTATGATTTCAGAATCAGGATCATCAATACAAATAAAGGTAATGCTTATTTCACTACGCCTAAATCCACGGTGTCATCGAACAGGTTTTCCGAAAAGGAACTCAGAAACCTTATTAACGGCATCAATAATCTTAAACTGACCGAAGAGATCAATAAATCAGAAGCCAAAAGAATAAAAGACAAGCTTCTTCATCTTGCGCCTGAGGATACGCGGGGCAGATTGTCCCAATATGCCGATGATGACAACAGCTATCCCCTTGATACGGTGACTGCGAAGATCCTGATCGACTCGATAAATTCTCTGACCTTCATGAAAGGAAATACGTCTGACCGTATTATAGATACTATCATCAATATGTCCGATCAGGAAGATAAGGATACTCTTATCACAGAGAAAAACAGCCCGCTCTATACAAGACACGTCAGTGACAGTATAACACTGTATGATATTGACAAGATCTTCCGTGCAATAGAAAATCAGGTGAAGATATCTTTCCGCTACTTTGATTTTGATGAGAACAGGAATAAGATATTCCGTCATGACGGTAAGAAATATACTGTTGAACCGCTTACTCTGACACCGAATGACAATCATTATTATCTTCTTTGCTATGACGAGCAGACTGAAAGCAAAATCAAGACATACCGTATTGATCGTATGACAGATATTGACGCAAAGTCTGACGGTGAGCCTATCTCTGATAATGCAAAAAAGCTGAGATCATCCCTGCCCGCTCAGACAAGCCAGGTATTCAGAATGTACAACGGTCCTGTGCGTAATGTTACTCTTGAATTTTCCGACAAGCTTATCGGAAATGTCTTTGACAAATTCGGCGCTGACATAAAGATCACCAGAACCGATGAACATACCTGCCGTATAACAGAAGATATACAGATAAGTCCCCCCTTCCTCGGATGGCTTTTCCAGTTCACGGGAGATATGAAGATCATTTCTCCCCAGGATGTTATAGAACATTATACAAACAAATGCGCCTCCATCTGCGGCTTTGAATCTTAAAATCGTTTATTTTGCCCCAAAAACATATCATATAGAGCGGACCTGCTTCATTAATAAGGAGCGGGTCCGCTGTTTTCATATTAAAAATATGTATTTTATCCGAATCTGTTTTGTTACCAAAGAAAGTACCGCCGCAGGGAAATTTGCGGCGGTACAGGGGCTGTCTATATTATGTTTGAAAAGATCGGTGTCAATTATGATTTTGTACTGAATTTGATAGGATCGGTGGTTTCAGAGTTCAGGAAATCTTTATCATAATATATCTTGAACTTGAGTTCTACATCATCAATACTTGTAATATTATTTTCCTCGAGATCAGATTTTAGAAGTGTTATTGCGTCGATAGCATATTTTTCGTTGTAAACTGTGCTTGTGAAAAATTCGGAAACCATAAAGCCGTTGATGGACAGGTCTTCACATGAGATATTAGCTAATTTTCCGGTTTTATTTTCAATATACAGAAGTATTGATTTTCCCCAGAAACTGTCCTCATCAACATATCTGCCTACTATCCTGAGTCCGTTTTTATTATACAGTTCATGACCTGTATCATCAGGTTTAGCATCCATTTTGTCAAACGCAGATGTTTTTATAACAACAGGATCAATATCTACGCTATCCATAATATTGGTCTCCTCGTACATATGGAAATATATCTCTATCTGACCAATGTTCTCAATCCCCGATGCCTCAAGATCAGATGAGGAAAGGTACAGCTTTTCATTGGATTTTTTACCTGCGGCTACCTGGGATGCAAATAAGTCTGAGATCATACAGTTATTTACTATAAGAGCTGAACATCCGATAGTATAGTTTTTCTTGGAATTGTTTTCAACAAGAAGCTTGATATATTTTCCACCAAACATTTCTTCTTCAATGGAAACAGCCGTTACTTTAATATCATTCTTATCAAAACAAACCTGTTCTTCTATTGTCGGCAGCTCTGCCTTAGTTTTTGCTTCACTTTTTTCTCCGGTGCCGTCCTGCTCATCCTCCGATTTTGAATCTTCTTTTTTATCGTCTGATACAGCTGAAGTTTCACTGGTCTGGGTAATAGCTTTTTTATCGCTGTCTTTTGCCTTATCACTGTCTTTGCTTCCGCCCCCTGCTGCCGCAGCAATCAGAATGATCACTATAACTGCTATAACAGCTATTAAAAGACCCTTCTTTTTCTTCTTAGGCGGCGGGACCTGCTGGGGATACTGCTGCATCGGCATCTGCTGCTGGTTAAAATTATTATTGTTCATATTTTTCGTCCTTTCTTTTTTGCAGTAACACTGCATTTTTAATATAGTTATATAACTGTTGTTTTAACAAAAACCTGCTTTAACCGGTCAGCAGATTTTCTCTGTGTAAATAAGTATATACTATATCACATAAAAATTGTTATGCTGTCAGCATAACAAAATAAAATTTTTTTCATGTATAATAAGAAATGTATAAACAAAAAACCCGCCTTACGGCGGGATGTAATATATGTAATATAATGATCGTCATGTGTGTGCCGGAATACTTATTCCGTAAATGTAAAAGCCTACAAACAGGGATATCACACCCAGTGTATAAAACAATATTCTCTGACCTCCAAGGCTGGTACCTCTTGAAAACGGAAGCTTATTATAAATATCCAGAAAATTGTGAAAGCAGAAAAGCGGTACGATAATTATAAATATATTGGCAACAGTACCGCCTATGTACTGTCCGAGAGTACGCTGCTCGGAAAATACGCTGACAAATGACGTCCCTCCGATAAAATACCAGATACTTGCAAGAATTATAAAAGGAAGTTTCCTTGTCCTGTATCCCGGGATAGCAGATATAATTCTGTCAAGCAGCGAATCAGAATAGCCTTTTAATGCGTCATCATCCCCTACACCCGTACTTACACGAATAGCCCGCATAAGCTCAAGCATATTTGCATAACGTTTCCGGGGATCAATCTGAATACATTTCTTAATGATCTTCCTGCATCTGCCTTCTGCCAACTGCTCTATCGGTTCTTTTCCGCAGATCATTACATTCAGAAGAACACCAATGGCATATATGTCCGTTCTTCCGTTACTCTGAGTAAAACCAAACTGCTCGGGGGCTGCATATCCCGGAGTACCCACGATCACGGTATCCTTTCCTTTGAATTCCTTGAAGGAACGCGCAATTCCGTAATCAATTATCTTAGGTACTCCGTCGTTTGAAATGATAATATTGTTCGGTGTAACATCTCTGTGAACTATACTTTTTTCGTGCAAAGCATTAAGACCGCTTGATATATCGTATATGATCTTTGCGGCTCGTCTTTCATCAAAGGTTTTACCCGACTCTATAATATCCGCAAGACAATCTCCCGCCACAAATTCCCTCACTGCACGGTATTCGCTGCCTGTATTTGCAATGAATTCAACTTTTGCAAGATTAGGGTGTTCTATACCGGATATTATCTCATAGTATCCGACTTCCTCGGGCTTTATAACCTTGGTAATATACAGCTTGCACTTCGGCTTGTACAGACACAGATTAACCGTATCGGTAAGCTCTGATACCACACTCAGATTCTGAAACAGAAAAACCTGTCCCGGAGTCAACTCCACTGCCTTCACCTCCAAAAAAATATTGTCCGAATAATAAAAACTGTAGGACGTAAAAAGAAAGGAATAAAAAAATGAAAAAATCCTCAGATGACCTTTTAAAAGAAATGAACTCCAACAAAATGAAAACGATCAAAGATTATGAAGAATACCGCAAAAAAAATGCAGAAAGCTTCAAAAATTCCTATATGAAACTGGACAGAGCTTTAATGTCACTCATAGAGAGCAAAAAACTTACCAGGGCAACCGTTATAAAACGCGCGGGAGTTTCTCAGAGTTACGGTTATCAGATACTTGACGGAAGAAAATCAAATCCCGATCGTGACAAGGTCATAATGATGTGCATAGGTATCGGCACATCAATAGAAGAAACACAAAATCTTCTCAAAGTAACAG
Organism: uncultured Ruminococcus sp.; assembly: GCA_902763365.1. GTDB lineage: Bacteria > Bacillota > Clostridia > Oscillospirales > Acutalibacteraceae > UBA1213. Next base: position 11,568 of record CACWRT010000023.1, read on the forward strand.
GTTATCCGATCCTGAGGGCAAGCAATGAAAGAGATCATTTTCTCATTTTTGCTATTGTAAATCATATTTCCATCATTGATATAAATTTAGAGCTCCAGAAATTAGAGCTGAAAATACTTGAATGATCATCCCTCCTGACGAAATGGCGGTTTTTTCATATAAACCTATTCAGTTCGCTGTTATACTCAAATCCTGCTGCAAGGAGTTTTTCGATTATATCAGCGGACTTTACATCTTCGCTTTTACAGAACTCCTCCAATGAGGGATAGTTATCCCTAAGCTTTGTATTTACATAAGATAATAAAATAATAGGATCATTTGGTATCATTGTTCATCCTTCTCCTCTTCCGATACGGTTTCCTCAACATCATCAGGGTCGCCTTCTGTAAAAGTCCACAAAGCTCATTTTCTCAAGACGCTCCTGGGGTATTCTGCTAAATATGATACTTCCTCTACTTCTTGATATCCACATTCTGCCTTTAATGGTGTTTGTCAGCATTCTGAAATCTACCGCTAATATTATTATTCCGACGACCGACAACAGCAAATCCATAAAGTTAGGCCAATCGTCTGAATTATCGACTACTCTTATAGAGGAAGGATGTCTTGTATCCACATATATAGGTACAGGTGATCCTACGCCTGTGATATTAAGCCTTTTTTTATCCTGCACTCCTATAGTTTCTGTTTCGGAAGTGTACTGTGATACTCCGTAAACATATTTTACAGTAAGTTTGTATTCATAATATGTATTGTCCTCAGTTTCTCTTTTATATTGATCTATATGCTGCACAATACCTGCTGTCAGCTCGGCATTCCGGAAAAATTCCTTAGCCTCACTTATTTCCTTGACAGAAAGATAAAAGAAAAATATGCCCGCAGCTACCATAGCCAATCCGATAAATGCAAGTATCAGATTGATCTTTATAGTATCCTTCACCTTTGCAATATGTCCATCAGGGTAAGCGGCAACAGGGTCGAAAGCTCTGCTCTTGTTACCGACATATTCCTGATCGGAAGAGCCGGTATACGGCACATTGCTGTTTCCGGAAGTATTCTGAAAATCTGTCTGCCATTGCCCGTTTGATACAGATGATACCGGAAACTGTCCGCTATTGTTTCCGGATGTATTCTGCTGAGAAGTCTGCCATTGTCCGTTTGATACGGAACCAACATAAGGCTGAGAACTGTTGCCGGCAAAAAAATTCTGCGGTTCAGTTTGTCCTGTGTTATTTCCCACAGCCGAAAACTGTGATGCTGTGTCGGCTGTTATAGGCGGCGGCGTTATCCATCCGCTGTCCCGGCTGTCGTATCCGGACAAGGATGCAGGCACATCACCTTCAGGGGAAGAATACCGATCCGTACGATCAGTAGTGTTCTGAGAAAGATCCTCAGTAAATGATGTTTCCGTGCTGCCAAACATTTTCTGATATTCGTCTGCAAAAGAGCTGTCAGAGAAGTCATAATCTTCGCTTCTGTCGTAATCGCTGTTTGTCTTTGATCTGTCAGAGCCGAACAGGCTTTCACCGCTCATAAATTTTTCAAAATCATCATTTTTATACCCCATACTCTACCCTCCGGAATTAATGAATAGTGATTAGTAAATAGTTTTTTTGCAGCGCTCCACTCTTCACACTTTACTAAGCGAGAGCCGGCACTATAATTCCCAACTCCTGATTTCTAACTCAAAATAATTCCACTTTATACATTCAATTATACTATATCTCGGGATTAAGTCAATAAATACGACAAAAATTTATTTCAAAAAATGCTGTCCGCATCCACCCAAGAGCAGATGCGGACTTTTGGTTTATTTTACAGCGGCAGTATAGAATTTTTTAACTATCGTTCCTGCGCTGTCTTTTACATCGATTCTTATGTCATAAGTACCTGTTGCTGTAGGTCTGAATCGAGCGGATGCTGTTTCGGTAAATTTATCACCCAACAGCTTCCAGTTTGTGTTGGTACTGCGCTTGAAATAGAAGGAATACGTATACGGACCTTTTCCGCCTACTGCCTTGCCTATCATAGGAATAGCGGTACCCAGCTTTATGCTTTCCCTGCCTACCACCGACACATTGGTAAGTTCAAGCTCCTTCACAACCTTTACGGAAAACTTCTTTTCCTCTTTAAGACCGTTTGTATCCTTTATTACAACTCTTATATCAAAGCTGCCCTCTGCTGTAGGCTGGAATGCTGCGGTAGGGAGACCCGTTTTTGCAGTTACAGTAAACTCTCCGCCCAGTGTTTTCCACACAGTAGACGTACTTCTTTTATAGTACACGGCACTGCTGTACTCGCCGCTTCCGCCGCTGCCCGAAGGCGCGATCCTGACCTTATCGCCGACCTGAACAATATCGCTGTTGATAACGGAAGTATTATTAAGAGCAGTGGTTACCTTAACAGTACAGGTTGCCTTTTTACCGTTTGAAGATTTTGCGGTTATGGTACAGCTGCCTATAGCGATACCTGTAACAGTACCGTCCTTCACGGTCGCAATACTCTTATCGCTTGTGAACCATGTAACTGTCTGATCGGTCGCATCGGATGGTGTGAACAGGGGTTTCAATACAGTAGTCCTGCCCTTACCTAAAACTACAGAAGTTTCGCTAAATTTCAGTTTAGTTACCTCTACAGCATCAACAATACCGTTTTCGTTCACGAGAGGCAGTTCATATTTTTCTGCATTTGCTTCTATCCCTGTCATGCCTGCCGAAACAGCAGCACCTGCTCCGATAACAGCAGTACACAAAAGGAGTGACGTAATTTTTCTGACAATTCTCTTCATATCGTTCCCCCCGGTTTTTAATGAATAGTGAATAATGAATAATGAATAGTGATTAGTGATTAGTTTATAGTTACTCTGATTAGTAACAATACAAACTCCGGTTTTCACACTTTTCCAAGTGAGAGCCGCCACTACAATTCCCAACTAATTCAAAACATTTCTATATTTTTATTATACTATATTGAGGCAGGATGTCAATAAATACTATGAAAATTTTTTTAAAAATACATCCGCAGCTGTCATTACGGACGGATGCGGATGAGTGATATTAACTGATTATTTTATTTTGCTTCGGCTGTAAAGAATTTCTTTACAATAGTTCCTGCGCTGTCTTTTACATCTATTCTGATGTCATATGTTCCTGTTGCAGTAGGCTTGAATCGTGCGCTTGCAGTTGTCTGGAATTTATCGCCCAGAAGCTTCCAGTTTGTGTTTGCGCTGCGCTTGAAGTAGAAGGAATATGTATACGGTTCTCCGCTGCCTCCTACTGCCTTGCCGATCATGGAGATAGCTGTACCCAGGTTTACCTTCTGTCTGCCGACTACCGAAACATTGGTAAGCTCAAGCTCCTTTACTGATTGTACAGTAAACAGCTTTTCGGATGTCTGACCTGCGCTGTCCTTTACTATAACTTTAACGTCAAAGTCTGCTTCTGCTGTGGGCGCAAAGGCTACGCTTGTGTTTGTTCCAAACTCTGTACCAAGAGTTTTCCATGCGCTGTTCGTACTGCGCTTATAGTAGTATGCGTATGTGTACTGGGCTGTGCCGCCGTTGGCACTGGCGGATATGCGGACTTTATCGCCGACCTGTACTATGTCGCTGTTGATGACGGAAGTGTTTTTTAATGTGGATACGGGAACGGCTTCTTTTACTGTAACTTTACAGCTTGCTGTAAGACCGTTATCAGTAATTGCAAAGATAGTTGTTGTTCCTGATGCAACACCTGTTATTTTTCCGTTCGATACAGTTGCTGTTTTTGAATTGGCCGAACGCCATGTTATATTTGTATTAGTCGCATTTCTGGGAAGAATTGATGCTGTAAGAGTTTCGGATTTTCCTTTTTCAAGAGTAAGTTCTGTTTTGTTAAGACTGACAGCAGACGGGTTTATTTCGTCATCATCGCTCCAGTCAACATTAACTATACAGCTTGCGGATTTATTGTTATTGGATTTAACGGTAATTACTGCCAAGCCCGAGCCGACTGCCGTAACCTTGCCGTCAGAAGATACGGCAGCAACACTGCTGTCGCTGGTTGTCCATTTCAGCGTTTTATTGGTCGCATTATCAGGAGAAACATTCGCTGTCAGCTTGTATATTTCGCCTGTTGCAAGATATATCTCACTGTCAGAAATATTTACTTTTGTAACAGGGATAGAGCTTACGGTTATTTCGTATGTAGTTTCACAGCCTTGATATGTTACAGTCACATCCTGTACGCCGCTACTGTTCATATCATAACCGCTGAGCATATCCTTTGTGATATTGACTTTGTTTGTATTTCCGTTTGAATATATTACAGAGATCGTACCGCCTACCTCGATTTCCTCGCCGATCTTGTAATTCAGCTTTGAGGGCATAAGTATAAAATTTCCGCTCGGGTCAGAACGTATAGCGTAAAGATCACTTATTGTGCGTATTTCCTTGTATCCGTCCGGTGCTTTTAAAAGATGTTCTTCCGAATATGCCGCAGCGGCTTTGATCCCCGCATCTTCTGTCATTACAGGAAGTACTGTCGCAGATGACAAAAGCACTGTGCCTGCCAGTATAATTGCTCCGATTCTTTTTAAGCTGATTACATATTTCATAATAATTCCCACCTTACTAAATAATATTTATCGAAAACAATACCAATAAACTCAGCATATGCTTCTTCATCTGAATTGTATCACTTATTACCAATATCGTCAATATAAATTCCAAATATTTTATGTTTTAATATTATAATATATCATTATAATAGTAGTATAACAAGAAAACAGAATCAGTCTGTATACTTTTGAAGGAATTGAGGGAATGTCGGATGGGACTTGAAAATTTAGGAAAAAGAATAAAGCAGGAACGTACAAGGCAGTGCATAACGCAGGAACAGCTTGCGGAAAAAGCTGATATTTCCCTTAACTTCATGAGTCTGATCGAAAACGGAAAAAATATGAGCGTACAGACTCTTATAAACATAGCAAAGGCACTCAATGTTTCCGTTGACTACCTTCTGAGTGATGCAAAAGATAATTATTCCGACATTATTACCGAACGTATTGCCGAGGACATATCCACTCTTAACCCCGACGAAAAGCTTTTCTTTATGAATATGATAAAACAATATAAATCCCTCAACCGATAAAACCGCCCTGTCCTCTTATCAAAGCTGAACAGAGCGGTTTCGCAGTTCAAAGCTCAAAACACAACAGTTTGGAGACTGATTTCGCTGCTAACGCAGCGACCAGAGACTCTGCCTCTGGACTCCGCAAGCCTTTGAAAAGGCTTGAGCGAAACTTTGTCAATTATGTTTTTCTTTAAGTTGACAGCGTTGCGCGTTTTAGGGTCCGGCGGCTCGCCGGTATTGACAGTGTGACTTTATGATGATAAAATAAACGCTGATATACGATATAATAACAGGCAGCTACTCCCCATCAGTTGTCTGCGGCGCCGGCTTTCCCGGAGGGGAAGCCAAAGGGTCAACAGCATTTACGAAGGTTACAGCGTAATCAAGATAAAAATGAACTGCTCAAAAAACACGATACGCGAGCTTCGCAGCTCAAAGCATGACAGCTCAGATTTAATTGCACTTAAAGTGATTATATAGCAACATAAAACTATATTAATAAAATAGCTGCTACAAAAGTCTGATACGCGGTCAGTACAATATGAACTGTTCAGACAGAGCGAAACGTAGTGAAGCGATACCCGCGTTATGGGACCGGCGGCTCGCCGGCGGAAAGGATATTATTATGGCAATTATAACTGTCAGCGGACTTATGATGGAATTCGGAGAACAGAGATTGTTCGAGAATATGAATTTTGAAATACAAAAGGGAGACAGAATAGGTCTTATAGGCGTAAATGGCAGCGGTAAGACTACTCTTTTCAAGATCCTTACGGGAGAGTATTTGCCTGCCGACGGAACTGTAGTTATCGGTAAAGATACAAATGTAGGATATATGGAACAGCACGTCTGCCGTAATCTGGACAGCAGCGCATATGATGAAGTAATGACTGTTTTTGACGATCTTATAAAAATAGAAGCCGAGCTTGAAGGGCTGAATGCTCTTATCGGCTCGGTGCATGACGAAATAGACGAAATGGTGGAAAGACAGGCTTTCCTTCATGACGAGTTCACAAGAAGAGGCGGTCTTACGTGCAGAAGCCGCGCAAGATCGGCTTTGCTGGGACTCGGCTTCGACGATGAAAAAATGAAGCTGCCCATACGCTCCCTCAGCGGCGGTCAGAGGGCAAAGCTTCAGCTTGCAAAGCTCCTTCTTTGCGGCGCAGACCTTCTTCTCCTTGACGAGCCTACAAACCATCTTGATACCGAAAGCGTAGAATGGCTCGAAAACTTCCTTATAGAATCGGGCTGCTCCTATATGGTCATATCTCATGACAGATATTTTCTCGACCGTACAACTAACCGTACATTTGAAATAGAAAACCGTAAAATGTCACGCTATAACGGAAATTATACTGCCTATCTTCCCCTGAAAAAGGAACATATGCTCACAATGCAGAGGGCCTACGACAATACCATGAACGAAATACACAGGCTCGAGGGTATTGTCGAACAGCAAAGAAGATGGAACAGAGAAAAAAATATCAAAACCGCCGAAAGCAAAATGAATGCTATAGAGCGTCTTGAAAAAGGTCTTGAAAAACCCGAAAATGCGCCTTCGGCAATAAAATTTGATCTTGGAATAAAAAATCAGAGCGGCAATGATGTGCTTGAAGTTTCGGATGTATCACTCTCCTTCCCGGGGCATCAGCTTTTCAGAAATGTTGGCATGGACATTAAACGGGGTGAAAGAATTTTTATTCTCGGACCTAACGGCTGCGGAAAAACCTCTCTTCTGAAAACTATCCTCGGTAAATATCATGCGGACAGCGGACGCATACGTTTCGGAGAGGGAGTAAAAACCGGCTACTATGACCAGATACAAACAGGCATGGACAGCGAAAAAACTATTTTTGAAGAGCTTTCCGACTGCTTCCCTGCTATGACCAACACAGAAATAAGGAATACACTGGCAAGATTCCTTTTTAAAAATGACGACGTTTTCAAACCACTTTCAACTCTCAGCGGCGGCGAACGCGCAAGAGTACTTCTGACAGAGCTTATGCTGAGCCGCGCCAATTTTCTTCTTCTTGACGAACCTACAAACCACCTTGATATCAATTCCTGCGAAGCTCTGGAAAATGCGCTTAAAGAATATGAAGGGACTCTGCTTATCATATCTCACGACAGGTATCTTATAAATGCACTTGCAGATAAAATATTCTACCTCACCTCCGAAGGAATACAGGTGTATGAGGGAAGCTATGAGGATTATCTCAAAAAGGCAGAACCGTTCAAAAAGAAGACATCCGCTGCTCCAAAAACAAATACAGATGAAAAACAGTCTGAATATAAAAAGAAAAAGGAATCCGATGCGCTCAGGCGCAAGGCTAAGGCAAGAATAGGAAAGCTCGAAAAAGAAATAGCCCAAACCGAGGAAAAGCTTTCCGAACTTAACGAACAGCTCAGTACTCCCGAAATATCGTCGGATTATGAAAAGCTTATGCAGATGACAGACGAGATCTCTCAGACAGAAGCGGCGCTTGATATAATGTATAATGAATGGGAAGAGCTGACTGAAATTCTGGAATAGAAAAACTATTTTTACATGACAATAAATAGTAAAAAAGTATGGAAGAATGGCTGATTATTCTTTTGATTTTGGTCAAAGGGTAAAAGTTCGGCTTTTTGGTAACAAAAAAATTAAATTTCCGAGCAAAACAGTAACAAATGTGTTATAATAACAAGCGTAGTAATAATGTAAGAACATACACTTTGATCCAATTAAGTTGGTGAAAGAAAAAAGTAGTGTAAGACAGAATTGGTAGCGGCGGCTCGCCGCTCGTGGAGGGAAGGTAATGGATAGTTCAAGTATTTTGCGCAAAGTTACAGCAGCCGCTCTTATACTGACTTTAGCAGGTTCGGCAGCAGGCGCTGCGGGCGCAGATCCCGGGATGTCGGTAACTGCCGGAGCATTGGCAGGAGATATGTCACTTTCAGATGTATTTTGCTATCAGGAAAATGAAGACGGCAGTCTTGCTGTATGTGAGATAATTCAGGAAAACTCCGTCAGCAGTGAGATCGTCATACCCGAAACATATGAAGGCAGAGCAGTAACTGTTATTCAGTCTGCGCCTATGGCAAGAGTGGAATCAGGTAAAGGCGAAAAAGTCTTTGACCTGACAATAGGAAAAAATATCCGTGAAATTCAGCCCGGGGCTTTTGAAGGCTTACATATCGGTGATATCAGTGTTGACGCAAACAACCCGTCGTTTACGGCAAAGGACGGTATGCTTTTCACCAAAGATATGACAACGCTTGTATACTGTCCCGATACCGCGCAGGGCACTGTCACAATACCTGCGGGAACAGTAAGCATCAATGAAGATGCTTTTTCATCCGACAGCATTACAGCCATCATTCTGGGCGCCGATGTATCGGATGTGCCTGACGGAGCTTTTATAAATTGCAGCAGTCTTACAGGCTTCGGGGTTGACAAGGCAAATCCGTATTTTACAGCTGTAAACGGTATGCTGCTCAACAAGAACTGCTCTGTAGTCTATGCTTATCCCAAAGCAAAAACAGGAGTATGTCAGCTTCCGGCACAGGTTCGTACTATAAGTGATTATGCCTTCTATGGCTCAGCAGTAGAAGGTGTTGATACATCCGGGGTAAAAAGCATAGGCGCTTATGCTTTTGCAGACTGTGACAGTCTGAAGGGAGTCACAGTATACCTCAATAATACTGATCTCGGAGACGGTATTTACAGCGGATGCGACAAGCTTACCTCTGCTGTTATAGAAAAGGGCATAAAACAGCTGCCTGCCGCGCTTTTCGCAGACTGTACCTCGCTTACATCTATAAGCTTCCCCACCTCTGTCATATCTATGGGTTTCGGAGTATTTGACAATACTATGTGGTACAGAAAAAAAGCAGACGGCTTTATATATATAGCAAAAATGCTTTACGGCTATAAGGGCAGCAGTACAACTCCCGTTACCCTTACTATAAAGGACGGTACAGCTGCCATAGCGGACGGCGCTCTGAAAGGGGCTGACGTTACAAAGATCTCTATCCCCTCTTCCCTCAGATATTTAGAAGCAGGAGATATTTACCCCGCAGAAAATGTGGCAGGCTTTGAGGTTGCAGCTGACAACCCATATTTTACCGCAGTCAACAACTTCCTTTTCTCAAAGGACAGAACAAAGCTTATCTGTGCACCCTGTGTTTACGGCAGCGACAGCTGTTCCCTTCCGCTTACAGTAACTGAGATCGGCGATTATGCTTTCACCTTCAACAGGGATATAAAAAATATATACTGCTCCGAAAACATTACAAAGTTCGGAATAAGTCCCTTCAACAACGGTGATGAAGAACGTGCTGTAGTATGTATGGAGGGTTCCCCTGCCGCGCAGGCAGCTAAGGAAGACGATGTAAACAGGATTTACATGGAGACGGGTATCAGTCTGAGCGCAAGTGAGGTCACATTGGGCATATCGGAAACAAAGACACTTCAGGCGACGGTTACCCCCGATATAGCAAGTAAAAATGTGACCTGGTCAAGCTCCGCACCCTCGATCGTATCTGTTGTAAACGGTAATATCACAGCTTTGGCATCAGGAACGGCAGTCATTACGGCAAGAGAAAATTCGGGCAAGACTGCATCTTGCGCAGTAACTGTTCTGAGCGCACCGGAAAATGTAATTCTTTCAAAAACAAATCTGACAATGGGGCTTAGTGAAACGCAGTATATAACTGCCCGGACAAATGAAGGCTCATCCTCTGCCATAACCTACACTACTTCCGACAGTTCGGTGGCATCGGTAACTTTGAGCGGCGGGCAGTGCAGGATATCTGTGCATAAAATCGGAACTGCTACTGTTACCGCACATACATTCAACGGTAAGACAGCAGAATGTAAGATCACTGTAAAAGCTTCTCCCGATAATGTAACTTTAAGCAAAGAACAGATCACTATCGGCGTAGGTGAACAGGTAACGATATCAAGTGCTGTAAACGACGGAGCAGCATCTACAACAAGAAATTATACATCATCTGATACAGACTCCGTACAGATAATACCTACAAGCTGGAACTGTACTTTTGTCGGTAATTCAGTCGGCACATCAGTTATTACTGTAAGAACATATAACGGCAAGTCTGCGCAATGCAAAGTTACCGTAAAATCGCCTCCTAAATCGGTTTCAATGGAAAAAACAAGTATTGAAATCGGTGTAGGCGAAGAAGCTTCTCTCGGATCTGTTATAGGAAGCAGCGAAGCAAGTGCGGACAGAACATACAGAAGCAGCAACAGCAATATTGTAAAGATGACAAAAACAAACTGGACAGCAGGCTTCAAGGGTATTAAAGAAGGTACTGCAAATGTTACCGTAAAAACATACAATGCCCAGGAGGGCAGCTGTAAGGTAACCGTTAAGCCAGCGCCCACAAGCGTAACTATAAGCAAAACCACTCTTAATCTTAAAGTCGGACAGACTGCGAAGCTTACCTCATCAGTGCCCGCCGGCACAGCAGGTTATAACCGCACATGGAGCAGCACTAATTCATCTGTTGTCAAAATGACAAGTACCTCAGGTACAGGAAAGTTTACCGCGCTCAAGGCAGGTACCTGTTATGTGAAGGTTCGTACCTTCAACGGAAAAGAAGCAAGCTGCAAAATAGTGGTAAGCTGACAAATCTTAATAACTCAAAAAGCCTCTCAGCGTTTTCAAACAACCCTAAGAGGCTTTTTTAATTAATAATGAATAATTATCATAGCTCGGAGTTTATCCGATTAGTGGGGATTTTTAACGCTATAGTTTAACTGCTTTGGATATATGAATATGTTAAAGCTCTGAGGTCATAGCTATGAGCATATCAATTAGTTATCTGCTGTGCTTGTGGTTAGTTACAATAAACCTACAAAAAAACTGTGTAATATGACAATTAAAAAAATAATTGTTCATTTCAGGGATAACAAATGCCGTATTTTTGCCGATAAAATCTTTAAAAATGCAAGTTTTATAAAAAAAATTGCAAAAATATTTAAAATACACTTGATTATCGGGAAAAAGTGTGTTAAAATGATTCTTGCGTGATAAAGTAATTATTAAAAGTTGCAATATCCGCCTGATCATTTTGGTGAGTAATGAATTTTCGTTGCGGATAATTATTCATTATTCATTATTAATTATTAATTAAAATAAGGAGTGACCGTCATGTCATATGTAAGCGAAGTACTTGAAAAAGTAATCGAAAAGAACCCGGCTCAGCCTGAATTCGTACAGGCTGTAAAGGAAGTTTTAGAATCTCTCGAGCCCGTTATCGAGGCTAATCCCCAGTATCAGAAGGAAGCTATCCTCGAAAGAATCACAGAACCTGAAAGACAGCTTATGTTCAGAGTTCCGTGGGTAGACGATAAGGGCAACGTACAGGTAAACCGCGGTTTCCGTATCCAGTTCAACAGCGCTATCGGTCCTTACAAGGGCGGTCTCAGACTTCACCCCTCTGTAAACCTCGGTATCATCAAATTCCTCGGTTTTGAGCAGATCTTCAAGAACTCTCTCACAGGTCTTCCCATCGGCGGCGGCAAGGGCGGTTCCGACTTTGACCCCAAGGGCAAGAGTGACAGAGAAGTTATGGCTTTCTGCCAGAGCTTTATGACAGAACTGTTCAGACATATCGGCGCAGATACTGACGTTCCCGCAGGCGACATCGGTACAGGCGCAAGAGAGATCGGCTATCTCTTCGGTCAGTACAAGAGACTCAAGAACCAGTATGAAGGCGTTCTTACAGGCAAGGGTCTTACCTACGGCGGTTCACTGGCTCGTACAGAAGCTACAGGCTACGGTCTTCTCTATATCACAGAAGAGCTCCTCAAGGATCACAACATTGATATCAAGGGCAAGACAGTTTGCGTATCAGGCGCGGGCAATGTTGCTATCTATGCTACACAGAAGGCTCAGCAGCTTGGCGCTAACGTTGTTACACTTGCAGACTCAACAGGCTGGATCTATGATGCAGAAGGCATTGATATTGCTGCTGTCAAGGAGATCAAGGAAGTTAAGAGAGCAAGACTTTCCGAGTACAAGAACTATCGTCCCAACGCTGAATATCATGAGGGCAAGTTCATGTGGACTATCCCCTGCGATATAGCTCTTCCCTGCGCTACACAGAATGAGCTTGATGTTGAAGCTGCTGAAAACCTCATCAAGAACGGTGTTATTGCTGTTGCAGAAGGCGCTAATATGCCTACAACTCTCGAGGCTACAAAGAAGTTCCAGGATGCAGGCATTATGTTTGTTCCCGGCAAGGCTGCAAACGCAGGCGGTGTTGCTACTTCTGCTCTTGAAATGTCACAGAACAGCCAGAGACTGTCATGGACATTTGAAGAGGTTGATCAGAAGCTCCAGGGCATCATGGTCAACATCTACCATAACATTGCTGATGCTGCTAAGAAGTACGGCTATGAAGGCAACTATGTAGTAGGCGCTAACATTGCAGGCTTCGTAAAGGTTGCTGACACAATGATCGCTCAGGGTGTAGTTTGATTTTTGACTGCCTATATAAAATATAATTTAACGCATAAGGCTGGATATCGTCTTTCGGTATCCGGCCTTTTTTAATTAATAATTAACTATAATTATATCCGCTGCTTGAAAATGCAGATACAAAGTGATATATTATTATACAGATATAGTGAAAAGTACTGCCTTTAAAAAGGACAGGAAAATATAAAGAAACTTTCTTTGATACAGGTGATGAAATGATAAAAATAGTAGTTTGTGATGACAGCAGAGAAGTACGGGACAATATCAAGCTTTTTCTTGATGAGTATTTTTCTGAAAGCAGAAAAGAAGCTATTATCAGATACTACGACACGGCAGAAAAAATGCTGGAGGAAAATACAGGTAAAATAGATATTGCCATACTTGATGTGGAAATGGACAATATTAACGGGATAGAAGCCGGGTACGAAATACTTGAACGCAACCCGGACGCAGCATTGATAATTATAACGTCATTTATGCAGTATATAGATGAAGCGTTTGATCTGAGAGTATTCCGCTATTATGAAAAGCCTGTAAATAAAGACAGACTATTCAGCGCATTAGATAAAATCCTGAGAGAAGATAAAATATATGAGCTGCCTGTAAAAGACGGAATTATAAATATAGGCGAATCAAGAATAGCCTGTATTGGCGCATATAAGAGAAAAACAATAATAACTACCGACGCGGGAGAAGAAATAGAAACTAATCTTAGTATAAAAAAATGGCTTGAAATACTGGAAAAGAATGATACATTTGCTTCACCTCATTACAGCTTTATAATAAATCTGAAATTTGTCAAGGAATGTACAAGTGAATCAGTCGTTGTACTGTGTAAAAACGGAAAAGAAATACCGATCTATCCCTCAAAAAGAAAGTATACGGATTTTAAAAGACAGTTTTTGAGAAAGATGAGGGATTACAAATGATCATGACATCCATATTGTTCAAAATAGTTATTTTCATAGAATTCTTGTTTCACGGATATTGTCAGTCCATATATACTAAGGCAGTTTTTAAAAACAAAACGAATCGTGGAGAAAATTTTGCTCTCTTTCTCTTAGCAGCAAGTATTGAATTCCTTGTTTACCAGCATTTTAATAATTTTATTGTAAATATAATCTCGTTCATAGCATTAAGCTTCATTGTGTGCCTTGTATGCTGTGAAGCACGTATAGGAACTATATTACTGCATTGTTTTATAATGTGTATTATGCTGCTTCTCAGTGAAACGCTGGTAATACCTTTTTCAAATTATCTGCTTCATGACAATTATCTTCAGAATCATAATCAGGTCAGCGAACTGTTAATATCAACAATATCAAAGCTTCTGGTGTTTATGGTATGTATAAGAGTCAGCCAGACTGCCGAAAAGGAAAATATACAAACAATAGATATCTATTTGTTTGTAATACCGATGCTTTCTATTTTTGTGATAAACAGTGTGGTATCAGTGTTATCGGACACGGCAACTCCCCATGACCATAATATGCTTATACTGATAATATCTGTATCATTTATTATAATCAATACCGTTGTTTTTCTGATACATGAGTATAATGTAAGTATTTCAAACGAAACAGAACGGCTGCTGCTGCTTGAACAGAAAAAGGAACTGGATTATGAATACTACAAACTGCTTCGGAAAAACTATGATGAATCAAGAATAATGATACATGACATAAAACATCATATCAACGTGCTGAAACAATTATCCGTTGACAGCACAGACACCGAATTAAAAAAATATATTGACAAACTCAGTGAAAATGAATTCCGTGATAACAGAAGGATCATGACCGGAAGTAAAATAATAGATGTGGTGGTATATCAGAAATCCGAGTTGTGTAAAGACAGATCAATCAAATTTTCTTTTGAACCGAATAATATTAATTTCGGATTTGTAGAAGAACCCGATATTTGCAGTATACTTTCAAATCTGCTTGATAATGCTATAGAAGCAGCCGAGAAATCTGAGGAAAAAACAATCAGACTAGTCTTTCATTCTCAGGGAAAAATGTATTTCATAGACATTGAAAACAGCTGCGATATTGAACCGCATATATCAAACGGACGGCTCATAACTACTAAGCAGGGTAAAAACGGTCATGGGATGGGAATGTACAGCGTAGAGAAAATTCTGAAAAAATATAAGGGCGATTCTGACTGTGAGTACATAAAGTCGTCACGAACATTCCATATTTCCACAATGATGTATCAGGCAGAACAGGGCGGGAGATAAAACTCCCGTCTTTTTTACTGCCTTTTTTTTCCAAAAAGCTCCCGTTTTTTCCTAAGCTATTGAACAAATGAAGCCGGTGTTATATAATCAAAGTACAGAAAGAAATTCCCGGATCAGACAGTAATAACATATTATGATAGGAGTTTTTTACAGGCTGTTCTGCTCTTTCGGGTGAAAATATAAAATAATCTATGTGCGGATAATTCCCGTTTGTGTTTCTTCTCAGTCAAGGACGAAAAAATATTATGAGGGTGAATCATTTTTAGAAAACATTTCGTAGTTATATATAGAAGGAGTTATTTTCAATGAGTAGTGTATTCTCAGGACGGTTAACGGAAGGAGGTCACACAGTAATACATAAAAACAGAAAGTAATTTTAAGGAGGTAATCACTATGAAAAAAGGCATAATAATTGCACTGGCGTGTACTGTGGCAGTCGGAGGATACTATTATTCCGAATCGGTAGCCGGCAGCAATACGCCCGAGCAGACAGAAAGTCAGACACAGATAAATAATGAAGTAGTTTCGGACGATAACAGCAGCGAAGAAGTGAACGGTACAGAAATGCAGGAAGAGTCCGAAAATCCGGCAGAAACTGTATATTCAGAAAATGCATCACCGGAAAAGGAAGAACGCATAGTTCCCGCATTTACACCAACCAAACGTATACAAGGTAAGTTTATAGAAGTAATGCAAAGAAGGTTTGATGAGGATGACAAAGTAGAATGTGATCGTTTTGAGGAAATTTACGGATTCAGACCAAGTATTGATGGATCACATTTAACCACCAAGCAATGTGCTGATCTCACGATTATTGGAGCTGACTATAAAACGGAAAAATTTAATGAATTATTAAAGCAAATGGTTAAAGCCGGCTACGCAGATGAAGATATATTTTTCGGAGAACACGTAGACTTCATTTCTGACGAATATATCTTAAAATATTGTAATCTGTTAACAATGATGTGCAATGCCTATAACGATCCCAATTATGGAATAGCCGACACGGACAGAATGAGACTTTTGGATGATATGCAGCTCAGTGTTGATAGTTTGTTTGAATATATCAGACAACATCCCGATAATGTTCCCGATGAAGTTACAGAGACTAAAGAATATGTAGAGCTTACTTATGCGGCAGAATATGGCTACAGACCGTTTGATGAGCCCACACGTGAGCAGAAGCTCGCATTGTTAGACAGATAACCTGCTGCAACACGCAAGCAATAATTTAAAAGTCAGGAGGTAATCACTATGAAAAAAGGCATTATAATTGCACTGGCGTGTACACTTATAACGGGTACAGCACTGATAGGCGCAGTAAACGTTTTTGCATAAACGGGAAATTCCGAACAACCGACAGAAAGCATTACGGAAATATCTACAGAGGATTCAAAGTCTTATGTAGAATTTTCTCCCACAAAACGTATAACAGGCGATATAAATGCTGTTATGGAAGCTGCCAAAAAAGAAGATAATGACGAAGCAGTAAAAAGAATTATATCTAAGTTCGGGTATAATCCTAAAGAACCCGGAAATGCTGTTGATAATGAAACCGATATCGAATGTATGAGTATTTATGCTGAATATGAATCAGAGACGATAAATAATTTACTTGAAAAAATAGCTGAGGATGGATATGGTCAGGTCGGAAAAACTTTCAGAAACGGAGAAGATTTTACTTCCGCGGAAAACATTGAGAGATACTGTGATCTTATCATTATGGCTTGTAATGCTTATAATGATACTGATTATGAAATACCTGATACTGATAGAGCAAGGCTGCTGGAATTCTTTGAAAAATCCTTCCTTACATTGTCTTTATACGGACAACAGGGTAAGATCAATGGTGAAATAATTATGAACACAGAAAAAATTCCTGATGAAGTCAATACAGCAATGGAATATTGTTCAAAGACATTTGAAGCTGAAACAGGACATAAACCATTGGAAAAATAATACAAGCTTATAACTATATTTTTGAATAATCCCTAAAAAAGCCGCACCGCCCCCACGTCATGCTCACCGACGTGAGGGCGGTGCGGCTCATCCGGCGGCTCGCCGGGCGGAGCGAACCCCGCGTTTTAGGGTCCAGCGTCACCACGGAAATCAATTTTCAAAGATTATATAAGATAAAATTCGTTTTTTTAGGAAAGGGGTCTGGGGGAGAACCCTTTGTTTTCAAACAAAGGGTTTCCC
>CACWRT010000024.1 GCA_902763365.1 uncultured Ruminococcus sp.
CCGCAGTGTAGGTCACGTCGCCGGCAACAGCCGGGAGCGTATCGTTCACGCCATAGGTGTTTGTGCCGTCTGTCCAGCCGCTGAAGGTGTAGGTGTACTGAGCGTTGTCCGCCTTGGTGGGGTCTGCATGAGTCGGTGCTTCACCATACTTAACGTAAGTAGTTTCAATATCCGTACCGTCATCGTTCTTCCATGTTACAGAAGCTGCCGGATAAATTGTTTTAGCGGAAAAAGCTTCAAATTCCTGCCAGGTATAGGAACCTGCGGCATAGCCGTTTGTTCCGTCGTTGAAGGGCTTGGTAAGGGTTCTGGATCCGCCGGATACGTGGTTTACTGTAATGCTGTCGTCAACATTCGTCCAGCCAAAGGAAGTCTCAAAGTCCGTTCCGCCGCCTACGACTCCGTTAGCCACAACCTTTCCGCCGTTGATACGGAGGTAACCACCTGCGGATTCGTTTAGGCTACCGCTATGACCTGCGCCAATCAGTTTACTATATTCAGAACCAGATTTACTCGTCACCGTAACAATACCACCGTTGATGGTAATGTAGGCGTTTCCGCATCTGTTGTAATCATCATTTGAACCGATAGCAGCATTTGAGCTATTTGTCTTAGCGTTGATCGTTCCACCGTTTATTGTAATAATGCCGGTGTTTTTACCTGATGATCTGGCGCCTATAGCAGGTCCGGAAGTTGGGCTTACATTTAATACGCCGTTGTTGCCGGACTGACCGTATATTGTCAGATTGTTATTATTATCCTGAACTGTAAGCGCAGTAGCGTTTAATTCCGCTCCGTTGCAGAGGATAAGATGTACATCACCGGTGCAGGTAATGACGCTGTTAATGGTAACAGTGTCAGTTACCACATACCAGCCCTCAGTCAGCAAGGTGGTGCTGTCGGTTACTTTGGTATAATTGTCGAATGTCTGCTCCTCACCGTTCGCATCAATGTATTTCTTCTCGGTCGAGGTAAAGGTCGCTGTGTAGGTTGCGTCGCCTGTTACGGCAGTAACCGCCGGAGTCCAGCCGGAGAAGGTGTAGATGTAGTTCTCGTCCTCGGGCTTTACGGGTATTTCGCCGTCATAGGTCGGGGTGGTGCCTTCTTCTACATCGGTGTCGGTTTTGAGAGTTGTGCCGTCGTCGTTCTTCCATGTGACGGTGTACTTGGGAACTTCTCTATACACATAATAAGTTGTGTTGATGTCCGGGTTTTCTGTAAATTCACCGCCGGTGCCGTAAAACATATAATAGAGTGCATAATCCGCCGGAGTTCCCTCGCCTGTGGTCGGGATCCTGTATGGGACGGAATATGTAGTGTCCTGCGTGGTAGAAATACGGATTTTTGAACATTTGGAAAACATACCGTAGTAGCAGTTAGGCTTCAGCGTTGTTGCAGGCAGCGCGGGGAGTTCGGTCAGGCTCTTGCAGTCCCTAAACATATAGCTGTAGCAGTAAGGCTCCAGCGTTGTCGCCGGAAGCTCGGGAGCTGTGGTCAGGCTCTTACAGCCAATAAACATACAGTTGTAGCAGTTAGACGCCAGCGTTGTCGCCGGAAGCTCGGGAGCTGTGGTCAGGCTCGTACAGCCATTAAACATATTGTTGTAGCAGTTAGACGCCAGCGTTGTCGCGGGAAGCTCGGGAGCTGTGGTCAGGCTCGTACAGCCATTAAACATATTGTTGTAGCAGTTAGACGCCAGAGTTGTTTCAGGCAGTTCCGGTGCCGCTGTTAATCCGGTGCAGTCCTTAAACATATAATAAAAGCATCTATCGGACAAGCCTTGATCCCTGCCGTTATCGTCGAGCCTCAGCGACATAACATTACCGCTGCACGCTACCTTTCCGTCAATCGAAACGTGATTGGAATAATTAAATGTAGTATTTTTTCCGCAAAAACGAACACAATCGCCCGCATTTTCGAGATCAATCCGCGAGCCTTTAGTATAATCTTCCCAAATTAAGTTGTTTTTATTATACTGCAAATTACTGCCGGATAAAACATTCAGCGTAACCGAAGATCCGGCTTCTTCTGCCGTGAATGTCAAATATTCACTCTCCGGCACAAAATCGCCGACTGCCGCACTTGCTGTGATTGGCACGATGGTAAACAGGCTGACGATCATCATAAAGACAAGCAGTATGCTGACCGGTTTTTTGATTTTTTGAATCATAAAAATTCCTCCTTAGTTAAAAATTAAGATTTATAACATTGTTTATCCGGGTCTGCCCGTTGACCACGTATTTTATACCGGGCATTGGCTGAAGCAGCCAAACAAATAAACAAACTGTCAATATTATTTTCCTATATTTATATGGATTTTTCAAAGAGTGTTCCAGAATGGAACACTTTTTTGTTGGTTTTGTCAAATTTGGAGCGAAATTATGTTGCAACATTACGATTTTTACGGATGAATACAGTAAAATACCGACCATACGCCGTAAAACAGCGTACAGCCGGTATTATAATAACAAGAATTACATTTCACTGACTTGAAAACGGAATCATCACTGTTACTGACGTACCGCCGCCTTCACGGGGTGCGATCATCAATTTGCCCCTGCACATCATTTCAAGCCTTTCACGGATATTATTCAGAGCTATATGCGGCTCATTGTCATCAACGGGATCAAAGCCGGGACCGTCGTCCTCTACAATGATCTCGCTTGCCGTATCTGTCTGTCGGGTGACAACAGAGATGTGAATGGGATCACTGCTTGACTTCAGACCATGCTTGACAGCATTCTCCACAATAGGCTGCAGCGTCAGAGGCGGAACACGGAACAGGGTATGAGGTGTATCAAATCTGACAAAAAGACTGTCCTCAAACTGCGCCTGCTCAACGTCAAGGTAGGCACGGGTATGCTCCAGCTCCGCTGAAAAAGGAATAGTGTCCTCGCTTGCGATAGCAGCGAAGTTCTTACGCAGGTAGGTGGTGAAATCCAGTGTGACCTGCTTCGCCTTTTCGGGGTCCCGGTCACAAAGGTAATAAATGCCCATCATAGTGTTATAAATGAAGTGAGGCCGCATTTGCAGAACATTGATACTTGCCCTTTGCTGTGCGATCTTGCGCGCCTGAGCTACCGACCTTTCCAATTGATCCAAAACGATGATCCACAGCATTATCAGCGCCGATACAGCCGACCCCAGTACGGTCATCAACACGGTGGAGTAAAACATCTGCACCACCATACAAAGGAGCGGTACAAGAAAATAAACAGCAAACGCTATGCGTTGTCTTCGGGATAATTCCGCTCGAAACTTAAACAATGCGAAAAGATTGACAGCCATCAGCAGTACAAGGGGAATGAGCAGTACAAAATACAGCGGTCCCCGGAAGTACTCGTTGTCGGGGGTGTAGTAGTATATCCATTTCGTAAACTGAGCTGTTACCAACAGAACAAAGTAAACCATCCATAAAAAATAAATTATATAAATCAGCGGATTATTACGAATGTTTTTTCCGGCACAGTATAATAAAAACTTATTTAAAACAGGTAATATCATTGATGAAAAAAGCGACTCGCAAAACAGGCAGATGTAAGAAACGATCATATACCCGCAGCCTTCCACATCCGTGACGTTCCACAAAATAAAATTGCTCATAGTGTACGCCGTAAGCATCGAGAATATCCGAACCAGATATTTTTTATATCCCTTTTCGGTATAACGCGTCCCAAGCGACAGTATCAGTCCGATTACCGCTATAGCAAGTGCTGCTCCCGCTATACCGATATTTGCACGCATATTCCACCCCATATCAGCCAAGCCCTCCTACAGGATACCGCAGCCGGCTCAGCTGCTCCCTGACGCCTTCGGGTGTAATAGGCTTGAGCATGAAGCCGCTTGCCCCCGTACTCCATGCGTCAAGAGCATAATCGCTGTACGCCGTAAGATACACAACATTGGTTCGAGGATTGATCTCAAGCAGAGTGCGGCACAGATCCAGTCCGCTTGAATTTCTCAGCTCGATATCCAAAAAGGCAAGCGCAACAGGATTTGTCTTTGCGTATTCAACAGTTTCAGACGCATTGGTAAAGCCCATAACGGCCGCATTAGGCATGACCTCTTCCAGTATGGGCAAACCGCCGGTGAGGATCAGCTTTCTGTCATCCACCATAATGACATTAGGACAATCGTCGCTCTGCGCAGCTGCGGAGAGCAGCATATTTACATCCACGCCTAAGACTCCTGAGAGCCTGGATATCATCGCTGCGTCCGGCAGACGGCGGCCTACCTCCCACCGAGCTACCGTGGAACGGGTAACGTACATTTTATCCGCCAATGTCTGCTGTGAAAGACCTTTTTCCATTCGCAGCTTTTTCAGGGTATTAGAAAAAAACAAACTCATAATATTATACTCCATAGTTTATTAATGTTATAAAGATTATATCAGAATCCTACTTACTATTATAAACAAATGTAATATACAAAAACAAGACATTTTCATAGATTCAGATGTTCCATTTCGGAACACTCTATTGAAATCAATGGCTGTTTCCTATGGATTTAATCCGTAGGGCGGAAAGCTTTTACAATGCGGCGGCGAGAAGGCGGTGTGCTTTGTGCTATGACCGGGATAACATCCAATACGGTCATGTTTCCGTCAATGATAGTACTTTTTCTTGCGTATAACTTCTGCTTTGATCTGTCCGTTACGAAAAAGCTGTTTTGCTTTGCGAATGCAGCGATGATATGTGCATTTTCCACCACCTATACAACATTTCCCACTGCGCCGTTGGAGCTTAAAAATCCCTGTTTTCTTCGAAAAGGAAAACATCAATACAATGGGATTCCAAGGGAGAGGTTTTGCTTATCATAATGGCTTCCCCTGCACAGTCAGTATGTACTCCATAAGCAACTTACCTAAAACGCATCCATATCGGATTGCGTCCCGATTTCTGAATCTTTTTATGTTTATTTGATTTTTCGCAAGAGGTTTTGTGGGGTGATATTGAATTATATTGCGATATAATAGGCTATGTGTCTCTCTGCAAATCGGAATTTAACGGGTTAAAAGTGAGGTAACCCTGTACGGTGATTTCTTGTCCGTGTTTTACCTCCTGACTAAGTCAATATAAGGCAATCGCTGTGACGAACAGCTTCAAAACATCATAACAAAGTAATCTCGAATTCTTTAGTTTGTTTTGATTGGTTGTTACTTTGATCTATGCTTATGTTTTGGGTAAACTCCAATTGAAATTTGCTGGAGTTGGTTTCACTTCTTTGGAATCTTTCTATTTGAAGTTTATTTTAGCAAGGCTTCTTTCACTTGGCATGGTGCGGGATTATTGGGCGGTTACGAATATAAACACACTCAATGCCAAGGGCGATAAAACAGTAGCGGGATTGATACAGGAGAAAGACTTGAAATCAGCGTAAACCGCTTGTTTTCAAGCCTTTTTTCTTTTGCGTATTTTCTGTTGTGTAGTATATGGGGAACAGCTGAAATGTTGATTATGGTTTGGGTGCATAAATGAACGAACCAAGAGGGAGTTCGTGTAATTATATAGAGGTTCGTTCATGGATTATATAACAATGTTATCACATCAAAAAACAGAAATTATAATAAGCAAAATAACAATGATAATATCTGATATGATCGTTAAAGCGACTATGACTTGTGCGACCAGTATAAAACAGAAAAATGCAAAACAAAGATAACCCACAATGCCTTGTTTCAGGAGTTGTTTCCGTTCAGATTAAAATAGCATCCATTCTAAAGCAACGATAAAGATACTTTCAACATCCAGCAAGGTACTCAGAGCTTTTCTCCATCTAATCCCAATGCGGGCAGAGAGTTTAATATCGCCATAATGATGTTTGCATTTGCGACTGAATTTAAGGTGTGCGATAAATCATTGTTCACAACAAAGGATAGCAATAAAAGTACTCCTGCTATCAACAGATTGGATTCAATTCCACTCAAAGAAAATTGTATTTTTTCTTTTGCGGTCAAAGATTTATTGTAATTCAAATTTTCATTATAGGACACATACGCTCCTAATGGAAAAAATGCCAATAATAGAACTCCTACGCTGCACACCTTACGATCAGCTTATGCGGCTTGCTTTCAATAAACTCAAGGACCTCTTTGTCAGTCAGCATTTTGTTTTCCACTTCCCACATTCTCAATCACTCCCAGCACATATATAATTACCCCTGTTTTTTCAGATATCTTTCGCAAACCTGCTCAATAACAACTCTCGCCTCATATACAGACATTTCAAGAATACAGGCGGCTGCATGATAATGTCCGCCACCGCCCAAAAGCTGACATATCTCATTGGCAGAAATATTATCACTTGTTCTCATAGAACATCTGGTGTTACCGTCCGGCAATTCACGGATGGTAACACCTATTTTTACGCCCTCAACCTGATCCACAAAAGAGTTTATTCCTTCAAGTTCAGAATCCTTTATATCAGCCGTTTTCAGATCATTCAGTGTAATTATGCCTGTCAGAATCTGATCGTCACAGCTAAAGTGAAAGCTGTTCTTCAAAAGTTCTTCCAAAGCCATTCTCTGCTTTGACTTGACAAACATATTCTTACGACCAATACCGGCAATATCGGCTCCGCAGCCTGCCAATTCTGCGGCAGTCAAAAAGGACTGCTGTGTGGTATCATATGTTCTGAAACACATGGTATCCGTTACAAGAGCCATGTAGAGAAGATCTGCTATCTCCTTAGTTACAGTTACTCCCATAAGCTTTATGAGCTTCAAAATGATTTCTGAACAAGCGCCGGCATCGCCCTCGATATATTTATAATCCGCTATAACCGAGTTGTCCAGATGATGGTCAATGCAAAATGTGTAATGTTCATTCTGAAAAATACCAAGCCGGTCAGGTGAGCCGGAATCTATTGCAATGTTGACCGGACCATCAATATCATCTGACAAAATCTTGCTTGTCATTGAAATGTGTGCATCAGGAACAGGATATTCTCCGGTCACTTTGCACTTCTTACCTATGGACTGCAATGACAAAGCTAACGCATAGGCTGAACCGATACAATCTCCGTCCGGTCTTATGTGATAGATAATTCTGTAGTTGTCCATCTTTTTCAAAAGGACTGCCATTTCTTCAAGGGAAACTGATTTCATCATTGACCTCCTCTTAAAACAAGTTCTTATCCCGACAATGTTGTGCGATCAGAAAACAATGCAGAATATTACCATCTCCTGCAAATATCTCTGTATTGCCAAAGTCTGTACCCTCAATGCCAACCCATTCAAGCTCATTACCGCCTGCTTCCTGAACAAGCTCAACTTCCTTTGTCAATCTGCATACATAGCACTCTATAAGATTGTTCGTGTTGTAATATGTAAGATCCATCAGGTGGTAAAGCGGAGTAACTGAACCTCTGTCTATACCGGTTTCTTCTTTAAGCTCACGATAAGCAGCATCAATAAAAGCTTCTCCTTCTTCCCACTTGCCTCCTGGAAAGTTCAGTTTTCCGATATAGGGAGACTTTTTCCTTTTACAAAACAACAGCTTGCTGTTGTCGGGGCTGTACACCATTATGATATTATATCTTTTCAAAGCACTTTCTTCTTCAGCTTTCTTTGATTCCAAAGCTTTTTGATACTTCGATTTCTTAGCATGGTATCTTTTTATAACTTCCCAGTCAGGTATCCATATACCGCACTTTTCTATTCTTTGAAAGACTTCATCAAGAACAGCCTCATCATCGGGATAGTGTTTCTGAAATGCTTCTCTCATCCAACCTGCGATTTTTTCTTTTTGCTTGTTTGAAAGGTCAGACCATCTTTTATCAGCTTTTAATAAAGAGCCATCTGCTCCTCGGAAATGCTTGCTCATTGTGTTCTCCTTATTGTTTCATATAAGCTATATTTCAATACCGACAACTTTATATTTTTCCTGATTTTCCTTTGAATAATATGCAAACATATCATCAGGAGAAGCCGTATCAAGTTCTTGCTCGGTATAGCCGCATTTTGATAACGGCAGATTCATTTTGATAACGGCAGATTATTATATAGTTCTGCAAAGCTATCAAATATATTGTAACTTCAAAACTTTTGCTGAAACCTGTTGATTATCAGCAAGATTTGTAAAGATGATAGTATCGCCTGCTGATACAGCTTGACGCTTTTCATCATATAGCCTGAGTTCTATTGTTTTAGCTCCTGATTTGATTTGTTCAAACGGTTCAGATGCAAGATTCATATAATGTGTCATATTTTCCTCCTTTACGGCAACCCTGATATCTGTAAATATGCGTATGCAATAATTATTCTAATAGCTTTTCGATTGATCGGAACATGATCTTAATCGGTCCTTCCTGACTGTCAACATGAAAGTGCCCAGCATACCAATACTTGTACTTGAGTTTCTTCTCAATCTTATCAAGCCACTCTTCGGTTGACTTGTCAACTCTGCTCTGATCGATATCGGAAAGAAATGCCCATGTGGGTTCATATGACTTTGGTGTTGTGTGAGAAAGTACACCGTCAATCTGCCAGCCAATATTATCAAGCTGCTGTTCAACATAGGCTTTTATTTCATCATTTGGCTGTTCAGATTTAAACCACTGATAACCACGCATCAGGCGAATATACTTATCTATGGAATATGCACCGCCGATAACAATAAATTTCTGACCATTAAAATCGTATATTTCACCGTCTTTAGCGAAGATCAGGCTCGGAAATCTCGGTTCAACATATACAGTACCCTCGTTCCACTGCTGTTCTTCGTAAGAGGTAATGTTGAACGGTCTTTCCTCGTGGTTTCCATGAATACAGAACAATGTTATCGGCATGAGTTCAAGCTCTGATTTAAGATTATCATCCATACCGAAAAGCAGAAGGTTTATCCCTGAATCCCCAAGGATAATCATAATGTCATCTCGTGTCGTTCCTACTCTCTCACAGAAATTATATATCCTGCTAAAATCTCTGTGTGTATCGCCAGTTATATAGATCATATTTAAACCTCTATTGGGTTCCTTTTGGGACAAGGAACACCATGTTTTTCCTCATAGCTTCGTTTATAAAGCTCCCAGTCAAAATAAAAACGTTTCACCGTTTTCTCATAACTTCCATTCCACTTAGCAGCCATTTCAGGAGCCCAAAGTATCAGTTTACAAAAGCCGTATTTTATACATTCCCAATCTACATAATATTTCATTAGCATTACACAGTCATCGGAATCTGAATAGTGATCGACATATTCACAAATCAGAATGTCATTTTCGTAGGCTATGATCTTTACCGCTATATATAATTCATTGCGAAAAACTTCTGCAACAGCATATTTGTGCTCGGAGTCCATGGAAACACTTGATACATCGAGGGTGTCTCTATTTCCATAAACAACTCCCTTTTTAAGACCATTAATCTTTATTTTCATTATTTTCACATTCTTTCTATTTTATTAGCAACAGCAAAATCCGGTGTTTGTTTTGGTTTCATCCTACATTTCATAATCAGAATATCATCTCTTTTCCTACTGCTATTTCGTAGAAATTATATATACTAATTCCTGATCTATCTCCTGTAAAATATAAAAAACTGATATTTGTTTTTGGAAAACACATCTTCCCAGAGAAAACAAATATCAGCTTAAAAAATGTCTGAGCATCAAAACAATTATAGCTTACAGACCTTTTAATGAATCTAAATCATCGTTCTGTAAAGCATCCAGTATTTTTTCTATAATAGCCCATTCTTCATCTGTTTCTATTGGCTGTAAGACTGTTTCCTCTTCATCTGGATCGTAAATGCTGGCAAATACCCTTGTATTATCATCTTCATCCAGCGTATTGTCCGTATATACGATATAGTTTTTTCCTGTCTCTTCGCTCTCAAAAGAAAAGAGAACCTCACATTCAACTTCTATTCCATCATCATTCATAACTTTGAAACTGCCGATTTCTTCCTTAATTCCATCAAATTTTTCAATACTCATTTCAAACGCTCCTTATCAATAGAATAGAAAAATACACTGATCTCTATAATTCATTATATCACATAAGTAACCGTAAAACAATATGAGAATCAAGAGATTATAAACAAAAGCTTGTAGAGCAACTCAGTAATAGTTAATAATAGAATTGTGTGAACCACATTATTTTTGTATCGTAAGCACTTGACAAGCTAAAAGTTATTAGCTATAATAAAGCTAATAACTTTTAGCTTTGCTTTTGGAGGAAATTATGTCTACAAAAGATAGGATACTGGAAGAAGCTCTGACGCTGTTTGCTGAGAACGGTTACGACGGAACAGGCGTAGAACAGATTGCCGAAAAGGTCGGAATCAAGGCTCCGTCGCTCTACAAGCATTTTAAGGGCAAGGAGGATATCATGAACGCACTGATTGATTCAGCGGAAGCACACTATGAATCGTCCTTCGGTTCCTCAGAGCACATCGGCAAGCTTCCTGAAAGCAGGGATGATTTCGTCCGCACGACAATGAGCAGGATCGCGTTTACCATGCACGACCCGATGATCAGAAAAATACGCAAGTTCCTTGTACAAGAGCAATTTCGTAATGATAGACTTGCCGAGATCACCACCCGCCATCAGCTTGTCGGCATACAGAAGATGTATGAGAAAATCATCGAAGGGATGATGAAAAGCGGTCTATTTATTCATGACGACCCCGCGCTTCTCGCGATAGAGTTGGTATCACCTGTTGTCCTTTGGGTATCCAAAGCAGACAGAGAGCCGCAGTATGAACAGGAGATAATGGACAGCATCGAAAAGCATATCCGGCATTTCTGTGATGTATATATGAAGGAATAACAAATGGAATTCAACGAAAAATTGCAAAAACTGAGAAAAGAACAAAACCTGACGCAGGAGGAATTAGCTGAAAAGCTTTTTGTTTCCCGCACGGCAATCTCTAAATGGGAGTCAGGACGGGGATATCCCAGCATTGATTCGCTGAAAGTGACTGCGAAATACTTTCATGTTACAATTGATGATTTGATTGGCGGTGAGGAAATTGTCACACTTGCCGAACAGGATATTAAGGAAAACAACAAAAAACACACGGTGCTTATCTGCTGCGTGCTGGATTGTTTTGCTGCGCTGCTGCTTTTTCTGCCACTGTTCGGAAACGGCTATTCAAGCGGCGTGTCGGTAACGATGTTCTCTTTAACAAAAGTCAGCGAGTGGCTGAAAATCGTGTTTATCGCAATTACCGGATTGACGGTGCTCAACGGTTTTTGCGGAGTCATAATCAGTAATTTTGATAAGTCCGTCTGGAATAAGCATCGTTTGATATCGGGCATTGCCTTGTCAATTATCGGGACGAGTCTATTCATCGTGGCAAGACAGCCGTATGCCGGCGTATTTTGCCTTTTTGTGCTTATTATAAAGGGAGTTTTGCTGCTGAAAAGCAAATGACACGGAGCGTGTCGTTAATGTGAAAGCGCGTTTCTTGCAGTATCATCCGCTTTTTCTTAAAATGAGCGTAGTTCATTTTGAAAGGATGATATGTATGAAACACAGAAGATTAATCACAGCAGGCATCGGATTTTTGCTGACGGTCGTATTGATTGCACTCGTCCGTTTGGTTGACGTCGCACCGATTGGAGCGCAGGGTACAAGAATAGGGCTTTCGCACCTCAATCAATTTATTTTTGACCTATTCGGAGTGAATATGCTCTGGTATCACATAACCGACTGGCTCGGGATTGCGGCAATCCTGACCGCGTTTGTTTTTGCAGTTACAGGGCTTGTGCAGCTGATAAAAAGAAGAAGTCTGTTAAAGGTTGACCGTAAGATACTCTCTTTGGGAGGGCTTTATATCGTTGTAATCGGGCTGTACATTTTGTTTGAAAACGTGATAATCAACTACAGACCGATTATTATGCCCGATAATACGCACCCCGAGGCATCTTTCCCATCATCTCATACAATGCTTGTTTGCGTGATTATGGGAAGTGCCGTCATGCTTATTAACAAATATATCACGAATAAAACGCTGAACAAAACGCTTCGGGCAATATGCTTCGCTATCATCGGCATTACGATCATCGGCAGACTGATTGCAGGCGTTCACTGGTTCACGGACATACTCGGAGGAATAATGATAAGCGTCACATTATTGTCGTTGTATAAGGAGGTCATCAGTCATGAGAAATAACTATACTATTCGTTTGGAAGAAGAGAAGGATTACAGAGCGGTAGAGGAGCTTGTCCGCGAATCGTTCTGGAATGTCTACCGCCCGGGTTGTAGCGAGCATTATGTCATTCACGTGCTGCGTGACGACCCTGCGTTCATCCCGGAGCTTGACTTCGTGATGGAACAGGACGGCAGAATTATCGGTCAGAATATGTTTATGAAAACGATCATAGAAGCAGACAACGGCAGAACAATTCCCGTGCTGACAATGGGTCCGATTTGTATTGCGAACGATTTGAAGCGGCAGGGCTACGGCAAGGCTTTGCTTGACTATTCCTTGGAAAAGGCAGCCGTGCTCGGTTTCGGCGCGGTGTTGTTTGAGGGGAATATTGACTTTTACGGCAAAAGCGGTTTTGACTACGCAAGTAAGTTTGATATCCGTTATCACGACCTGCCCGAGGACGCGGATTCGTCGTTTTTTCTCTGCAAGGAGCTGAAAGAGGGCTATCTTGACGGTATCAGCGGCGTGTATCAGACGCCGCAGGGTTACTATGTCGACGACGCCGATGTCGAAGAATTTGACAAGCAGTTCCCGTACAAAGAAAAGCTGAAACTGCCGGGACAGATTTTCTGAGAAATTAAGGTATCATAATGAAAAACGCTGTTATTTACATACACGGCAAGGGCGGCAACGCGTCCGAGAGCGAGCATTACAAGCCGTTGTTTCCTGATTATGATGTTATAGGACTGGACTACAAGACCTTCACCCCATGGGAGGCAGGAAAAGAAATCCATGCCGCCGTAAAAAAGCTCAAAACAGAATACGGCAGCGTCATCTTGATAGCAAACAGCATCGGCGCGTTTTTCAGTATGAACGCGGAGATCGACTGCCTGATCGAGAAGGCGCTCTTTATTTCGCCGATCGTCGATATGGAAAAGCTGATTACCGATATGATGACTTGGACGAATGTCACGGAGGAAGAACTTGAATCCCGTGGAGTTATCCCCACCTCGTTTGGTGAGGACTTGTCATGGGAATATCTATGCTATGTCAGGAGTCACCCGATTCAATGGAATTGCCCGACTGCGGTTCTCTACGGCAGCCGCGATGATCTGACCTCATACGAAACGATTTCCACGTTCGCCGAAAAGCATCACGCCGACCTGACCGTCATGAAAAACGGCGGGCATTGGTTCCATACAGACGAGCAAATGAAGTTTTTAGATAAGTGGATAAAAAGGATAGATTGAAATGACAAAATCAGAATTACATCAAATGATTGCAGATAGCTCTGGGAATGAGATCAACATCTGCCAGATTTATGCGATAAAGAACGGCTCTGTTGTGTTTAACGACTGTTGGCGCGGTTATAAAACGACCGATGCAGTGAATGTGATGTCCGTCACTAAAAGCGTAATGGCGCTGGTTGTCGGTATTGCGATTGACAAAGGGTATATCAAAAACGTCAATCAAAATGTGATAGATTTCTTTCCCGATTATCAAGTGAAGCGCGGTGAGAAAACGATTTACAAGGTCACGCTCCGACATTTGCTTACCATGACCGCACCGTATAAATACCGCAGTGAGCCTTGGACAAAGGTTTGTACTTCAGAAGACTGGACAAAAGCCGCGCTGGATATGCTCGGCGGCAGAAACGGAATCACGGGTGAGTTTAAATACGCTACGCTCGGTATACAAATCATATCGGGCGTGATTCAAAATGCTTCGGGAATGAAATGTATCGATTTTGCAAATCAATATCTTTTTGCTCCGCTCAGTATTCCCGCGCACACGATTCACGGCGCAAGCGATAAGGATGATCAGTTCGATTTCTTGATGAACAAAGCGCCGAAGAAAAACGAATGGTATTCCGACCCGAAGGACACTGTAACAGCAGGCTGGGGCTTATGCCTTTCCGCTAAGGATATGGCGAAAATAGGCGTACTTATTCTGAACAGCGGTGAATATGATAACAAACGGATTATTTCAACAAATTGGATTGAAGAAATGACTGCGCCGCGTATTGCGCTCGGAGAACGTTTCGGAAATATGCACTACGGATACCTGTGGTACAGACCGCATAAGGACAAGCAAATCGTTGCTGCGATCGGCGACGGAGGAAATGTAATATATGTAAACATTGAACAGAATATCTCAGTCGGCGTCACGGCTACCTTCAAGCCCCGAGTATTTGACCGCATTGAGTTTATTGAGAAAAACATTCTTCCTTTAATAACGTGATGAATCAGAAAGAAGTGATATTATGGAGATTTTAACAAATAGATTGGTCCTGCGTTCGTGGAACGAAGCTGACGCAGAGGATTTGTATGAATACGCAAAAGATCCGAGAGTCGGTCCGATTGCGGGCTGGCAGCCGCATACAAGCGCAGAAAACAGTCTTGAAATCATCAAAACCGTTTTATCGGAGTCCGAAACCTATGCGGTGTGTTTGAAAGAAGATAACCGCGCTATTGGGAGTATCGGTTTATTTTCTCCCGCTCAGTCGCATACCAAAGCAAGCGATACAGAGCTTGAAATCGGGTTTTGGATAGGCGTTCCGTTCTGGGGCAAAGGTTACATTCCTGAGGCGGTAAGATCCTTGCAAAAGCACGCCTTTGAGGACTTAGGCTGTACCGCATTGTGGTGCGGATATTACGACGGCAACGAAAAATCAAAACGCTGTCAGGAAAAGTGTGGATTTATCTATCATCATACGGAAGAAAACAACCCCTGTGTTTTGATGGGAGATATCAGAACAGAACACTTTACATATTTAACAAAAGAACAGTGGGAGGAAATATGAAAACAGCAATCATTTATTATTCCATGAGCGGCAATACCACATATGTCGCAAATATTCTGAAAGAACAGCTTGATCCAGAAGTTGACTTGATTGAGATAAAGCCTGTCAAGGCGTTCCCCGACAGCGGCTTCAAGAAGTTTTTGTGGGGCGGAAAAAGCGCTGTTATGGCACAGAAACCCAAACTGCAACCTTACACATCTGACGAGGAAAAGTATGATCAAATCATTATCGGATTTCCTGTATGGGCAAGCAGAATTGCGCCGCCGGTTCGCACCTTTGTTGAGGAAAACAAGTCTACTCTCAAAAGTAAAAGCATATCCGCCTTCGCCTGTCAGGCAGGCTCAGGAGGAGAAAAAGCACTCAGCGGCTTAAAGAGCCTAATAGGAATCGAAGCATTCAAAGCATCTATGATTCTCATTGAGCCAAAAGAAAAGCTGTCAAGCATATATGACGGCATCATAAAAGATTTTCGCGGTAAAGTATTATGAAAGCACAATTCAAACACTACAATATAGAAGATTATGAAGCGGTCTGCGAACTTTTAATCGAGTTGAACCGCGAAAATCAGAATCACATTAACCGGAAACAGATTCGGATTTGTAAGACAGCTTGGAGAAGTGAGATGTATATTATCAAAGCAGAAGCATATCAGGCAGAAAAAATCGTAGATATGTCTGTCAGAGCTTTTGAAACAGATGTAAATGTTGGCGGGGCAAAAGGTGATTGTCCGCCTGAATTTGATTCGGTAGAATGGCATAGACAAATGGCTCGGGAGGGGCATTTGTATCTGGCAATGATAGATAATGATTTGGTAGGGGCAGCTATTGTATTTCCGGATGAAACAAAACGCAGCGTATACATTGGCAGGATTTTTGTTGATATGATCTGCCGATCTCGTTTCAGTTCCATCATACGCAGATAGACGGCTCTCACGCAGGCAGGTTTTTAGAAAATTTACAAAAGGAAATCAATGCACTATAAACAGGCAGAAGTTATTATCATAGGCAACAGCCGGTTGCTTTTCATAGTAATGTTTCTATGTTATCATAACATCAGGAGGTGTTTATATGGACACAAAGGAAGTTATTTTTGAGCTAAGAACAAAAAACGGCTTATCGCAGGATGAGCTTGCCGAGAAGGTGTTTGTGACCCGTCAGGCAGTAAGCCGCTGGGAGAACGGCGAAACAGTTCCGAATACCGAAACCTTAAAACTGCTGTCAGGTCTTTTCGGTGTTTCCATCAACACACTGCTTGGTACACCGCAAAAGCTTATCTGCCAATGCTGCGGTATGCCGCTTGAGGATGAGCTTATCAGCAGAAATCAGGACGGAACGCTGAATGAGGATTACTGCAAATGGTGCTATGCCGACGGAACATATACCTACAGTGATATGGATGAATTGATAAATGTTTGTATACCCCATATGGTCAAGGAGGGCTTTTCCGAAGAACAGGCACGTGCCTATATGAAAGATCAACTCCCGAAACTGGATTACTGGAAAAGATATGAGGAGCTCAGCGACAACGGACAGTTTGATGAGTTCAAGAGGAAGCTTATAGATGAAATCAACGCCCTTCATATCGAGGGCATGCCTAAAGTCGAAAAGCTGAACGCACTTGTAGGAAAGTACGTCAATCTCGAATACAGGCTGCCTAACGGTATGAATGTAAAGTTTCTGGACGATAATACAACCTATCTCGGAAATCAGCTGGAACCGGAGTTTGACGGAGAGAGGTGCTTCGGCGTCCTTGCCAATATGGAGTTTATCCTGATATGTACTTACGGCGAAGATGGCGCAGACCCGGAACTTGTGCTTTATAAAAAGAGATAACGAAATCTTATGGAGCTTACAAAAATGTCACACTGCTGTCACACGATTCAATGTCGGAAAGCTGTCCGTTTCGATATAATAAAAGCATAATACGAAACGGAGGATTTTTATATGGAAATTCTGAACGTCAGCAATCTGAAAAAGATATACACCACACATTTGGGAGGCAATCAGGTTCACGCACTCAAAGATGTGACCTTTTCTGTAGAACAAGGAGAATATGTTGCAATTATGGGCGAATCTGGTTCAGGAAAAACAACACTTCTGAATCTGCTTGCAGCCCTGGATAAGCCCACATCCGGAAAAATCGTTCTCGATGGTAATAAACTTTCCTCGGTCAAGGAACGTTCCCTTGCAACATTCCGGCGCAATAATTTAGGTTTTGTTTTTCAGGAATTCAATCTGCTAAACACTTTTTCCCTTCGGGATAATATTCTGCTGCCGCTTGTTCTGAGCGGTGCCCCGGTGAAGGATATGGAGATCAGACTTGCCCCAATCGTACAGTCTTTCGGTATCAGTGAGATACTCGGCAAATTCCCCTATGAAGTGTCGGGAGGTCAGAAGCAGCGTGCAGCAGTAGCAAGGGCACTGATAACTAACCCTAAACTCATTTTAGCCGATGAACCCACCGGAGCATTGGACAGTGCTTCATCTGCCGATCTGCTCCGTGTGTTTGAACAGGTGAACAAAACTGGTCAGACTATACTTATGGTAACGCACTCCACCGATGCAGCCTCTCACGCTGGCCGCATCCTGTTCATCAGGGATGGCGTGGTGTTTCACCAGATTTATCGCGGTGAAAGCTCCAATGAGGAATTGTATAAGAAGATTTCCGATACGCTCACCATGTTGCGTACAGGAGGTGAGTGCAAATGAAAACGGGATTCTTTTCAAAAATCGCTGTTGAAAATCTGCGCAAAAATACTCGTCTGTACATTCCACGCATTTTAGCGGAGGCAGGACTGCTGGGATGCTTTTACATCCTGCTAACCCTTGCACTTGACAGTAGGCTGTCCGAAGCACTGGGCGGCTCCTATCTGAAAATCTTCATGATGATGGGTACAGTTATTATCGGGTTCCTGTCATTTATTCTCATATTATACATTAACCGTTTTCTGATGAAGCAGCGCAAAAGTGAATACGGATTATATAATGTGCTTGGAATGGAGAAACGACATATAATCCGTATACTGTTCTGTGAGTCACTGTATACCTCTATTATTTCGGTCATAGCCGGGGGTAATATTCGGCATTTTATTTTACAAGCTCAGCTCGCTTCTTATATGCAGACTGCTGCGGGCAGAAATTGTTGCCGGGTTTTACTATCTTAATATCGTGACGGTAATTATCCCCATTCTGATTTTTGCGGTGCTTGACTTGTTAGCATTTTTTATCAGCTGCATCGGCATTTACCGTCTAAAGCCTGTTGAGCTTCTTAAAGCAAAGCAGGCAGGTGAAAAAGAACCGAAAATCAAATGGATAATGCTGATACTTGGTGTGCTTTGCATAGGAGCCGGCTATTACTTCTCGCTGACAACACAAAGCCCGTTGGAGGCACTCATGCTTTTCTTTGCAGCAGTACTGCTGGTTATTGTGGGGACATATTTCCTTTTTATCACCGGTACAACCTTCGTGCTGAAGTGCCTGAAGAAAAACAAAAAGTATTACTATAATAAAAAGCACATGCCGGCAGTTTCCGGCTTGCTGTTCCGCATGAAGCACAATGCGGTAGGGCTGGCTTCTATCGCAATTTTAGCTACAGGTGTGCCGTAAGCAACACCTTAACAACAATAATTTGGTAAAGTTTGGACGGTTGGTTTTACAGCTATAAAACCGAAAGGACAGATACAAATGATTGATGCGATGTACAATTACAGACAGGGTGAGATCCACTCCGCTGAGTTCTCTGACGAGTTCAACAAGC
Organism: uncultured Ruminococcus sp.; assembly: GCA_902763365.1. Taxonomy (GTDB): domain Bacteria; phylum Bacillota; class Clostridia; order Oscillospirales; family Acutalibacteraceae; genus UBA1213. The sequence continues at coordinate 18,657 of CACWRT010000024.1, forward strand.
TCTGTACCCCCTTTGAAGATTCGCTGAGTGAGGAGCAGATTGATGTGTTCCACAAGCTCCTTGACTGTGTGAGTGAGACTGCCGCCGCTGAAATGAGAACCACCTACAAGGTCGGTTTCAAGGACGGTGCAACTATGATGCAGGAGATTCAGGACTGATATAATTACAGCATAAGGAAAGGGCTATGTCCTCCGTGACCGTGTACGGAAGGCATAGCCCTTATTTCCTGTGCCTATTCAATTAACTATAGTCCTGCCTTAATCTTTTCAAAAACAACTCCGCTATCGGTGAAAACACCTGATACTTCTTCCAGATGATATACATATTCGTTTCAAGAATCGGCATGATCGGTCGGAAACAAAGTCCGCTCTTCTCGCTCGTGTCGATCAGATGCTCAAAAGTAAGAAGATACCCCAGCCCATCTTTTACGAACACTGATCCGTTGTAGGCAAGATTAACAGTTCCCGCAAAATTCAGCTTGTCCATATTTTCTCCGCACCAACGGGGAAAATCCACACGGATCGACTGTTCTGAGCAGAACAGCGGAAGTCCGTAGAGATCGTCAAAGGTAACATATTGCTTTTCGGCAAGAGGACTGTCACGGAGCATCACAAGTCCCCATTTGTCGCTTTCGGGGATAGATAGATAATTATATTTTGACAGGTTCGGCGGTTCAACGATAAGTGCAAGGTCGAGGATACCTCTGTCAAGGCGTTCCGCAACAGGTTCGGTATCTCCGCTGAATATGTGAAATATGAAATCAGGGTACTGCTCCTTGAACGATTTGATACTTCGTGCAAGGTATTTGATGAGATAGCTTTCTGCACAGCCTATGCGTATCTCTCCGCCGATGATGTTGTCAAGCTGGCTGAATTCCTCAGCGGTCTTGTCAACCATAGCAATAATATCCTCGGCGCGTTTTCGCAGGAGCATTCCCTCATCGTTCAGTATCATATTCTTATTCGTGCGGATAAACAGTTCATGCCCTAATTCTTCTTCGAGTTTTCTGATCTCCTTAGAGAGTGACGGCTGCGAGATATGAAGCCGTTCGGCTGCCCTTGTCATGTTTTCCTCTCTTGCAATCGCGAGAAAATAGCGTAATATCCGTATCTCCATACTGCACCTCCGTTTTATGATACTGCTATTATAACGCAATTTGTAATTCCTGTCAAGAATGACAAGCGATTACATATAGGTATTTTACATATCCGGAAAAATGCGTTATACTGAAATTACAGAAATACGGAGGCGGTGAGAATGGCAAATGCAGCCGACAAAACAGCAGTAATGATAGAAAATCTGCGTGACATGGGTCTGGACGATGAGATGACAGAAAAATGTCTGATGCTGATCGGGGAAAAGCGTTATGCAGAGCTTGAGAAACTGCTGAAAACCTATCGGCAGTCGCTTCTTGACAGCGTTCATAAGTATAACGACCGTATCGACTGCCTTGACTATTTTACCTATACATTAAGAAAAAACGGAGGAATCTGAAATGAAAAACGAAATGCTTACTCTGACACAGGAATGGGATAAGACCTTCCCGAAATCTGACGTGGTTGACCACAAAAAAGTCACTTTCCACAGCCGCTACGGCATCACGCTTGCAGCCGATATGTATACCCCGAAGAACGCAGGCGGAAAGCTCCCTGCTATCGCTGTGTGCGGACCGTTCGGTGCTGTCAAGGAGCAGTGCAGCGGTCTTTACGCGCAGACACTTGCACAGCGTGGATTTTTGACAATTGCCTTTGATCCGTCCTTTACTGGTGAAAGCGGAGGTTTTCCCCGATATATGGCTTCTCCCGATATCAACACGGAGGACTTTATGGCAGCAGTGGATTTTCTCTCGGTTCAGGATAACGTTGACTCCGGGCGTATAGGTATCCTCGGCATCTGCGGCTGGGGCGGTATGGCTCTCAACGCTGCAACACTGGATACCCGTATCAAGGCAACTGTTGCATCAACGATGTACGATATGACGAGAGTTAATGCAAAGGGCTATTTCGACAGCGAGGACAGCGAAGAAAAACGTCATGAGAAAAAGGTATCGCTCAATGAACAGCGTATCAGGGATTACCGGTCCGGAGAGTATGAGCTTGGCGGCGGTGTTATTGATCCTCTGCCCGAGGATGCGCCGTATTTCGTAAAGGACTACTACGCTTACTACAAGACCGGAAGAGGTTATCATCCCCGTTCGCTTAACTCCAACGGCGGTTGGAACAAGACCGGCTGTATGTCGTTCATCAATATGCCTATTCTGCAATACAGCAATGAGATACGCTCCGCTGTCATGATCATGCACGGCGACAAGGCACATTCCTTCTACTTTGGAAAAGATGCTTATGAAGCGATGATAAACGGTAATCCGTATACTGAAAACAAACAGCTTCTTGTCATCGAGGGCGCTTCGCATACTGACCTCTATGATGGCGGCGAGAATCACGTTATCCCGTTTGACAAGCTCGAAGCGTTCTATCACGAATATCTGAATTGATCCCGATCGGAGGAAACAGCAATGACAACAGCGGAATTTCTTGAATTTATGAACAGCGGAAAACAGGTCACGGCGGAGAGCGATGTGCATCAGATCATGCACAAGCTGAGTCAGGATGCTATCCGCATCACTATGGAGATCAACAGCCGCTATCATACCCCCTATGAAGTCAATGCGTTGATGTCGGAGCTGATCGGTGAACCTGTTGAGGTCGGGCTGTTTCCTCCGTTTTACACAGACTGCGGAAAGAACATTCATCTCGGAAAAGGCGTGTTCATCAATGCAGGCTGTAAATTTCAGGATCAGGGCGGGATTTTTATCGGTGACGGTGCGCTGATCGGTCACAATACGGTGCTTGCAACGCTGAATCACGGACTTCTCCCCGAAGAACGTCATGATCTGATACCCAAGCCCATTCACATTGGCAGGAATGTGTGGATAGGCTCTAACTCAACTATCCTTTCGGGTGTGACGATCGGTGATAATGCAGTCATCGGTGCAGGCTCAGTCGTTACAAAGGATATTCCCGAAAATATGATAGCGGTCGGCACTCCTGCAAAGGTGGTGAGGAGCATTTATGATTAAAGCAAGATTTTTAGCTGTTATTTCTACTTTCCTGGTGTTGACCGGGTGCGGCAGTTACTCAGAGGACAGTTCGGCTGTGACGGTGCAAAGTAACAGCAGCGTTGCTTCAGTTTTGTCAACTCAATCAAAGTCAGCTGATACTCAGCCACAAAATGAAAAGAAGGCAGACAGTATGCAGATAGTTATTGAAGATAAGCAATTTCCTGTCACATTTGAAAGCAGCGATACAGTTACAGCTTTGACACAAATGCTGCCATTGACGCTTGATATGTCAGAGCTAAACGGCAATGAGAAATATTATTACCTTGATACCTCTCTGCCTTCCTCGCCTGAAAAAGTCGGGAATATAAGCGAAGGCGATATAATGCTTTACGGCGATAGCTGTCTTGTGGTGTTTTACGAGAGCTTTGATACTTCATACAGCTATACAAAGATCGGTCATATATCAGATACTTCGGGGCTTGCTGATGCACTCGGTAAAGACGACGTGACCGTAACGTTTGAAATGAACGGCAGCAAAGATACCGAATACACCGTGCAGGATGTACGGAATCTCAATGATTTTCTTCTTGCGAAACCAACAGCGGAAGATTTGCGGGGAAAGCCTTACGATCTCGACAATGACGGGGTATGGAGTGTTTTTGACCTGTGCCTGATGAAACGAAGAATATTGGAGCAGCGTAATATGACAACAGAATTTGATTTTGAAAACAAGACTGTACTGCTCAACAGCGGCTATGAAATGCCCATTCTTGGACTTGGTACATGGACACAGGACGATGTTACTGCGGAAAACTCTGTCTACGAAGCGCTGAAAGACGGTTATCGGCTGATCGACACAGCGCAGTATTACGGTAATGAAACAGGTGTTGGCAATGGCATTCAGAGGGCGATCGATGATGGTATCGTAACCCGTGAGGAGGTCTTTGTCACCACAAAGGTCATGCCTTCCAACTATGACAGAGCGTACAGTTCTATTGACGATTCGCTTGAACGGCTCGGACTTGATTATATTGATCTAATGCTGATACATCAATCGGGCAGCAATGATACCGAGGTCTACAAAGCTCTGTGTCAGGGTGTAAGGGACGGAAAGCTGCGGTCTATCGGTATTTCTAACTATTATACCCTCGACGAATATGAGCGTGTCACATCCGGCGGTGAGATCAAGCCTGCGGTAGTTCAGAATGAAAATCATCCGTTTTATCAGAACACCGAGTTCCAAAAGGATATCGCCAAATACGGTACGGTGGTAGAATCATGGTATCCGTTCGGAGGCAGAGGGCATACGCAGGACTTGTTCGGTAATGAAACGATCACGGATATAGCAAAGGCACACGGCAAGACATCGGCACAAATAATACTCCGATGGCATTTGCAGGCAGGCTATGTCACGATACCGGGTTCACAGAATCCGGATCATATACTTGAGAATTACAGCACCTTTGATTTTGAGCTGACCGATGCAGAAATGCAGAGAATGGCAGAACTGCATACAGGACAACGATATGAAAATTGGTGAGTGAGGTATGTTTATGAGCAAAAAAGTCCTTATTATTTCGTCAAGCCTGCGTAAAAACGCAAACTCCGAGCAGCTTGCAGTTTCTTTTGCAGACGGAGCAAAAGCGGCGGGGCATGAAGTGGAATTGATCTCCCTGCGTGATAAAGAGATCAGATTCTGCATCGGCTGTTTTGCCTGTCAGAAGACTCAGCGATGCATTATGCATGACGATGCAGATGCTATCCGTGAGAAAATGCTTCATGCTGATGTGCTTATTTTTGCTACACCGATCTACTACTACGAAATGAGCGGTGCGCTGAAAACAATGCTCGACCGTGCAAATCCGCTGTTTTCCTCGGATTATCGTTTCCGTGAGGTCTATGCACTTGCAACAGCAGCAGAAGACGAGGAGGATGTTCCGCAAAAGGCATTTTCGGGTATTGAGGGCTGGGTAGACTGCTTTGAAAAGGCAAAACTCGTCGGCACTCTGTTCTGCGGTGGAGTGACTGATATTGGCGAGATAGAAGGCAATACCAGACTTAAAGATGCTTACAATATGGGGTTCCGCATTTAGTTTTGTAACTTTGAAACAGAAAGGCTATTGCACATTGACGGTGCAATAGCCTTGATTTTATATCCTGTCTAAAATACTATGAATATCCCCATTGATACAAATGCTCTGACCTCTGATCTCATCTGGCGCATACGCTTCCCCGAAATTCAGGCAGGCATAGACCGCCTTCGGGTTTGCATAGGTCATCTTCCAGAACGGATACTTTATGATGACAGGCGTGTTCATGCCGACACCAAGCTCCAGAAACAGGATATGCAGTCCCTCATGGCGGCGCAGGAACTCATCATAACGCTCCGCTGCTCTGTGCCAGCCCTCGTCCTCGACAAAGGTGTCATCTGCTCTGAGGTTCATGCTCATGGGCTTTCCGCAGACAGGACAGTGCGGAACAAGCTCTGACGGAACACGCATATCCCTCTGCTTTTCAAACATCGTCCTGACGGTTTCCTCGTTGTCATAGGTCTTTTGATGGCAAGGCTCACTGCACTGCCAGAGACCGTAGTCGCCCTGTGTATAGAAGAGACGGTGCTTGTCAAAGCCAGCCTTCTGGAATTGGTGGTCAACATTGGTGGTGAGAACAAAATAGTCCTTGTCCTTCACAAGCTCAAACAAGCGCTTGTATGTGCCGTTGTCCACGTCCATGTAGCGGTTGATGTAGATGTAGCGTGACCAGTACGCCCATTGTTCTTCAAGAGTAGAAAAGGAGTAGAATCCGCCAGAATACATATCCCGAAAGCCGTATTTCTCCACGAAATCGGCAAAATTCTTCTGCAAACGCTCTCCTGAATAGGTAAAGCCTGCGGCGGTGGAAAGACCTGCCCCTGCACCGATGACGATCGCATCAGCGGTCAGTATTTCTTTTTTCAGATGGTCAATTTCCGCCGAGTAATCTCTTGTAAATTTCATGATCGTCCTCCTTGAATACATTGAAGATCACCTGTATATCGTGGCTCTTGCGAAACTCCCTGACGGTGCGGACTGCTATCTCTGCCGCCTTATCCTGCGGAAATCCAAACACGCCCGTTGAGATACAGCAGAAAGCGATACTCCCGATACCGTTCTGTACGGCTATTTCAAGACAGCTTTTGTAGGAGCTTTCAAGCAGACGGCAATGTTCATCTGTAAGAATACTGTCCACGATCGGTCCGACGGTGTGTATCACATAGTCGCAGGGCAGGTTGTAGGAAGGAGTGATCTTCGCCCTGCCCGTGGGTTCTTCATGCCCCTGTGCCTGCATGATCTGACCGCACTCATACCGCAGACGAACGCCCGCAAAGGTGTGTATGCAGTTGTCGATGCAGCTATGGCAGGGCTGCCAACACCCTGTCATTCCCGAATTGGCAGCATTGACGATCGCACCGCATCGGAGCGTGGTAATATCACCTTTCCAAAGGTAAATGCCGTCCTCTATGGGTGTTAGGTCTGCAATATCCGTGATGCCCTTGCTCTCGGTCAAGGCTGTGAGATATTCGTCCTCTGCCTGCAAAAAATCCTCGTCTGCCTTGACAGCAGGGCGGATATTCACAAGGCTTCTGTAAAGGCGGAATTTATCTGCATCATTGTTTGGTATCTCAATTCCGTCAACATCGTTTCTTTCTGACAGCAGATAGTTTATCAGAAGATCAAGTTTCACCATACGATCATCTCCTTATGACTGCTCCCACAGGACAGACCTCTGCACAGTTTCCGCAATGCAGACAGTTTTCCTGACGGATAACAGCTTTTTCTTTCAGTTCGATACAGCTCTGCGGACAGTCGCTCAGACATGAACCGCACCTGATGCAATCATCGGTCACGAAATATCCGCTTTCCGTGATCTCTGCACCGCCGAATGTGAAGCTGTCACGCTCGATAGGCTTCTTCGACAGGTCGAACCACTCTCCGCTGCCCTCATAGATCTGAAACACTGTGAGCGCCTTGCGGCTTTCCTCGGTGGGATATATCTCAAACATATAGGGATTGTTCTCAAACAGCAGAGGGAGCATTTCTGCACCGATCTCCCTGACCTTGCCACGGACAGAGATCGCCGTACAGTTCATGGTATCCTCGCCTTTTTTTCCCGAAAGTGCAAGATAGCCCTTGTCCTTTAACCGCTGATAGAAGTTCTTTCCCTTTGCGGTGAGAAAGTACAGTCCGTTCTCGTCTGCATACATCATGTCGATAACACAGGTCACGGGCAGACCGTCGCTGTCCACCGTTGCCACAACGGTGGAATGTATCACGTCCACGATAAAATTCAGATAATCATGTGCTGTCATATGTCCTCCTATGGAAAGAGTGTGCTGATCATTTCAGCACACTCTTTTTTATTCTCCGTCTATTATCTTGCGTGTATCAGCAACAACCTGCGCAAGTGTAGTGCTTTTCAGTTCGTTTTCAAGAGCCGCCTGCGCAGCTTCAAGTCTGCCGTCCATAGCCTTATGGATATTGCGCCCCACAGGACAATCCGCATTAGGATTTTCGTGGAAGTGGAACAGCCCCTCGTCATCTACGCAGTCAACAGCCTTGTAAATATCGTACAGCGTTATTTCGTCAAGTGCTTTTGCAAGGTGTGCGCCGCCGCTGCCCTGACGAGTTTCAACTATCCCTGCATTGCGAAGCTGTCCGAGGACACCCCGGACTATCACAGCATTTACACCCGTACTGCCCGACAGGAAGTCGCTGGTCACTCTCATCTGACCGCCAAAAATGTCGATGCAGGTGAGGATATGCACTGCCACTGTGAATTTACTTGTGATCTGCATAGATGTTCATCTCTTTCTTACTCTCTTACCACGCTGATACGCTGCCTGATGTGAGCGCCTTTTTCGATCTCGTCCACCATAGCAATAGCGTAATCTGCATAGCTGATAATGCTCTCGCCCTTAGAGTTGAGCGTCAGCTCCTCGCCTGCGAGAATGTACTTGCCGCTGCGTTCGCCGTCAGCCTGAAAATCTCCTGCGGGGCTGATATAAGTCCACTTTACGTCATTTCTCTGACGGAGTTCACCCAGCGCCTTTGCCATAGCAGAAGCCAGCGGCTTGAAAACTTCGGGGAAATCTGCACCGTCAGAAACACAGGCGGTATGCTCTTTGTTTACATACAAACTTCCTGCACCGCCGACAACGAGAAGTCTTGTGTCAGTTCCCGAAAGAATGTCGCACAGGTGAGCAAGTGATGTGGAGTGCTGAGGAAGTGTTTCGGGTGTCCATGCGCCGAAAGCGTCTACGACAGCGTCGAAACCCGTGAGGTCTGCTTCGGTCAGATCGAACAGGTCTTTCACGATAACATTCTGAGCAGCGGACTTGTTGTCGCCCTTGACAACTGCGGTAACGTCAAATCCTCTGTCAACTGCCTCTTTCACGATAAGCTGACCTGCCTTGCCATTTGCACAAACTACTGCGATTTTCATAATAAGTACCTCCTGATTATAACATAAATTTACAAAGTTGTAAAGATGTAACTTGTCATCTTTTAACTTACAAGCATATTATAGCATCGTTCCATTTAGTTGTCAATACATTGATTACAACTTTGTAAATGTGCATAATTTTATATTTCATCTATGCGCATATTGCATAAAGATGATTTTGCAATTGAAACCAGTAATGAATTCAAAATTTCGATCAATGCTTTACTCTCCCATTCCGCTGAATAATACAAGTATAAAAGCGAAGAATGACGACAGACCAAACTCGTTCTCCAAGAAAAATTTCAATAGCCTGTTTGATATGGCAGGATAATGATTCATTCAAATCACATAAAAACAAACTCCCCGGAACTGCTCATACGAACAGCTCCGGGGAGCATCATTTTGGCTTAGCGAGGTATTATCCCTCAATTGCAATATACTTGTGATTCTCCAGCTTCTTAGGCTCTGCCTTCGGAACGCAGATGTTCAAAACACCGTCCTCAAACTTCGCCTTCACATCGGCTTCTGTAACAGTATCTCCGATATAGAAGCTCCTCTGCATTGCGCCTGCGTAACGCTCCTGACGGATCAGCTTGCCCTTCTTAGCTTTTTCGTCCTTGTCAAGTCCCTTTGCGGCACTGACAGTCAGATAACCGTTCTGAAGCTCAAGATTGATCTGATCTTTCTTGAAGCCCGGCAGGTCGATCACGATCTCATAGTGATCATCATGCTCATGAACATCAGTCTTCATGAC
>CACWRT010000025.1 GCA_902763365.1 uncultured Ruminococcus sp.
ACCTTTTGGGTGCATTTAGAATGTGAGCTTTTTGCTTTGTTTTTGGCTTGCAAGCTGACTTTTGAACTGATTTGATTTTTGAGTTTCACGGATTCAGGAATGATGTTATAAGCATAAGCAATACCAAAATAATCTATACGGGCGGATACCTGATCTTCAATAATAAACCCAACGGTGTAAAACTTGATATAATGGACATAAGCCGTGTCGTACAGGGTAAAAAGGTTATCCTCGACCATGTAACTCTTACCGTAAATCCCTGTGAGCTTGTGGCTATTATCGGCGGCTCAGGCGCAGGTAAATCAACCTTCATGAACTGCGTAAACGGCTTTGAACCGGCTACAAGCGGCCAGATCATCATGGACGGACTTGACCTGTACAGTAATTATCGTGTACTCAAAAAACGTATCGGCAACGTTCCTCAGAAGGATGAAGTACACGATTACCTGAAAGTAAAGGATGAACTTCTCTTCACCGCAAAGCTCCGTTTGACAAAGGATGTGTCTCCGTCGGAAATAAAGAAAAGAGTTACGGATGTACTTAAAATCATGGATCTGTATGAGCATAAGGAAACTCTTATCAAAAAGCTCAGCGGCGGTCAGAGAAAACGTGTAAGCATCGCTATGGAGCTTGTGTCGGATCCTGATATTTTCTTCCTTGATGAACCGACGTCAGGTCTTGACCCCGAAACCGAGACTGCGCTTATGAAACAGCTGAAATACCTTTCTTCAAGCATCGGAAAAACTATTCTTGTCATAACACATACACTACAGAATATTCACCTGTTTGATAAGATCATATTCCTTGCTCCGGGCGGAAAGCTGTGCTATTACGGTTCTCCCGAACGTGCGCTGGATTTCTTCGGAGTAAAGGCGCTGCCCGACGCTTATGATAAAATAAAACAGAATGCCTCATACTTCATTGATAAATATAAAAGTATGACGGCAGGGTATAGCGCATACTGACAGCTATTAAAGATACAGGAGATGTAAAAAATGAATAACACTCATGCTAAAAGCGGAAACCGCTCCGCTTTTTCACAGATGTGCGTTCTTATAGTACGACAACTGTACATACTTAAATCAAATATTAAAAAGCTTTTGATGATAACCCTTCTCCCAGTAATAACCGCAGTTATCGTAGGCGCAGTGTCGGGAGATAAAATGTACGCCTATATGGAAGATACAAAATCAACGCTTTTTACAATAGTCTGCGTATCCGTATGGATAGGACTGTTCAATTCCATCCAGGAAATTTGTCAGGAACGAGGTATACTGAAAAGAGAATATATGGCAAATCTGAACCTCTTTTCTTACATTATGTCAAAATTTGCAGTACAGGCAATACTCTGTTTTTTACAGTCAATTGTTTTCTTCCTCATATCCTGCATATTCATCGACTTTCCCGATAAGGGACTTGTGACAGGAAGCGGCAAGCTGGATATTTTCATATCACTGTTCCTTATAATGCTTGCATCTGACGCTATGGGACTGCTTATCTCCTCTCTTGTAAAATCCGGAGATATTGCAAATATCATAGCCCCCGTGGTTCTTATCCTTCAGCTTGTAATGTCAGGTGTTCTCTTCAAGCTTGAGGGCTTTTCGGAATACATATCCTATGCTACAGTCAGCAAGTGGGGCATGGAAAGTCTTGGCTCTGTTTCAAAGCTTAACAGTATGGATTCAAACATTATGGAAGGCAAGACCGACATGGAAATACAAAGTCTTAAATCATTGATAAAAGTTGAAAAAGATCACTGCTTCGACGCTACAAACGAACACATGGTAAAGACCTGGCTCATACTCATGACATTCTCAGTAGTTCTCATGCTGCTCGCAGCGCTTGTCCTCACAAGAATCTCAAAAGACTCAAGATAATTTATTAATGAATAGTGATTAGCGGCAAACCAAACTATAAACTGCTTCCGGCAAAATATTTGTCGGAGCTTTTTTTATGCATAAACTATAAACTTAAACTATAAAAATATGTGGCGATAAACTATTTAGTGTGATATAATAGTAGTCAGCGGATATCATGCTTTTTGAACGGCAAATTATTAAATACGAATAGTTCTCGATAATTTAAAAAAGCTGATAGACTACGAGACGTAATTCATTATTCATTATTAATTATTCATTATTCATTAAAAAGAGGGTGGGGTTATGTTTGATGCGGCAAAAGGACTTTTTCATCTGTTCTTTGCAAATGACGAAGATTATTATTATACGGACAGCTATGTAAGGACAGATCAGCTTTTTCATCTGTACAGTAAGCTTCTGGCGGAAAGGTATGAATATATGATCAGCTTTATGGGTGAAGACAGCAGCAACTGTATCCTGACAACTCTTGATAATATTACTTCCGAAGCTTACAATGAGAAAAACAATGCTATCTTCGGGGGGTTGTTCTCTCAAAACCGCCGTAAAGTCAATACACAAACGTCTTCCGCTTTTTCGGAAGAAAACAGGGAAAGACTTCGTTCCGGCAGTAAAAGCATAATGCTCGGCAAAGAAGGCTTTGAACAGGCTCTCGATGATCTGATCTCTATGATGAAAAAGAAAAACCGTGTTGCGATAATTATGCCGATGAGCATATTCGGCTCAATTGTCAGATATCCCGATGTTTTTGACGAACTGAAACGCATAAGCGCAAAGAATTACCAGGATAATAACCGCCATGCTATTATCATTACATCTTCATATTATGCAGGCGAAAGCATCAGATTCTTTCGCCCGCCCTCAAATACTCTGACAGAAGATAATATATTTGCAGATCCCGATCTTTTCCCCGAGCTTGTACCCTATTATCATGATCTGTATGAGAATAATCTTAATTTTTATGTTTATGATAATCTGAAAAGATTTATGGGCGACAGGGCAGTTTTCCATTACTCCCTCAGCTTTGAAAATATCAGACGTATGATGACAAGATCTGCTCTTCATAATGACTGTATGGACAATATATCTTTTATGGAGATCAATTCAGTAAGCGCAGTCATTTATTCCTACTATAATTCACCCGAGTACAGAAAAAACAATCATATCCCCCTTCCCGAAAACCCGAAACGCTCTATCTCTGTAATAGAAGAGGCTCTGAGAAATAACAGACAGCTCAGAGAAGCTTTAAAACAGGCAGGCAGCGAGTTCCATGAATATCTTGATCCCTATAAGTATGTATGCAGGGTCTACACGGATTGTATAGACGTTGAAAACGGGATCTATATGATAGGCGGAAGTGAATATAATGCAGAACTGGGTATGCTCAGAGCTATAAAGAAAATATATACCAACAGATTCGGAGAAAGCCATCCGAAACTTGACAGGGCTATAGATATCCTCGGAAAACCCTGTACCGACAGTGCCGTTAGCTTCAGTGCGGCAAGCTTCAGGAGCAGAATAATAGAAATAACCCATAAGAATATTGTAAACGAACTGACGGATTATGTGGATGTCGAACTTATCGACGCTATGCTGAAAGCACTTGACTACTATTTTGACTATTTCAGAACCGGCTCAAGACTCAGGGGTGAGGCTGTAACAGCAAAGGATATAAGCTTCGATTTCTATAAAAATGTGATGTTTCTGGAAGAAAGACTTTCGGGACTCAGAAAACTCAGCTATGAGCTTGAACAAAAAATCGCAGCTCAGGTCAGAAACGGAGATAATTACAGCGCAGAAAATACAAGGGCTTACCTTGAAAGAATAAACGAAAGCAAAAAAAGATATGAAACAGTTACCGAAAACGCTTATCAGATACTGTCAGTCCCGCTTTCGGATGAAAACGCAGTGACTATTATGACAAAAATGAAATATGAGTCCCAGAATCTGAAAAATGCAGCAGGCAGCGTTCCTTCCTATGCAAACAATACAGGTAAACTGACAGTATGACCGTGTCCGGGAGGTATATAAAATGGTTAATTTGGGAATAGATTTCGGAAGTACCTACACGCTTGTATCACACTACCGCAGCGACAGGAAAACTCCCGAAGCAATAAGCCTTGACGGGATAAGTCCCTATATCCCCTCAGTCGTTTCATTCAATAAAAGAAAAAATGAATATAAGATCGGCAAGGCTGCAAAAAATCTTACGGGCAATAAAAATATTATAATTTTCAAGGCTTTTAAAATGCTTCTTAACGAACAGATGACAGAGGAAAATCTGAGGGAAAGAAATTATGATGAAATAAATACCCCCGAAAAAATAGCTTCTCTGTTCCTTGAAAAAGTCCTGAAAAGCGCACTGGCAAAAATAGGCGAAGACCATATAGGCAGGCTTATTGTCGGTGTTCCCGAAGTATGGGGACAGAGCCTCAATACTTTTGACGGAAGAAAATCCCTCAGCCGTATATGCAGCGGCTTTGATTTTGTGGATAAGGCTGAGGTAGTAAGCGAACCCGCAAGCGCAAGCGCATTTTTCGCATATAACTACAAACAGATAAGACATGAAAACTTTGAAGGACGTGTTCTGCTGATAGACTACGGCGGCGGCACTCTTGATATAACACTTACGAAAGTCCTTTCAAACGGCGACAGCATGGAAGTCAAGGTGGAAAAACGTGACGGCGCAGGCGAAAATACCGACAAAGAGATCGGTAACGCAGGCATAAAGTATATGGAAAAAGTCGTTGAACGTGCTATAAGATCTTCCGAAGCATTTGAAGATACGGACGATATAGAATATGACGGAAATTTTCTCAGAGCTGTGGATGAGCTTGAAGAAGCGCTAATGAGCGATGCGGAGGATGTTGAAGATACCTTCAGAGAACTTGAATTCACTCCCGACGCTCTGGATGATGAAGAATTTATCGAGCTTGACTATCTGGACGAAAGCGTTATCGTAACATATAAACACCTTAAAGATATTTATGATGAGATAATTTCGGATATACTCAGGGAAAAATTAGAAGCAGTTACCGATGGCATTGATACATACGAGGATAACTTCAAAATTGGTATAGTGGGAGGCTTCGGCAATTTCTATCTGGTAAAAAAACAAATATACGATATGTTCGGTATAAGCTCCCGCGACGAAAGAACCGAAGGCATTATCGTTAACAGCGAGGATCGGGAAAGAGCAATTTCCCTTGGTGCTTCACTTCTTGCGGACGGACTTATATCCATACGCAAAACAGCAGAATTTTCTATAGGTATCTATGCTTACAGGGCAGATAAGGCTATAGCAAAATATTATGCGATAAGATATCGTCAGGAGCTGGCGTACAACAAAATATACTGCGCTACAGACGCAAAAGGAAATGATGTACCCTATTTCGTCGCAGACGGTACAATAGATAAATTCCTTGTGAATTTCAGCGATAATGAAGACGACGCTTTCGGCGCAGATCCTAAGGCTGAGCTTGCCGCAAAGCTGAAAAATGTTGTGGATAATGAATTTATGATGGCAACTGTAGGTTTTTCGATAGATCCCACCGATTCGATAACCATACACATATTCGATTATGACTGGGAAACTTCTTCGAGAAGCGAACAGCCCGTTAAAAGCATAAAGCTCTCTACTATAAAATCAATGTTTGATGTTGTGGAGCTGAACGGCGGAGGTGATAAATAATGGAGCTTCAAAGAACTAACAGAACACTTAAAATTCTCGAAAAAAAGGACTTCCTCACTTTAGAGGAGCTGCTGGGACTTATGACCGATATCTTAGGAGATGTTCAGGTGATCTCCGGCTCTTCTCCGGATAAGCTTGAAACCGGCGACCTCAGATCAGCTGTTACAGGTCTTTCCATGGTGGGAAGAACACTGCTTCAGATCACAAAAACCAAATCCGATGAATTCGGCTCGGCTGCCGACAGAAAAAAACGCCTTGATAAAATATACAGCGAGATAGAAAATACCTGCGCCGAAACAGACAGTGCCGCAGAACAAATAGAAGAGCTTTCCCTGAAACAGTCTGAGCTGGAAAAAGCAAAAACCGAACTTGAAATAAAGCAGGATAAGGCAAGGACTGTTGAAGAAAACTGCAAAAAAATAAGCGAAGAAATACAGCGTTTGTCATCCATAGATATGGCAGAACTTGACAGAAGAAAACAAACGGAGCAGGAAAAGCTGGAAAACGCAAAAGAAAGATTCAATGACGAATATAATGAAGTGGAAAGACTCAAAGAAATATCCGATATGCTTGAATCCGATATAAGTCAGAAGAAAAACGAATCCGACAGACTGAAACAAAGCATTGAGGAAAAACGAAGCCATCTCCATGAAATCGAGTCACAATGTATTGAGTATGAGGAAAAAATAGAAAAAATCACTTCTTCGGCATATGATTCCGAAAAACGTGCCAATGAACTCCGCAGACAATATGAGGAAGCAGAAAACAGAATCGGCGAAATGTCAAAGGGCGAGCTTCCTGTGCTATCCGAAAAGCTGCGTATGGCAAATGAGATCCTTAAAAATAAACAGCAGGAATGTGAAAATCTCAAAAAACAGACCGAAAAAGCAGAGTCGGAAAAACAGAGTATTCAAAACGAAATTAATAAAACAGAAAATGACCGTGAACAGCTGGAAACTGACATTGCAAACATGACTATAGAAAAAGACACGCTTGTACAAAAATGCGATGAGCTGAAAGCAAATATGTCTGCGGTCGAAAAAGAGATCATAAATCTGAAGGTCGAACTAAAAGCAAACGAAGACCTGTCACAATCTCATAATGAAGAAATAAAAAGATACAGAGATATCACTATCCCTGCTTCTGTTCTGACCCTGAAAAAAAGAGAACGGACAATGGATGAATATGCCGAAAGAAACAATGAGCTTAAAATTCAGATCGCCGAAAAGGATGAACTTCTTGATTCACTTAAAGAAACAATAAGCTCTCAGGAGGCAGAGATCATGTCCTTCTCTCAGAAGGAAGAACAGCTCAGAAGTGAGATAGAAGAAAATAAAAAACAGCTTGAGAATATCCGTCAGAGAACAGGACAGCTTTCCGATGAACGTCAGAAGATGATGGCAGAGATTGCAAGCAAGGAAGAGCAGCTGGGCATGAACGATATAGAAACTCTGAAAAACAAATATAACGATGTATGCAAAGCACTTGAAGAAAAAGAAAACGAAGCTGAAAATATCGGAAAAAGTATAAGCAAAAAAGATGAAGAGCTTAAAAATATATCATCCCGTACAGCAGAACTACAAAATGAGATGCACAAAATATCTCAGACTATTGACGAGGAAAATCAGAAAAACAATGCTATGCAGCAAAACTATAACAACATTATCTCCCACAGAGAAGAAATTCAGAAAAAGCATGATGAGCTTAAAGAACTGCTCAGTTCCGTAAACTCTCCCGATATAGAAGCAAGTCTGAGAATATGCGAGGGTGAAACCGAAGTAATGCAGGATGCGATAGATAAACTGTTCCCCGACGCAGGATTTGCCTCTCTCCCCCTTTTCGCAAAAAAAGAAGAGGCTTATAGGAAGAGAACTTACTTTAAACAAGAGATCGGCAGAATACGTCATATGCTTGAAAGCTATAAAGCAGAATACCGCAGTCTTATAACTGCGATTGAAACAGGAGTGAAAACATAATGAAATGTAAATTTTGCGGAAGTGAAGTTCCCGAAGGCGAGATCCGCTGCGGAATATGCGGATTCACCCATGTAAATTTTACTGACGGGGATAACTCTGCGGCACTTGAAAAAATGGTCGCCAAATACAGAGAAAGCAAGTTCAAAGGAATAACCATAAACCTTATAAGTCATAAATATACAATCGAAAACGGAGAATTCAAAGATTACACTACCGAAAGCATTAAAATAGCTGATGCTGCTGAACTTGAATCCGAAAAACCTGTATGGCTGAAAAAAAACTTTTTAGGTTCCGAAACAGACAAAACAATCGTGGTAGAGATCTGTGTAGGCGGAAAGGAAAAAACATACTACAACTTTTCCTTTGACATTAAAAAAACAGACAGTCTCAGCGTGGGAGTCATCCGTTCAACCGGTCTTATGGCAAAAATCTGTATCGGAACGCCCGAACATTATATCCTGTCAGAAGAGTTCAGTTTAGTGAATAATGAATAATGAATAATGAATAGTGAATAGTGTTTAGTGTCGCCATCAGAAGCAGAAATTCGGAAGTCATAAAGAAGTGGGCAAAATTTAAAGCGTAAAAGTTTCGCTCAAGCCTTTTCAAAGGCTTGCGGGTCCAGGGCGGCGCCCTGGCGGGGTGCAGGGGCGGAGCCACGCGCGGGGGAAAGGGGCGGCAGCCCCTCCGAAAAATGGGCGAAACTAAAGAGTCGAAACTATTGAAATTTGCGGTAAAATTTGTATAATAGTATTAAAGGCAGACAAAAACAGCTGCCGGGATACAGAATGAAGAAGTCAACGCAGTAAAACTGCAAACTGATAAACGGAGGTAAATGATAATGGGTTTATTATTTGGAAAAAAGAAAAAAGAAACAGTGGAAGAACCTGTTATAGTAAAAGAAGACCCGAAACGTCAGCTTGACGCTACAAGACAGAATATGGTGAAGATACTCGATGCGCTGGACAGCGTGAATGTGCAGAAAATACGCGCAAGCGTATCGGAAGAACAGCTTTCAAATGCCCAGCTTTCGGAATTTGACAGGGATCTCAAAACTGTAAAGGCTGTTATAAGCAAGCAGACATCTTCACAGCTTATGCTTGCAGAAAGCGACGCTATAGATCAGGAACTGTTTTTCTTTGCGGAACATATCGAAAACGAGATGTGCGAAGGGCACTTTCTTGTATCCGAAACATATATGAAAGCGATAAAATTCGGTATTTCAAAAGGTCACGAAGCAATAAAGGAATCCGACATAGAAAATAAGGACGAGATCCTCAGACAGCGTCTTGAAATAATAAAACACTATAAGCTTATTGCCGAACTCAACCGAAAAATCGCCGCTTATCAGGACAGCATTATCAAACTCAATGATAAGCTTGCGCATTTACAGGCAGATTATACAGAAGCTAAAAGCATTGCCAAGGAAGAAAGTATCCGCCATAAGGATAAATATGACCAGATCATACGCATGAGTCCTGCCGAGGTGGCTACAGCTTCTCCCGAGATACAGAACTATGCTGCGATCTTCTCCAAAGTAAACGAACTCAAAAGCCAGATCAACGGCGTAAAAACAAGCATTTCAGGAATGAATTCCAACGTTCAGGAAATGCAGAGAGCAATAAGCAATACCGAAAATGCTCTTCTTTCCATAAACAGCATCACCACTGAAAAAGAGCGTGAAGAAATAGAAAGAGTAAACAAACAATACATCGAAAATATGAAAAATCTTCAGGATCAGATATTTGAATTTGAAGATCTTTTCTCTGACCTTGACGCTTCAATAGACGCTATAAACTCCGATCCGAGAATTATACGCAAGATGCTCAAGGATATGACCACCTACCGCAATATCGTTCATCAGGATGAAATAGACCAGAAGGCCGAAGAAGAAGGTATGAAAAACTATGAAGAATACCTCAGACAGCAACAGCAGCAGCTTGATGATGATATCCGGGGTATGGAAGAAGATCTGGATAACGACGGTATCAACAACGAACCTGAACAGCATAAGATCAGCAACTGATATGGGAGGTATGAGCAATGTTCGGAATATTTAAAAGCAAAGCAGAAAGAGAACAGGAAAAACTTGACAAAGAGATCGCTAAGACCGAAAAATATCTCAGCGACGACAAGAAACTGAGCGACATCAGTAAAAAACGCAAGGAGCTTGATAAGAAAAAAGCAAGACGTGACGACAGCAACTTCAGAGATAAAGTCTTTGAAACAAACGTTAAACTCAACAAGCTTGAGGAAAAATTCGTCATGAAAATCGTCAGCGAATCAAATGCCGTAAAATATGAGCGTGAACATAATCAAAGCAGTAAAAAGTCCGAAAGAAGACTTAAAAATGCTTACCTATCCCTCGTTATGGTAAAGCACGCTAAAAAAAGACTTATCGAAATAGAAAACGAAAGAGACTGGAATCTGGCAATGAGAGATCTCAGCGGCGCTATAAAAACAATGAACGGTATTTCTCTCGGTTCTCAGAATATCCAGAAGGCTCTTTTCCAGTTCAGAGCACATAAGATGGGCTGGCTCGAGGATAATGAGTCAAGCGGCTGGTTCAACGAAAAAACAGAAGAAAAAGTTTCCAATGATGAGGTTCAGAAGGTAATGAACAGCGATCCTATCGACCTTATCGTTGCGGATGACATATATGATACCCTGCTTAACGACCCAACCACCTCCATGATAAATGAATATGCTTCAAAAAGCATAGGCGTGGATACTAACTTTGATGATGTTTCAGAAATATCCGAAAAAGAAGATCAGTCTCTCCAGTCCGAGGGTACGTCTATCTCTGATGAGGAATTTGACGACTATCTCAGAGACTGGGGCAAGGTGTGAGCAAGCTGCGCGGCAGCTTGAAGCTAAAAGCTTAATACTTATTCATACAATTATTATTCAAGAAAGAAGTGATCGTTGATGGAACGCAACTATGCCGTAGCTGTTCAGAAAAGAGAGAATCTGTACAGGGCATATATAAATAAGGCACAGCTTGTTCTGCAAAGCAGCGGCGGAAAACATACCGCAGAGGAATGTCAGTACCTTCAAAGAGCAGCAGAGCTTCAGAGTGAAATGGCTGATATGACTATAGGCGAGGAAAGAAATCACCACCTCAGAGAAAAAGAAACTATCAGCGCAAAAATAATAACCATCCTCAAGGAAATTGATCCCCAGAAAGCACAGGCCTATGAGGAAGGTAAATCCGACGGCAAAAAAACCTCCCAGACTACCGGCGGAAGAGGCGGCGACAGCGATAAGGAAAAGCTGGACGCTATGGCAAAATCATGGTATAAGGAAGCTCCTAATCACTCCTTTAAGGATGTTTCGGGTATGGCAGAGCTTAAAGACAAGCTTGCTGACTGTGTGACAAACTCCAACTGCGAAGCATTGCTTGATTTTCTTAAAATACCAAGACTTAACACATATTTCTTTGTAGGCCCTCCCGGATGCGGTAAAACCTACATCATAGAAGCATTTGCAAATGAACTTGTTAATATGAAAGATAAGGATTATAAATTCCTTTCTCTCGTCGGCTCGGATATCATAAGCAGATATGTGGGCGATGCCGAAAAAATCGTCACAAGAATGTTTGAAGAGGCAGAAAGCTGCGCTCCCTGCATAGTTTTCATTGATGAGATAGACGGCGTATGCCGTAACCGTTCTCAGAAGTCTATGCCCGAATATGCAGCGTCTATTACAACATCCTTCCTTACGGGTTATAACCGTATGAAAAACTCCGGAAAATCTATAATATTCATAGGCGCAACAAACTATCCTCAGCGTGTGGATTCGGCTATGCTGGACAGAGCAGAGGTTATCAGAGTTCCTCTCCCGGATATGGAAGCAAGAAGCAACGCTTTCCGTATGCAGTTTGACAGCATTATCGAGCTTGAGGATGATATAAACTATGACGATATGGCTTCCGTTACAGACGGCTATAATTACCGTGATATTGAACGTGTGACCTCTATAATGAAAAAATCTGTGTTTGAACAGGTAATGCAGCAGGCTGAAAATGAACAGGCTGCTATCGACCTTATCAAATTCGGCAAGTTTAAGCTTAAAAAGAAAGATTTTGACGACGCTATGGCAGGTTTCAAACCTTCTTCAAAGAAGGATATCCTTGACGCAATTGATAAATGGGAAAGGAATCTCAATAACGACAGCTATCTTATAGATGACGACGGCGAATAAGCGGAGGAGTACAAATGTCAGCAGAACTGCTTGAAAAATATAAGGCGGAGACATCTGCCCCCGCAAAAAAAGATCTGATAGAGCGAAAACGCTATGAAACAATGCTTGTGGGCTGTCTGCCTTTTGCGGATCAGGAGCTTTATTTCAATACACTTTTCAGCAGAAGCGCAATGATACTTGCGGGAAAAGAGGGCTGCGGAAAAAGAACGCTTGAAAAAGCTTTCATAAATCAGTACGGGGAAATGTTCAGCGCAGTGCTGAACTTTCCTTTTCAGTCCCTTGCAGATGAGGGCGAGGATAAAATTTCAACGGAACTGAAAGATTTTCTCAGCGCACTGGCAGAATATACAGACGGCGGGGACGAAAACAGCGAGGATGCTTACATGGTCAGCTTGGGCGTTATAAATGCCGTAAAAGATATGCCTGCGCTGGGCAGGATCTTTTCGGAAGGACTTGACAATATTATCAAAAACGGAAAGGGTGTTGTCGTAATAACGGCAGTTTTTGACGGAGATATAAAATCTCTTCCCAATTCCCTGAAAAGATCCGCTGTACTGTGCCGCGTCGATCCGCCGTCAACAGATGAAAGACTTGAATTTTTCCGCAATGCCACAGAACCTCTGTCGGGCTATGTAAACGATACGGCAGGCATAGACTTTATGGCTGAATATACGGAAGGAATGAGCTTTTCTGACCTTGAAAGCCTTGTACGTGACCTTCACGTTTTCCTTAAAGCAAAATTCATAATGGATGTGGCCGAGACATCGGGAACAGATATAGGTGAGGTTGAGATGGCAGATATAGGTATTGATAAGGTAAATCTTGAAAAAGAAGATTTCATTTTCCTTGCAGACAGCTATATCGAAAAGAAAGCAGAATCAGCCGCCTTTGATATGAGTGCCATTACAGAAGCACTGTCAAACCTGACGGTAAATCTTTCTTCTTCTCCGGAACCGGAGAAACCAAAGGAGCTCTCCCCCTTTGCTCTTCTTGACGATGACGATGATCCCGACACAATATTCTGATAAAAACAAAAGGACGGATAATGAATGACTGACAATAACGGAAAAGTATTTGATACTGCCCCAACTGATGAACGCTCGCCTGAGGAAATGAGAGTGTATGAGCTTCTCCAAAAGCTTGGGGTTCACTATACAAGAACAGATCATGATGCTGCGCAGACAATGGAAGACTGTCAGCAGGCGGAAAAACTGCTTGATGTAAAAATCTGCAAGAACCTGTTTCTGTGTAATCGTCAAAAAACTGTATTCTATCTTCTCATGATGCCGGCTGATAAACCTTTCAAGACGAAGGATCTTTCTGCTCAGATAGGAAGCTCCCGTCTTTCATTTGCAGGAGAAGAATTCATGCAGGAGCTTTTAGGAGTTACCCCCGGCTCGGTAAGCGTACTGGGTCTTATGAATGATAAGGATAATAAAGTCAATCTTCTGATAGAAAAGGATGTGCTTAGCGAAGAATATTTCGGCTGCCATCCGTGTAAAAATACAAGCAGCATGAGGATAAGCGTAAAAGATCTGACAGAGATAATACTTCCGGCAATCGGTCATGAATATGCAGAGGTAGAACTGTAATGAATAACTTTGATCTTCTGCTTGAAAAAGTAAAAAAAGAAGCAGAAAAAGCAGGTATCCCGATTTCAAAGAAAATTGATCCGCATATTGAAGTAAATACAAGGGCAAAAACAAGATTCGGCAGATGTATAAAAAGAGACGGAGGTTTTGTGATAGAGCTGTCCTCTGTACTGCTTGATGCACCGGAGTTTTCCTGCCGCCAGACTATTGCGCATGAGCTTATTCATACCTGTCACGGCTGTATGGATCACGGTGACAGATTCAAATATTATGCCGCTAAAATGAACAAGGCTTACGGCTACAATATAAGACGTACAAACTCTCCCGAAGAAATGGGAGTCAAAGACCGCTCCTCCGAGCAGGCAAAATTTATGATCATATGCCGCAGCTGCGGAAAGGAATTTCCACGAACGAGAAGAAGCGCTCTTACAGACCACCCTTCAAGATACAGATGCAAATGCGGCGGAGAGCTGTATGTGCGTACAAATACTCCATCTCCCTCCCCCGCTCCCGCGCCCGAGAATAATTCCGATGCAAAATATGTTCTGCTATGTCTCAAATGCGGCAGCTTAATTAAAAGACAGAGAATGTCAGCAGCAATAAAAAACCCCTCGGCTTACAGATGCCCCTGCGGCGGACGGCTGAAAAGGATAATATAACCCGGAAACTGACTGCTCGGATTTTCTAAATAAACTATATTTTCCGATCAAATACGGAAAGCTGCATAAAACTGAAACGGGTGCTGACTATGCACCACAGAGGTGATGATGACGGATAGAATAATAATGATATGCCCGCTTTGCGGAAGAAAACTTGAAAAAACTCATCAAAGCTTTTGCTGTAAAAAGCGGCACAGCTTTGATATAGCACGGCAAGGATATATTAATCTTCTGCCTGTGCAGAATAAACATTCACTCTCCCCCGGAGATACAAGGGCAATGCTTGAAGCAAGAAGACGCTTTCTTGATAAAGGATTTTATGAACCTGTGTGCGATGATATAGCAGAAAAAATACGTCAGCACTGCAATGTCCCATCTCCCGTAACTGCCGATATAGGCAGCGGAGAAGGATACTATACATCACTGCTGAAAAACAAATGTAATGCGCAGTGTATAGGTTTTGATATAGCTAAAGAAGCATCTAAAATGTCGTGTCAGCGTGACCGTGACATCATCTGGGCTGTTGCAACAGCGTCACATATTCCTTTACAGGACAGCTCAGCCGATGCTGTAACGGCAGTGTTCTCCCTTTTCGTAAATGATGAATATGCAAGAATACTGAAAGACGGCGGCATAGTTGTAGAGGTAACAGCAGGATCAGATCATCTGACTGAACTGAAACATATCATCTATGATGAAGTATTTGTACAGAATAAACAGCCGTCACCATTCGGGGATCAATTTGTCCTTTTAAGTCAGGAAGATAAGTCCTTCAGGATCGGGCTTGATAACGAAGATCTGAAAGACCTGCTTCTTATGACCCCTCACAGCCACAGAATAAGCCGTGAGAAAAGTGAAAGACTGGAAAAAACCGACCGACTCGATATAACGGTCAACTACATAATAAGGGTACTTCAAAAGAAAGAAAAAAGGGGATAGATATATGAAAAAAACAATGCTTGCACTGCTGATAGCGATATCCTTATGCGGTCTGTGCGGATGCGGCGGCAGCAACAGCGATGACAGCAGTGAAGATCCTGTAAACATGGGCAGCATTGATATGTCCGTTTACGAAAACAAGGACGGAAACATAGTTTACCACTATAATCTTGATGGTGAAACACCGGCAGAAGAATATTCTGAGGATACTGTAAAACACCGCGAAGATGATAAAAAAATCGAAAGCGTCACGGGCGGCATCAGCCTTGAAGAAGCGGAGAAGATACTAAACGGCTGCAGCAACGAACGACTGTACATACCATGTAAAATATCCGAGCTTAAAAAAAGATTCAATGATATCGTACAGTTCAATGATAAAGACCACTACAGCGTAAGTCTTTACTATGAAAAGAATTCAATAAGAATGTATGTAGGCTGTGATCTTTTGATATCATGTGACGGCAAGGAAGTCTATAAACAGGATGCTACAGGCTCTTATCAGGAGTTGGAGCTAAACTCAGCCGATAAGGATAAAACTACATCTGAAATGTATCCTAACGCTAAGCTCTCCCCTGAGGATGCGCTTTTCACACTCAATAACTTCGACAGAAAGATACTCGGTCTGACGGAAGCTATGAAGGATCATACTTTTGAAATAACCGATGAACTGATAACCAAAAACAGTATAGAATGTTACCAGATAACACCGAAACTCATATGTACCCGGTCCGTAAAATACTGTTCATCAATTTATGTTGCAGCTGACGGCTCAAACAGAGTTCTTGTCATCAATAAAGATAAAAGCGACTACGAATTAGCAGAATAAATATAAAAGGAGTCAGATAATATGATCATCAAACCAAAGGTAAGAGGATTTATCTGTACAACAGCTCATCCCGACGGATGCAAAGCAATTGTAAAAGAACAGATAGATCATGTTAAAGCGCAGAATCATACCGCAACCGGCCCGAAAAAAGTCCTTATTATAGGCGCATCAATGGGATACGGTCTTGCAACAAGGATCTCCGCGGCTTATTCAAGCGGTGCAGCAACGATAGGCGTTATCTTCGATAAACCTGCATCCGGATCCAGAACAGCAACAGCAGGCTGGTATAATACTGCCGCATTTGAGCAATTTGCAGCTGAGGACGGTCTGTATGCAAAAACCATCAACGGCGACGCTTATTCCGAGGAGATAAAGAAACAGACCATTGACCTGATAAAAAAAGATCTTGGAAAAGTAGACTGTGTGATATACAGCCTTGCTGCGCCGAGAAGAACAACAGCTGACGGAACCCAGTACACATCAGTTCTTAAAACAGTTGGTCAGCCTTACACAAACAAGACAATAAACCTTAAAGACAATACCGTAAGCGATATAACTGTTGAACCTGCAACAGATGAAGAAATAAACGCAACCATAAAAGTTATGGGCGGTGAAGACTGGAAGGACTGGATAGACGCATTGAAAGCCGCTGATGCTATAGAAGATAATGCTGTTACCGCAGCATATTCCTACATTGGTCCCGATATAACTCATCCCATGTATGCTGACGGTTCAATAGGAAAAGCAAAAGACCATCTTTTTGAAACCGCTAAACAAATGACAGCCGAAGGCAGTGTAAAGGCATATATATCCGTCAATAAAGCTCTTGTAACCCAGTCAAGCGCAGCTATACCCATAGTACCGCTTTACATTTCCATACTTTACAAGGTAATGAAGGAAAAGAACGTTCACGAAGGCTGTATCGAGCAGATGTGCAGAATGTGGAATGAAAAGCTTTTTGCATCCGAGCCTGTCACCGACGATGAAGGCCGCATAAGAATGGACGATCTTGAAATGCAGGACGACATACAGTCTTCCGTACACGAGCTTTGGAAAGAAATCACCACAGATAATCTTGACACTCATGCAGACCTTGAAGGCTATCATAAAGACTTCTATCGCCTGTTCGGATTCGGCGCAGACGGAATCGATTACGAAAGCGATACCGATCAGAATAGGACTATAAATAGTTTATAGTTGGTAGTTTATAGTTATAAATCGCAAGAAGTCAGAATTACGGAAAAAGGCGGTAAAAATACAAGCGCAAAAGTTTCGCTCAAGCCTTTTCAAAGGCTTGCGGGTCCAGGGCGGCGCCCTGGCGGGGTGCAGGGGCGGAGTCCTGCGCGGGGGAAAGGGGCGGCAGCCCCTCCGCAGGGAGCGATAAGAAAACAAGTAAGGAAAAAACAAGTAAGGAGAAAAGAAAATGGACATCAGAGAAAGATCACTTGAGAAGCATTATGAATGGAACGGAAAGATCGAGGTAATCTCACGTGCGCCGATAACAAATTCGGAAGAATTGTCGCTGGCGTATACGCCGGGAGTTGCAGAGCCGTGCCTTGAGATACAGAAAGACTACGACAAATCGTTCAAGCTTACGAGAAGAAGCAACCTTGTTGCAGTTATAACAGACGGTACAGCTGTTCTTGGACTCGGCGATATAGGTCCTGAGGCAGGTATGCCTGTTATGGAAGGAAAATGTGCGCTGTTTAAGGAATTCGGCGATGTTGACGCATTCCCGATTTGTGTGCGTTCAAAGGATGTTGACGAAATAGTACGCACGGTCTACCTGATTTCAGGCAGCTTCGGCGGTATAAATCTTGAGGACATAGCCGCACCAAGATGCTTTGAAATAGAAAAAAAACTCAAGGAAATATGCGATATTCCCGTATTCCACGATGATCAGCACGGTACGGCTGTAGTAGTTGCGGCAGCTCTTGTAAATGCTCTCAAGGTAGTCAACAAAGATATAAAAGACATACGTGTAGTTGTTAACGGCGCAGGTTCGGCAGGTATCGCAATCTCAAAGCTTATCATGAAAATGGGCGTACAGAACCTTACCCTTTGCGACAGTGTTGGCATAATCTGCGAGGGAGATGAAAGACTCAACAACGCTAAGGCTGAAATGGCAGCAATAACTAACCGTGATCACCTTACAGGAACACTTGCAGACGCTATGAAGGGCACAGATGTATTTATCGGCGTTTCTGCTCCCAATATTGTAAGCGAAGATATGGTACGCTCTATGAATAAGGACGCTATTGTTTTCGCCATGTCAAATCCTACTCCCGAAATAATGCCGGATCTTGCTAAGGCAGCAGGCGCAAGAGTTATCGGAACAGGCCGCTCCGATTTCCCGAACCAGATCAACAATGTTCTCTGCTTCCCGGGAATATTCAGAGGTGCGCTTGACTGCAGAGCAAAAGAAATAAACGACGATATGAAGGTGGCAGCAGCTTACGCTATCGCTTCTATCGTTGACGAAAAGGAACTCAAGGAAGAATATATTCTCCCCTATGCTTTCGATAAGCGTATTGGTCAGACTGTTGCTCAGGCTGTAATGGACGCAGCAAGAAAAACCGGTGTTGCAAGACAGTAACACATCGAAAAAACATAACGGCTGTGAAGAACACGGATAATTCCGATGCTTCACAGCCGTTTTTTATTACCTTTAATTATCAGCTCATAAATACAATGTCATACATGAGTATCGACATAGAACTATAAAGCACTGTGACGGACAGAAGAATATTAAAACCAACTACTCTCATAGTATAAGTTTTTTCTGTTCCGAAATAACAGATATGCTGTGCAAGGCGTCCCACATAATACGCCCCTACCACAATAACAGGAACAGCATAACGAATATTTTCTGTACAAACATGGGGGAACTTGATACAGAAAATATAATAAGAAATCATCAGAGTAAAATAGAATATCCCAAGAAATATCTTCTGTACTCCGCCGAAAGCCTTGTCGTGACTGTCTTTGAAGAAAAAGTATATCATTGATACAAATCCTGTGATTCCGATGACAACTGCCGACCAGAAAAGTATGGTATTTACCCCCGCAATTTTAGGATAATTGTTCACTGTAAACAGTTCGTCAAACATAGACGTTTTGAACAGAGCTATAAGCGGATTGTACTCATTATACGCTCCGTCATACATAGTGAACTGATCGCCCACATCCTTGAACTGCGCGGGATTAAAATCAAAAAGCCTCTGAATAACGGGTATATCTCCAATATACTGAGATGATGTCTTTGAAAGCTCAAGTATATAAGTTATCGGTACACCGTGAGTAATATAATTCTTTATTCCGAACCATAACGCAAGGGGCACACATACCACAAGAAAAGCTGCAAACTGAACAAGATACTTTTTCCAGTCTTTCAGGTTTTTGAAAAATACATAAAGGAATATAAACGCTATCGCAGGCGCAGTCATCCATCCCGAAAGCTTTGCCATCATAGCGCAGCCTACACATAATGCGATACAAAGTATCCTGCCAAGGCTTCTGCTTTTATACCAATACAAAGTATTGAGTATAGCCCCCAGCATAAGCGTAACGGAAAGAATATCATTATTTATACTTCCTGCAAGAATATAAAAAGTAGGATTGAATGTAACAACCGCAAAGGCTATTATAAGCCCCTTTCCCTTTAATCCCAACTGACGGAATATCTTATATGAAAGAATCATGCAGCAGCAGGAATAGAACATTGTAAGAAGCTGAATGTTTTCCCAGACATTATCCTCGCTTATACCTATGGCATTCTGAAATCTGACCCAGACAGCCGCTATAATATGATGAAGCGGAGGATGATAAAACTGATATACATCTCTTACATCCATATCGGGAATATTGTTATTATACACAATATATCCGATATACCCTAAATGACCGTTCAATTTTTCTACACTGCCGGCGTCATGCTGCTTTGTTTCAATACTTACGTGCATGATATAAGCAAGCCTTACAAGAAATCCTAAGATAAACAACAGAAGTATAACTCTCTTAGTACTTATCTTTTTTGACACCAACAAATAGATCATAACTGCCGCAACAAGTATTACCCCTGTGTTGAGTATCACCATCTCGGGCTTATAGCTCGAACGCAGCATATTATAGAACAGCAGAGAAAACATTCCCGATATAATCGTGAGAGAATTTTTCATCATACTGCGGCTTTTTTCATTTACATTCAAGGAAACGCCTTCGGAAACAAACAGACCGCAGATAAACAGTACTGCCGTGGGTATCATCATGCCAAGCCATGATATTTCCTGACTTACAGTCGTTATACAGAAAAAACAGGCAAGCGCCGTTATTATAAATGGATGCTCAAACAAAGTATGTGCCACAAAAAAAGCAAAGGGTTCTTTTTGTGCTTTTAAATTACTGATACTGACCACTTCCTTTATATTAATTTACATCAATTCATAAAGCAAATATTTTATCATGACCCGGCGAGCCGCCGATCCCGTAACGCGGGGTTCGCCCGGCGAGCCGCCGGCCCCGTAACGCGAGGGTTCGCTCCGCTCCGCATCCGCTCCGGACTCGCCGCTGCAACCTTTATTTGTCGCGGTTGTTACTTTTGTATCGGCTGATACTATTTGTTCCTCGCTCAAAGATATTGAAGAATTTAATTGTCCCGGAATTATTTTACACTAACATCAGGATTTTGTTTCATGATATTCCTTTTCCGTATTTACATTCCAGATATTATCTTTAGTTGTAACACCCGAAAGAATGTTATTGACCGTCTCAAAAGCGGTACACATAGAATGGTCGATATTATTATATCTGTGCTGACCGTTTCTTCCTACACAGAAAAGGTTGGGTATTGTATCAAGATAACCTCTAAGATCGTCCATATGCTCATATGTATCAAAATAAGCAGGATATGCTTTCTTAACACGTTCGACATGATAATCAAGCACTTCGCTTTCGCTGCCGATAAGCTTCATCTTTACCATTTCGCTTATGCCGAGCTTACCGAAATCATCATCAGTCATTGACCACATTTCATCGCCTTCATTGCAAAAATATTCAAGACCGATCCATACTGTGTTTTCGATATCCTTTACAAGATACGGCGACCAGTTGTTATATATCTGAAAACGTCCCATTTTAACGCTTCTGTCATGAACATATACCCAGTCATCGGGAACTATATTTCCTATAGTTTTTGTTTTTGTTTCATTTTTGAGATTCAAGTGAGGAACAAGTACGCCGACTGTCATATAATCTCTGTAGGGCAGTCCCTTTGCAATACTGAGATACTGTTGCGGAACATCGTTCATACCTTCTACCAGATCTTTTACAGGCATTGATGATATTACATAATCTCCCCTGAATTCATTTTCCTGACCGTCTTTTTCGTATACTATCCCTGTCAGAACATTGTCCTCGTTTTTGATTATCTTTGTAACTCTGGCATTTTTGATGATCCTGCCGCCCATTTTCTCAAATTCGGCAGCAGTTATCTCCCAAAGCTGACCCGGACCGAGTTTCGGGTACGAAAACTCCTCTATAAGCGACGTTTCCACTTTACGGTTTTTCTTTTTGAATACCTTACCGAACATATCCTTCATAACAGCAAGTATGGACAGACCCTTTACTCTCTGCGCGCCCCATTCGGGAGAAATTTCACTGGGATGTCTGCCCCAGAGATTTTCTGTATAATTCTCGAAAAACATTGAATACAGCTTTTTACCGAAACGGTTTATATAAAAGTCTTCAAGTGAATTTTCTTTTCTCTTGAAAACAGCGCTTTTCATATAGCTGCATCCAACCACGAAAGTTGTACCGATACCCATATTTTTTATTGTATCGAATTTAAGTGAAACAGGATAATCAAAGAATTTGCGGTTGAAGAAAATTCTTGAAAGTCTGTGTCTTTTCAGCATAACACGGTCGGTTTTTTCGGGATCGGGACCGCCTGCGTTCACAGAAGCTTCCCTTTGAAGCACAACATCGTCATACGGCAGCGCGCCCTGAGTCGGGAGCATTTTTTCCCACCATTCATTTACTTCGGGAACTTTTGAAAAAAAGCGGTGACCGCCCATATCCATTCTGTTGCCCTTATAGTTGACAGTACGGGATATACCGCCGAAAGTATTGCTCTCCTCAAAAACGGTGACATTAAGATCCTTTGATCTGGACATTAATTCATAAGCCGCAGTAAGACCCGCGGGACCTGCACCGATAATAATGACATCTTTCAAAGCTTTTCCTCTTTTCTTTATATATTTTCATCATCATTTTTTTCTGCTTTACTATACAAGAAGAATTTTCGCGCAAAAAAGTTCCACATATATACAAGAACCACAGCCAGCATTTTTCCGATAATATAGTATTTATCCGTAGGAAGAAGCGATCCGAACACCGCATTGCTCACAAGGATACCCTCGCCGAACATACCTTTTACCGAAAATGGTTCTATTATCAGCTGAGTCAGTCCGAGACCTATCACACCTATTACACCAAATGCAATAAAATCTGCTGCTCTGTTTTTTACTTTGGCCTTTGCAAAGACCCAGTATGTTGATATTATATAGTTTACAGCAAGTCCTACGATAAATCCGAACACTGCCGCTATTGATTCGGGTACTCCCAAAAGCTCCCGTATAAGCACAAGCACAGCCATATCCGCAACCGTGGCTATACCGCCGACAAACAAGCTTCTGAAAAACTGCACGCCGGTATTATCCGTATCCCCAACAAAAAGGCTTTTTATTTTCATTAAAAAACTCCTTACAGTTATTAGTATGTAGTTAATAGATTGACGACTCAGGTCTGTTCACTCAGCGCCGTTTTCTTTGTCGCGCATACCCTCTGTTTTTCGCAATAAACTTATTCTACTACTTTTTAAGATAAATTTCAATCATTTTAAATATATATTATATTTTTTTAAAACACTGCGAAATTCTGAGAATTTTTCTGATATTTTTTAGGGATTTGAACGCAGAAGTATATTTTTTACGTTATTATATACAGAAGGGCGTAAATACAAAAAAGGTGATATAATATTATCATTGTCTTACGGTCTTTATTACAGCAGTAAAGGAGGTCGTAAAATGGATGTGAAAAAGATCGCATCAAAATTAAATAGCGGAGATGAGTCGGTACTTGAAGAAATATCGTCGCAGTACAGTCCCCTTGTCACAACGATCATTTACAATATTTTTTCGGGAAAACTCAGCACTGCGGATATTGAAGAAACAGCGTCCGACGTATTTCTGACACTGTGGGAAAACCGAAGCAAAGTCATCCCCGAAAAGCTAAAAGGCTATCTGTGCCGTATAGCAAAAACAAAGGCTCTCGACAGACTCAGAAAAGACGTCGGTTCACATCCGCTGAGCCTTGAGGATGAAAGGATAAGCGACCTGTTCATCATGTCCGACAATATCGAAAGCAGCGAAGTCTATGATATCCTGCGTGAAGCGATAAAGGATATCGGACAGCCGGACAGAGAAATACTTATCAGACACTATTATTATTACCAGTCAACGGCAGTCATTGCCGAAAAAATGAACATCAACAAAAACACTGTCCAGACTAAACTCAGGCGTACAAGAGAAAAGCTTCGCAGATATTTACAGGAAAGGGGTGTAAACTAATGAAAAAGGAATTTATTTTTGATCTGCTTGAAGATGAACTCGATTCCATTGACGAAGAAACAATAATTATCGAAACAGGAGCGGATCTTGAAAAGATCAAAAGTCTTTATACATCAAAGCTTCACCCTGCCGCTAAAAAAGTAACTCCCGTGCGCCGCCGATTCATGTTCGGACTTGCGGCTGCTCTGATAACAGCTGCGACAATTGCAACTGCTGCCGCTGTAGTCGCTCAGACAAACGGGAATAAGGCAGTTACAGCGGAAGTTTCAAAGCCTGAAAAAAACATATTGCGTAAACTGGATGAAGATGAACTTATGAAGCTGAAAAATCAGATCTCCTATAACGATGAAATAGCAGTTTCCGAAATGATGCGAAATGAGTTCGGGTATGATACCGATAATATGAGTGCAGATAATATTACACCCCGATACGAAATAGATCTTATTTTTGCAAAAGCGGAATACGGAAACAGAAAATACGGAGAATTAATTAATAAAGTAATAAATGCCGGATATGGTGACAGCAGTCTATTATTTACAGAAAAAGATCATGACTATGTAAAAAATAAAGAAGGGATTTATGTTTCAAACCATAATTTTGATAGTAATGAATTTCTTGAAAAGTATTACAAAAGAACTATCGCCTGCTGTAATGCCTATAACGATCCTGATTTCGAAATGACTGATGAGGAGAGAGTACGGATGGTAAATCTTTTTAATAAGGACTACGAAAATATTTACAGAGCAGTTACAGAAGATAATAAACACAACGATACAATGATAGAAGCTTTTGAGCTTATAGATAAAACCATAGTTCCCGAAAACGGATACAAGACACTGAACTGATACAATGTCACATACTGCCAACTTAACTATAAACTAAACCGCAAATGCCCCGCAGCACAAAACGTACTGCGGGGCCGGTTTTTATAAAATAATTACTGACGAGCTTCGATATAAGCTACAAGGTCTTCTACAGTCTTGACCTTTTCAACGTCCTCATCGGGTACTTCTACGCCGAATTCATCGTCAATGTTCATCAGAAGGTCTACAACGTCAAGTGAATCTGCGCCGAGATCATTGATGATTGATGTTTCTAATGTGATGCTGTCCTCCTCAACATCGAACTGCTCGCTGAGAATTGATCTTACTTTTTCAAATACCATAAAAAAGGCCTCCTAAAATAATAATAAACATAAAATCTGCATCCGCAGAATCTATACACCAATATTTGCAAAAAGCTTTACTTTATGCTACAATATCAGTAGATCAGTATTTCATACGGAACACAAGGTTTCTATATCAAATCTTATAAGTTATTTGTCTCTTTGTCAATATCAAATCTGCATTTTTTTAATAATTTTTTATAAATTATAAAATCTTTCAATAATTAACCGTTATATTCTAACGCTTTGTATAAAAAATGCAGCTAATCCGTAATTACGCTGACATCCGCTCAATATAAAAGCAAAAAGGATTGACGGCGATAAAGCATCAACGATTGAATGAAACCGGAACCGCCGTAATTATGAATTATGAATTAAATAAACGGAGGAATAATTATGTCAGAAAGAAAATTCGCAGTAATAGGTCATCCTATAGGTCACACCATGTCACCATTCATACACCGCAGACTTTTTGAGCTTTCGGGTCTGAAGGGAGATTACAGTATAATTGACGTAGCTCCCGAAGAACTTCCTGTAAAGATAAAAACGCTTAATGAACTTGACGGCTATAATATAACTATACCCAATAAACAGCATATCATTCCCTTCCTTGATAAGCTTGATCCAAAAGCGCAGCTCTACGGCTCAGTCAACACCGTCAGAAACAGCGAAAAACGGGAAGGCTTTACAACCGATCCCGACGGCTTTCTGATGGCTCTCAAAGCAGCAGATATCCCCTTTGAAGGAAACGTATGCATAATAGGCTGCGGCGGTGTTGCGCGAACATTTGTTTATGAAGCAGCTCTGGCAGGCTGCAGTATTACAATAGCAGTACGCCCCGAGGATGAAGCGGTACGTGACGCGCTTGCGCAGGAAGTCGGCGATAAGATCGAAGGAGCAAAAGTAAACACCTGCCTTATTTCTTCATTGGAAAACGACTGCCTCTACCCCGATCTTCTTGTAAATGCAACGCCTGTAGGAATGTTCCCGAATACCGAGCGTATGCCCGTCAGCGAAAAAATAATAAGCCGCAGCAAATATGTGTTTGACGCAATTTATAATCCCCTTGAAACCATGCTTATACGCAAGGCAAAGGAAATGGGTATAAAAGCAGTCGGCGGCATGGCTATGCTTGTATGGCAGGCAGTGGCTGCGCATGAGATATGGGACGGGGCTGTTTACAATGCTGATGATATAAGTCAGCTGATACTTGACAGCGCTGAAGAGATGAAAAGAAATTTTAAGTGATCGGTGAAACTTATGAAACGTAAAAATATTATTCTCTGCGGCTTTATGGGCTGCGGAAAGTCAACTGTAGGAAGTCTGCTTGCAAGAAAACTGGGTATGTCCTTCATTGATCTGGACAAGTACATAGAACGAAAGGAAAAAAAATCTGTATCCCAGATATTCGCAGATTCGGGAGAACCCTATTTCCGTGATCTTGAACGTCAGGCAGCGGTTGAACTTTCTCTGAAAAACGGTATTGTCATCGCCGCCGGCGGAGGAACTCTTACCTTCCCCGAAAACGTGGAAGCTTTTCGTAAAACGGGTCGTATTGTTCTTCTTGATCTTCCTGTAGAATCAATAGCCAATCGTCTGAAAAATGATACTACACGTCCCCTGCTTAACAGACCCGATAAGGATCAGGCCATGAAGGAACTGTATGACAAACGAATGCCGCTTTATAAAAGTGCCGCTGATATAACCGTAAATGCAGATGATTCCCCTATGCAGGTATGCCGTTCCATAATCAGTGAGATCTGATTTTTTGATTTTCGGTTTTTAGCACGGAAATCAATTTTCAAAGATTATATAAGATAAAATTAGTTTTTTTAGGAAAGGGGTCTGGGGGAGAACCCTTTGTTTTCAAACAAAGGGTTTCCCACAGGATAGCTACCCGGGCAAAATTGATTTCCGTGGGTTTTTAGTAAACTGTATTCAGATACACAACATTAAGATTTATTATATAAATCACTTGACAAATATAAGTAATAATGGTATGATTAGTTATACAAATCATACCATTATTACTATCACAGATATGATGGCAAAAGAATATCAAATTTCAAGAAATGTGAGGTGTTATCTATGAACAAAAGATTCAGAAAAGGTGCTTTAGCCACGGCTGTTACTGCTGTAGTTGGTCTCAGCGGATGTCTCGGCGAAACACCCTCCACAATTTACGGTCCTCCGGCTGATACAGATTCACAGGTCAGCATTGAACAGTCCTACTCTGCCGGCAGTGAAGCAGAAAGCAGTATAGAAAGTTCAGCAGAGAGCAGCCTTCAGAGTTCTTCACAAAGCAGTCTGCAAAGCTCATCGGCGCAGTCGTCCGCCGAAAGCAAGACCGAAAGCTCTGTAAAACCTTCCGAAACCACGGAAGCACCCGCAGTCACATCGTCACAAAGCAGTCAGAGCAGCCGTGTAACCTCCACATATACTCAGCCGCAGGCTTCACAAAGGCCTCAGCAGAGCAGCGTAAAACCTCAGACTTCCACAAAACCGGCTTCAAGACCTTCTTCACAAAGCAGTGTTACCGACCCCGGCAGGTACGATCCTTCCTCGGAAATCCCCGAAGAACTTTACGGCCCGCCGCCGTTTGAGGAAAGCTTAGATCCGCTTGAAGAAAGTTCGGAATATTCAGAAATTGAGGTTCTTTACGGTCCGCCCGAAATGTTCGGTTTTTGATTATTACCTGAATCCGTGAAACTCAAAAATCAAATCAGTTCAAAAGTCAGCTTGCAAGCCAAAAACAAAGCAAAAAGCTCACATTCTAAATGCACCCAAAAGG
>CACWRT010000026.1 GCA_902763365.1 uncultured Ruminococcus sp.
TCAAGAAGCTTGATACGCGGGCAGTAAAGCCTGAGCGGCGAGTTCAGAGCGGATGCGAAGCGGAGCGATACCCGCGTTTAGGGACCGGCGGCTCGCCGGCGCCGGCGCCGGTGAAATCAAAGTCTTGTAAAATGAAAAAAAGTATGTTATAATTAACTTCAAACGCCAAGACGAAGAAAAGTAACCGTAATATATTTTTCACAGAGAGTCCGCAGAAGCTGAGAAACGGATAGAATATTTTCGGAGAAGTTCCCTTCCGAGCGGCATAGCTGAACCGCGTTATGCACAGTAGGCTGTGACGGAAGACACCGTTAACGTCATTAATGAGTGTTTGCATTTTTTAATGCAAAAATCAGGGTGGTACCACGGAAAGCTTTTCGTCCCTGTATAGCTTTACAGCTGTACAGGGTCTTTTTATTTATTGCTGAACCTGAAAAGTGGAAAGTGGAGTTATTTCAGTCAGAACCGACACCACTCGGATCACTCCGCTATGTACGACAGCCATAATTATTAATCATTAATTTTTAATTAAAACAATCGGAGGTATTAAAAGTGGATGAAAGAATTTTAAAGCTGAAGGAAAAAATGGAAAAGGAACTGTCAGAGATAAGTGATCTTGCGGAGCTTGACCGTGCAAGAGTATCATACCTCGGCAAAAAGGGAAGCATAACAGCTCTTATGAAAGGCATGAGAGAACTTGCTGCGGATCAGAAAAAAGCTTTCGGAGCAGATGTGAACAAGCTCAAAGAAGCTGCCATGGCTAAGATCGAGGCAAGAACAGAGGAACTCAGACGCAAACAAATCGAAATGGAAATAGCTTCAATGCCCCGTTTTGATATTTCGACCCCGGCCGCAAAGGATATGGGTTCATATCACCCGATCACCCTTGTTCAAAGACAGTGCGAGAATATATTCAAGTCTATGGGATTTACTGTCGAGGATTATCCCGAGGTAGTTACGGACTATGAATGTTTTGAATCGGTAAATATTCCTAAGCATCACCCGGCAAGAGATATGCAGGATACATATTATCTTGAAAACGGTCAGCTGCTTAAATCACAAACTTCCGCAGCACAAAACGCTATTCTCAGAAAATACGGTCCTGCCCTCAAAGAAAACGGCGTACCCATAAAAGCAATTTTCCCGGGCAGATGTTTCCGCAATGAAGCTACCGATGCCAGCCATGAAAATACATTCTTCCAGATGGAAGGTGTAATGGTTGATAAGGATATATCCATATCCAACCTTATATACTTTATGAAAACAATGCTCTCTGAGGTATTTCGCAAGGATATAAAAGTCCGCCTTCGTCCGGGCTTCTTCCCCTTTGTGGAACCGGGATTTGAGCTTGATATAAGCTGTCTTATCTGCGGCGGAAAGGGATGTCCTTCCTGTAAGCACAGCGGATGGCTTGAACTCTGCCCCTGCGGTATGATACATCCAAACGTTCTTACAGAAGGCGGTATCGACCCCGAAGAATATACAGGCTTTGCATTTGGTCTCGGACTGACAAGACTTGCTATGATGAAATACGGCATAAAGGATATCAGAGATCTGAACAGCGGCAGTCTTAAAGTACTGTCACAGTTTACGGATGATGAATAAGGGAGGATAATGAAATGTTTTTATCAATGAATTGGATCTGTGATTTTGTAGATCTTGAGGGTCTGGATAAAGTTGACCTTATACACAGATTTTCTCTTTCTACTGCGGAAGTGGAGAATGAGATATTCTTCAAAGGAAAGGATCTCAGCGGTATAGTTGTTGCAGAAATAAAGTCAGTTGAAGCACATCCCGAATCAAAAAAACTCCATCTGCTTAAAGTTGACGCAGGTGACGGGGAACTTACAGATGTTGTCTGCGGTGCGCCAAACGTAAGAGTCGGCATGAAAACAGCCTTTGCTAAAGTTGGCGCTCAGATAGGCGATATCACCATTTCTCCGAGAAAGCTTGCAGGCTATACTTCAAACGGTATGTGCTGCGGTGAAGCTGAGATAGGACTGTCTGATGATAATTCGGGTATCATGGAGATAACAGATGATATTCCAAACGGCACTGACATTAAATCTGTCTACGATGTGGAAGATATAGTTTTTGAAGTAGATAACAAGTCCCTTACAAACCGTCCCGATCTTTGGGGACATTACGGTATCGCAAGAGAGTTTGCCGCTCTTGCCGGAAGACCTCTCAAAGCTATGGAAACAGACGATCTGACTGTTTATTCCGATCTTCCCCCCGTTGACCTGAAAATTGAGGACACACTCTGTAAAAGATACAGCAGTATCAAGGTAGAAAACATCAGCCGTACAGTAAGCCCCGTCAATATCCGCATAAGACTCTATTACTGCGGCATGAGGGCTATAAACTTCCTTGCTGACCTTACTAACTATCTGATGCTTGAAATGGGTCAGCCAATGCACGCTTTCGATGCAAGACGTGTTGATAAAATACGTATAAAGCGATTCAACGAACCTTTTAAATTCACGACTCTTGATGAAGTCGAACGCAATATAGACGAAAACACCCTTATGATCTGCAACGATAATACACCTGTTGCAATTGCGGGAATCATGGGCGGCTTTGACAGTGAAATAAAGGACGATACCACCACCCTCGCCCTTGAGTCGGCAAACTTTGACGCCGCAAGCATACGCAAGTCTACCGTAAGACTTTCCCACAGAACAGACGCTTCCGTGCGTTACGAAAAAAGTCTTGATCCCGAAATGACCGTTCCTGCTATCGGCAGATTCGTTTATCTTCTCAAAAAATACGATAACGGCGCAAAGGTCGTATCATCTCTTACTGATGAATACCCTGTAAAATTCCCGCCTGTTACGATCGAATTCGATCAGTCTTTTGTTGATAAGTATACGGGAATAAAAATTGACGGAGATACTATAATAAAAACTCTCTGCGGTCTCGGCTTCAAGGCTGAAAGAAACGGTGATGACTTCAAAGTAGACGTTCCTTCATGGAGAATAACGAAGGATGTTACAATGAAAGCAGATATTATCGAAGAAATAACAAGAATTTACGGTTATGATAATTTCGAGATAAACACTGCCTTCTCTCCGCTTTATCCCATCAGACCCGCAGAAGTAAAAACAGATGAAGAAAAGATAAAAGACCTTCTTGTAAAACGTTTCAGCCTGCATGAGGTTCATTCCTATGTCTGGGCATATAATGACGAACAGAAAGCACTCGGTATACCTGTTGAGGAAAATATAAAGCTTGCAAACGCAACTAACCCGAATATTGAAACTCTTAGAAGATCAATGATACCCACCCAGCTTTGTCAGGTTCGTGCTAATGTATCCTACTCCAACGATTTCGGTATTTTCGAGATCGGCAGAGTAATAAACGGCGTTGACGAGAACAACCTTTGTGTAGAAAACAAGATGCTCGGCATTACACTTTTCAGTAAGGTAAGAAGCATCAGAGAACAGTATTTCCGTCTTCGTGATATGCTTGCCGGAATTGCCGCTGATGTAAAACACTGTGAGCTTACGTTCCTCGGAACGGAAGCAGAGCACAGCTATGAGCATCCCGTAAACTATAACCGCATACTTATTGACGGAAATGACATAGGTTATATAGGAATGGTTCATCCTACAGTAGGCAAAAACATTGATAAAAAAGGAAATATAGTTTTTGCAGAGATAGACATTGAGAAATTTGCGTCTGCCGCAGGAAAAGCTCTTGTATATGATGAGCCCTCTAAGTATCCGTCCATTGAATACGATCTGAGCATGGATATGCCGAAGGATGTTATGTTCAGCGATCTCAGACACTGCTGGGAAAATGAAAACAACGGTCTTCTCAAAGGTGTAAGTATTGTGGACACATATGATACCGACCTTATCCATAGGATCACCGTAAGATTTGAATTCGGGTCAAAGGAAAGAACTCTCTCATCATCAGAAGTTCAGACTGTTATCGACAAAATAACATCAAACCTCGCTTCTCTCTCCGTCTTCATCAAAACCTGATAAATTATTTAATGTGGTATTTATCGTAATTCTTTCTTAATCTTTTCTATGGTATATGAGTTTACAGAATTACAGATTTCAACTAAAAAGCAATTATATCTTATAATAACTTTTTGTAAAAAAGGACAACGGTATTTTTAGCCGCTGTCCTTTTTAAATTAATATTACTTGATTAAAAGTAACTTGACACTTTGCCCTACATAATGAACAAAGTTTGATTGTGAGGAATATAATTTTTTCTGCCGCTAATTCCACATTAATTTAAGCGCTTTTGGGTTGGTCGGTCATTTCACGGCGGAGTCGTCGGATTATCTTTTTTTCAAGACGGGAAATATAAGACTGGGAAATACCGAGAACATCAGCTACTTCTTTCTGAGTGTGGGCTTTTTCCCCATTAAGTCCGAAACGAAGCTCCATTATTCTAAGCTCCCTTCCGCTCAACCTGTTTACAGCACAGAGGAGCTGACGCTGTTCGGATTCTTTTTCTATTCGTATATTTACAGTATCGGGTTCACTTCCGAGAGTATCGGCAATAAGAAGCTCGTTCCCATCATAGTCTACGTTCAGAGGTTCATCAAGCGATATTTCATTTTTTTGCTGAGTAGTTTTTCTGAGAAACATGAGTATCTCATTCTCAATACACCTGGAAGCATAGGTAGCAAGTTTGATATTTTTTTCGGGTCGGAATGTATTGACTGCTTTTATAAGACCTATTGTTCCGATTGATATGAGATCCTCTACATTTACTCCGGATGATTCAAACTTTCTTGCAATATACACTACAAGTCTCAGATTATGTGTGATAAGTATTTCTCTGGCTTCCTCTTCTCCGCTGCTTATCATTGATAATACACGGCTTTCTTCTTCGCTGTCAAGCGGCGGCGGAAGTGTCTCGGGACCATTTATGTAAAAGATCCCCTCAAATCTGCACAGCATTTCCCTGATCTTATACAAGTGTATCATATGATCATCCTTTCTTAGTTTATAGTATACTTATCCTACCCGGCGAGCCGCCAGCGTGACGCTGGACCCTAAAACGCGAGGTTCGCTGCGCTTACGCTCCGCTCCGGGCACGTCGCTGCAGCCTTTATTTATCGCGGTTATTACTTTTATATCGTCTGATATTTTATGTTCCTCATTTAATAGTTATTGAAAAATATATTAATCCGTTTTTTTACACCAACCTCTCTACCATTAGCAATTTTAAAAAATATCAAACGGAACTATCGCCTTTTCGCCCCCGGTTATCATCCCTTCTTCGCATACGGCAATATATGCGCTGACATGATATTCTATACCGCCGTATTTTACACGAATGTTTTCAGCTTTATACGCAGGCAGCATACCTTTTCCCCCTACTGAAGTGAACGGTATAACCCTGCACCCCGGTGTAAGTGATGCAACAGTCATTTCACTCAGCACCTTGACGGAATAACACGCTCCCCTCTCCACCACTATCACAGGCGATCCTGAAAACGGCTCTTTCAGGGTATTTCCTGTGTCCACCTTACCAATAACAATAAGTTCTTCACCGCCTATATCCGCACTTACTGTACAAGTAAGGAGCGCAGGACTTCTTTTACCTGTTATCCTGACAGCTGTCTTTATTATCACATAGCATATTACCGCTGTTACAACAAGCGCTACAGGAGATATTCCTATATAAACAGTCGTATTCCTTATAATAATATTGTCAGGGGAAAACAGCATCCATATTGCCATCATCATACCGCAGTAAAGAAAGCTTATGAGAAAAAAAGAGACTGCTGCCTTGAAAAAAACTCTGACCGAAAGCGGTGCAAATGCCGTTCCGACAATCATGCAGGCCGATGCAAGACTTATTATCAGCGAAAAACCGGAAGGCATTGGCGGCAATAGTATAACAAATGACGTTATACCTCCGACTGCTGCTCCGGCAAGCAGTCTTCTGAGCCTGCACGACAGTGACAGAAAAGTTTTAACAAGCAGGAGAAGCATATAATCAATAATAAAGTTTACACAGAACAATACATCAATATATATCGTATGTATACCCTCACCTTCCCTCTCAGCT
This sequence comes from uncultured Ruminococcus sp., assembly GCA_902763365.1. Classification (GTDB taxonomy): domain Bacteria; phylum Bacillota; class Clostridia; order Oscillospirales; family Acutalibacteraceae; genus UBA1213. The sequence goes on from CACWRT010000026.1 coordinate 6,043, forward strand.
TTCTCATGGGGCGTCACCTATTATACTGCCTTGTTTAAGATAAAATTGTCTTTTCCTGTGTAACCGTATTAATCCCTTTTTTCCTGTCTCAAACGACTTTATACCGCTAAGAACACAACAATATAAATTTTATTCTCTTTAAATAAAAGAATAATAATCAATTAAATCTGAAATATATATTTTTTCTTACATATAAAGCAATCAGCTCAAAGCATGAAAACTACAAGTAACTATGCATTGAGCTGATAACTGTAATTATATAAACCAAAAATTAAAAATAGAAAAAAGATATGCCGCGTCATAAACTATGAGCCCTGAGTCGTAATCGTCAAACCTTTTCAGGAAAACGACTGCTTATGGACATCTCTTGTATCAAGCCCGAAGCTGATTGAAAGGGCTTCATCTACTTTATCCATATCATAGGTGCCGAGAGTTCCCATTTTTTCTTTAAGGCGTTTTTTATCTATTGTACGTATCTGTTCAAGAAGTACAACGCTGTCTTTTGACAGACCGCTGTTATCGGCATACAGTCGTATATGAGTAGGCAGATCTGCCTTTGTGCCTCTGCTGGTTATAGCAGCTGCTATTACTGTGGGACTGTACTTGTTGCCCACATTGTTCTGTATGATAAGTACAGGTCTTACTCCGCCCTGCTCGGATCCTACAACAGGACTAAGATCGGCATAATAAATGTCTCCTCTGCGTATCAACATGGCTTTTCACGCTCCGAATTTTTAATTTGTTGTGCTGATATTATTTTATCCCGTTAACGTCGGATTAATCATCTTTTATAATATATGCTTCTGACCCTTAAATGATGATTACTCAAAGCACCTTTATTGAATTTTGAATGTGAAAAACGGAAAGTGAAATCAGTGACAGCTATACTTTATTTATTATGCTTTTTTCAAATGTCGTTTCAAAGAGAGAAAACATGAAAATTACTAATAGAGTAAAAATGGACAACGGTCAAAAATACGACCGTTATCCATTTCCGCTATTGTGAAATAATGTCAGGTAGAAGCTGTAAAAAACCTTTCTGAACCGTTTTCATCAATTCCCAAAGCCTTTAACAGTTCATTTTTTGAAAAGCCTGCATCGATCAGTTTTTGTAGAAGGCTGACCCTTTCTTCTGCTTTGCCCTCGGCTTTGCCCTCAGCTTTGCCCTCGGCTTTAGCCTGAATTTTAGCTTCGTTTATATCTTGCTCAGTTATTTTCATATCAAAAAACTCCCCTTTTTTTATTATTTCCAGATCATCAGCTTTGATTGCTTTTGAATAGTAGAACAATAATTTAGCGCCTAACTCCGTATTATAATATTTCCCGATAAAATCTTTCATTTCTTCTTTAGTTTTTATAAAGAAGAATGAAGAAAAGATCATCAGAGATTTGTCTGTCACTCCCGACCTGTCTTCCATTATATCTGGAATATAAACATTATACAGATTTAGTAATTCCGAGTAGACATTATTCTCTTCATCACGCAGTTTTACTATCTCTATGGGGTTTCCGCTTTTCTTGCTTGTCATGATAAACGACACTACTACTCTTTTCAGGTCTTCATATCTGCCCTTTGTTACAGTCTGCCCTGCAACTGCACGGCAGGCATAGTAAATCGTACGGTTTTTTATAAGAGTTTCTGCATATGTATTTTGCAGGTCAAGTGAATACAGAACTTTATCATCTATAGAGAAAGTATCAAATCTTATATAATTGTGTTCTACATTTTCGGGTGTCAGATTAGCCTGGGAATAAACTATGTCCGTTTTAAGAACATGACCTGTAACACACCTTAAAAGCTCTGCGAACATTTCCCTGTTTCCAAAGATTATAGAGAAAACTACATCATTCCTAGGCGGAAAATCTTCTCTGAACGGTATATCCATTTTAATCACCCTCTGAAAGTCCGTCTCTTAACATTATTATAATCTATTACAATTTTTTTTTCAACAATTAATAATGAATAATCCGAAATTGATAACGTTGATAAAATGAGTCGATCAAAAAGACCGAGTGACTAAAACACAGCCAAACGCAGTGAAGCGATCCCCGCGTTATGGGACCGGCGGCTCGCCGGGCCGGGGGGTTGAAAAATGGGGAAAGGTGGTGTATTATATAATAGAGATGTAATGGCGGAGCACAGGCAGCTAAGGTCTGTGTCCGGGAAGGAAAAAACTATGGAATTTAAACTGATCCGCAAAGCTGATAAAAATATGATATATTACGGGGTATATCATACCGCTGCTGAACTCGCAGATGAAGGTGATGTTCTTTGCAGCGTCAGGAAAAAATATTTTGAAACAGGTATGCGCCAGAAAAACAGAAGTACATTCAACATTATGGGGGAGATGATACGTACTTCTTATACAATGGAATCGGGCAGACCTCTGAAATGGAAAAAACTTATCGGAAGCCGTCTTTCGGAACGTGTTACTATCAGAGATAACAGTTATATCATTGAGTCTCTCGACAGCGAAAGAAAAGTCTATAAACGCTCGGTATTTGACTTCAAACATAAATGGCTCACTTCCGAATACTATCTTTCAGGTGACAGCAATTCTCCCGACTTTACATATATTCCCACTGAAGAAGACGACTGCCCTGCTGTTATGGTCAAAAAATCGGGTAAGGATATCGATATCCTCTATCCCTTTGAAACAAGTATGGATAAGGAGATGACCGAAAAGCTTAACGAAACTGTCGGCGAACCTCCCCTTCTCTGTAAAACAAGCTGCGGAACATTCTACTTCTGCACCAGAGAAGAAGCAGATATCCGTAACAAAGCTCTTGAGCGCCTTTTGCTGGAAAATGTTGAACCCGAAGATGATGACGAACTTATAGAATCAGGCTTTGAAATTAATGTAGATGGACTGAATGAGGATGAAAGCTCTGTTGCCGAATCCCCTGTCGTCATGCACGAGATCATTCCCGGGCTTCCCGAAGAAGTTCTGACTACAAATGATGATACTATTACCGAAGAAAATATGAATAATGATATCAATTCTGCATCGGATAATATTATACAGGAAAACGATAATATACCTGATGATGTTCCCGAAGAAAAATCTTCGGAACCTTCAGAAAATAATATCAAACCTGATGAAATATCTGATACAAAAGAAGAGGACAAAGAAGAACAAACGCCGCCTGTACCAAATCCTCTTTCCGAACATAAAAGCGAACCTGTTATCCGTGATTTTTCATTCACCGCAGACGTTCATCAGCTTTATGAAGAAAGCAGTACGGGTGAAGAAGCAGGCTTCAATACTACCGAAGGTCCGGCCTGTGCTTTCTACGGTCAGTGTCCTTATGAAAATATCGACAAACTTATAATAGAATCGGGCGGAAAACAGTATTTCTATTTTGGCGAAACAGAGGGTGATATCCGTCACGGCAGCGGAAGAACTGCTATGTTTGACGGCAAAACTGCCTACGAGGGCGGCTACAAAAATGATAAGCGTGACGGCTTCGGAATTTACTATTTCAAATCCGGAAAGCTTTGCTATGTGGGTTCGTGGAAAGAAAACAAGCGCCACGGACTGGGTACTGCGTATTCGTCAGGCGACGGGAGTGTGTTTATCGGAAAATGGTCGGAGAATGAACCTGTATCCGTGGGCGCAAGCTTTGACCGCGATGGCAAGCTTATATATGTCGGAAAAACTAAAGACGGCAAAAGAAGCGGTACCGGTATAACATATTCAGAAGAGAACGATCTCTTCTTTGTCGGAAAATATCGTGACGGCGAGTTCTTAGGCGAGGGTACTCAGTTCGACTCCGACGGCAATATGCTGTATGCAGGCGGTTTTTCCGAAGGAATGCGTCAGGGTGTGGGTGTATCATATTATCCCGACGGCTCCGTACAATACAAAGGGAACTGGGAGCAGGGCGAATACTGCGGAGAAGGCACTCTTTATCTGCCTGACGGCTGTACTCTCAGGGGCTGCTTCAGTTCGGGCAGGGCTAACGGTGAATGTACTCTTACCGATAAAAATGGCAGACTTATATATCAGGGCGGATTCCGTGACGATCTGTATCACGGTTCGGGCAGACTTTGCTACAGTTCGGGAAAATATATCGAAGGACGCTTTACAGAAGGCGAAACAACAGGTATAATAAATGAGTACTCCTCTGACGGTCAGCTCATCTACTGCGGAGAATGGGCTGATATGGAACGCAGCGGCAAGGGTATCGCCTACATTGACGGCGAAAAGCATTACGAGGGCGAATTCCTTCACGGAGACTATGACGGTAACGGAAAGCTTTATCGTGATGGCAGCGTTATATATTCGGGTCAGTTCAGAAATGGTAAAATAAACGGTTTCGGTACTCAGATAGATAACGGTGTTCCTGTCTACAGCGGTATGTGGGAGGACGATCTCTACAGCGGCTGCGGCATACTGTATGAAAACGGCAAAGCTGTTTTTGCCGGCTGCTTTAAAGAAGGTATGCGTGAAGGCCGAATAAATGAGATCGCTGACGGACGTATATCACGAAAATGCCTGTTTGAAAAGGACAAGCTTGTTTATATGTGCGAGTACAGCGAAAACGGATCTATACTTTACTACGGTAATGTAAAGGACGGACAGTACAGCGGTATGGGCTGCAGCTTCAACGATTCATGCGAGAAAGTATTTGAGGGTATTTTCAAAAACGGAAAGCCCGATAAATCAATGAGTGTATTCTATAAGGAGCTTGAAGACCTTCCGGAGTGTAAGGAGCTTGAACAGACTGAATACAACAGCTTTATCCATGCGCCGGGATATGCAGTTGAGCTTGCTTACTGCGGCGGAATTTATACCGGTCAAGTAAAAGACGATAAGCCTCAGGGGCTTGGTACCATTCTTTATTTCGACCACAGATATACAGGAATGTTCCGTGACGGCGAACCGCTTGGAAAGGGTGTCATTTATATGCGTGATGGCAGTGAGATAAACGGCGAGTTTGTTTCTTCCCCATCTCCTTCCTGTGAGACCCTCATTTTTACTAACCTCACATATTATAGAATTAATAATAGCTCAGGGCTCACGGCTCAGAGCTCGGAGCATGAAGACTCCAACTCCGTTAGCTAAAAAAACCTTATACGCGGGCATTACAGTCTGAGCGACGTGCCCGAGGCGGGGACAGTAAATAAAAACTTTTGGAAAAGTGAATTTAAGGTTGAATTGACGTACTCTGAGCTTTAAACTGATCTCACATTCCAAATTTTAAATAAATTATTTTCAAGGAGAGATTTTTATGCAGAACATCTGGCACGACATGGATTCATCGAGGATCAATTCCGATAACTTTATGTGCGTTATCGAAATACCAAAGGGCAGCAAGGCAAAGTATGAGCTTGACAAACAGACAGGTCTTCTGAAGCTTGACAGAATACTTTATACCTCTACACACTACCCTGCGAACTACGGTTTCATCCCCCGCACATATGCAGACGACCTTGACCCTCTTGACGTACTTGTACTCTGTTCGGAGACAATCTATCCGCTGACTCTGATACAGTGCTATCCGATAGGTTATATCACAATGCTCGATAACGGAAGAAATGACTATAAAGTTATCGCAATTCCTTTTGACGATCCTACATATAACAGCTATACGGATATACATGAGCTTCCTCAGCATATTTTCGATGAGATGATTCATTTCTTCTCAGTATACAAGGCACTTGAAAATAAGGAAACAGTTGTTGATGAGGTAAGGGGACGCGACGAGGCTGTTGAAATAATCAAGGAATCTATAGAAAACTACAAGGAAAAATTCGGCAATATGTGATAGCCGAAAGGTGTAAAAATGGAAAAGGAAAAGAAATTCCCGAATATGAATGATTCCCCTAAGCCGGCACCGACAGTCAAAAAAAAGAAACAGAAAAAGCTTTTGCGTACACCTGCTCATATAATACGCATTTCAATGATCTGGGTATATCTCATAGCAATTTATCTGCTTACCCTGCCGCTTGTAATGACTTCTTTGTACATAAAGGACGACCTTAGTATTGGCACAGACCCTTCTTCCGCTGAAATGACTTATTCAACTCAGGAAGAAATAGACAAGGCTGCCGATGAGCTTGAGGCTGCGCTTAATGCTCTGAAACCCTCAGGAGAAAAATCCGAGGAATATCAGGAAACTATATCTCTTCCCTCGGCTTCCTTCGACTGGAAGTATCACATAAATCAGGGAATAGATATCAAGCGTATACTCGGACTTATTGAAAAGTCAAAAAGTCTGGACAGGGTAGCCTACACTGCCGAAACTGTCAAGGCAGTCAATAATGCAACTCTCAGGGCACAGCAGAGACTTTGTGCTATGGTCACTGTTTCACAGTCTGCTTTGCAGATAGTGCTTGGCGGTATGGTAAATAATGTACCCGAAGGAGAACTGAGCAATGTTATTATCTCGGGTATAGTAATGTATGCTTTTGTTTTACTTCCTGTTATCGGAATTTTTATCGCAACCTTCGGTAAAAAGGGACATCTCAAAAATGTTTATTCAACTATTACTTCAATCGCTTGTATGGCTGTAGTTTTTGTTGCGATATATCCCAACGTAGGCATAGGCGCGGTTCTTTCGGTATTTGACTACTTCATACTTCTGTGCCTGAGTGCCGGCGGTATCTATGCTAAACAGCAGGAAGATTATATCGTTAATCATCCCGAGCTTGAAGCAGAATTTACTCAGAAGCATCCTCATTTTGTAAAGGCGCTTATAAATTCAAAAGCTGTCAGCCTTAATGAAAACATTCAGAAAGAAGAACGTATCAAAAAAGCTGAACAGGATACTAAAAACAAAAAAGATAAAAAAAGTAAAAAAAGAAAAAAATAATTATTCTATGTGATATAAGTCACAGTTTTTAGTATGATTATTGTTTATAATAACAATATGTACATGACGGTTCTTTGCAAGACTGTCTGTCAGGAAATTCTTATATGTCAGGAGAGATAATTATGCCAATAGAAATAACAGCAGAAAATTTTGAACAGGAAGTTTTAAACTCCGACAAGCCCGTTCTTGTTGACTTCTGGGCAGCTTGGTGCAGTCCCTGCCGTATGCTTTCACCCGTTGTTGACGAGGTAGCTGAGGCTCATCCCGAAATAAAAGTCGGTAAAGTCAACGTTGATGAACAGGGCGAACTTGCTGCAAAATTCGGAGTACAGAGCATACCTATGCTTGTATTCTTTAAGGACGGCAAAAACGTTGATTCTTCTGTCGGCGTAGTAACTAAATCAGCTATCGAAAAAATGATCGGCTAAGCACATTTTCAAAGCTTTCCGATAAGATCAGCTCCCCCGAAGGTATGTATTTAAACTTTCGGGGGAGTAATTATTATATAAGCATATTTTTACGCCGATATCTCTGTGTGAATACAATCTGCTCCCAAAACTATCAAAAAAATACTTTTATTGAATTTTAATCTGTTGACAAATAGGAATTGATGTGGTATGATTAGTTATACAAATCATACTAATTGGAGATGATAAATATGGGAAAGCCCAAAGGAAAATATGTATGGACTGCTACAGTCGGAGAAAAGGGGCAGATAGTTATACCTAAACAGGCAAGAGATCTGTTTGATATAAAGCCGGGAGATACACTGCTGATATTAGGCGATGAAGAACACGGATTAGCTATACCTAAAAAAGGTGCTTTTGATGATATGTTCAGTTTAGCCTTCGACAAATAGACAGACATAAGGCAGAAAATCTGAGCGGCGAAAAAGTCAGCTTTCAGCGAATAAACTTTGAACCGACATAATTATTCATTATTAGTTAAAAAGAGAGGACAGGAAAAGAAATGAAAAAGATTGCAATATTCTGTATACCCGCACATGGCCACACAAATCCGATGCTGCCCGTTGCTAAAGAGCTTGTAAAACTAGGGAATATTGTAAAATTCTATTCTTTTGATGAATTTGAAAGCAAGATAAAAAACACAGGCGCTGAATTTGTATCCTGCACAAGGTTTCTGCCCGAGATAAACGAAATTGAAGAAGCAAATCTTAAAAAATCTTCAAACACAGAAATGACAATTCAGGATATCAGAATAACTCTTGCCATGGATGATTTTCTTGACAAGGAATTCAAGTCATTTTGTCCTGATACAGTGTTTACAGATGCTGTCTGCTTCTGGGGAAAGCTGAACGCATGGAAGCATAATGTTCCTTTGGTAGTATCGACAAGCACATTTGCTTTCAATCAGCTATCAGCAACATATATGAAAAACAGTCCCCACGAATTATGGGATATGATAGGCGGACTGCCGAAAATATCGAAGGAACTCAAAACACTTGAGCCTTACGGTTATCATGTCAAAAGGACTCTCGACCTTATACAAAATGATAATAATACTGATACAATTGTTTATACCACCAAAGACTATCAGCCTTACGGCGAAAGCTATACAGATCACTATATCTTTGTGGGTCCGTCTGTTTTCTCAGAAACTCAGCCGGATAAGAAAAAGAACCGTCCCATGATATATATTTCAATGGGAACGGTAGTAAATGAAAAACCGGAGTTCTATAAAAATTGCATAGAAGCCTTTAAAGACAAAGAAATAGATGTTATAATGTCCTGCGGAAAGAATATGTCTGAATATGTTCCCGCCGATCTGCCGGATAATATCAAAGCGTATACCTCGGTAGATCAGCTTGATGTACTCTCAAAAGCTGATGCTTTTATAACTCACTGCGGCATGAACAGCGTTTCCGAAAGTCTGTATATGGCAACGCCTATGATCTTCTATCCCCAGACCGGAGAACAGCACGCTGTAGCAAGAAGAGCCTCTGAGATAGGTGCAGGAATCATGCTGAATAATGACAGCAGCAGCGGTATATATGAAGCAGCCGAAAAATTGCTCGGGGATCAAAAATACAGCCTTGCTGCAAAAAAATGCAGTGAAGATTTCCGCAGCGCACCCGGTCCGAAGGCAGCAGCTGAATTTATCGAAAATGCTCCGCATAATGTTACAGGCACGAATTTTCTTGACGAACTCAATAAAGCCCAAGGCAAATTTATTGTATTATACTGGATAGCAGTCATTGCCCTGATTGTTCTTATGGGAATACTTGTGGGCTGGAAATTTGTATGGATAATTGGCGTCACTGCCGGCATATTATCATACCCCATCGGTCAGGCTGTCCAGAAAAAAAACTATGCTTCTTTAGTCAAAAAGAGGAAAAGGAACTATGCTCAAAACAAGACAACTCGGTATTTCTTTCCATTGCATAAAAGATGATATCAAGTCGGTTTTTTTAAGATACATCGCTTACGCCCGGTATAACATAATATCTCAAACTAACAAAGTCAAAGGAGGCAATAATATTATGAATGATAGCGAAAGACAGGAACTTATAAAGGCAGCTATTGATGTAAAAAATAATGCCTATGCTCCCTATTCGGGCTATTATGTAGGCGCAGCACTTCTTACAGACGACGGAACGGTTTTCACAGGAACTAATGTGGAGAACAGTTCTTTCCCTGTAGGGGTATGCGCCGAAAGAAGTGCTTTTGCTGCCGCTGTCAGCAAGGGTCATAGAAAGTTCAAGGCTATCTGCGTGACGGGTACAAGAAACAACAATCCCCTTATAGGCAATGATTATTGTATGCCCTGCGGAATGTGCCGTCAGTTTATGACGGAATTCTGTGACGGGGATTTTGAAATAATTTCCGCCAAATCAGCTGAGGACTTTCAGGTATATACCCTCAGTACCCTTATGCCGGGTGCATTTATGCTTTTCGGCACAATGCTGTAGCGGCTCTGCGGAGCCGCAGCTCAAAGCTTTAAGCATTTAGCTCAAAGCATTATAACTTGCTGCTTTCATGCTTTGAACTTTGAGCTTATTGCTTTGAACTGATCAGCGCAAGCTGATCAGCTGTGCTTGCAGTCCTCGGCACTTTTGTGATCGCAGTTTTCTGAACTCTTGCGGTCACAGTTCTGTGCGCTGCTGCTGTGGCAGTCCTGAGTTGATTTTTTATTCTTATTTTTGCTCATGGTAAAAACTCCTGTCATTACGTCAGAATAAGGAAACACCGTTTTTATCAGCGTTCCGTATATATTTTTACCCTGTTGCAAAAAAATATACTAAAGAGGAACAGGAAAATGGAATTACCAAAAGATTACATTGATGAAATAAATAAAGTACTTAAAGATGACTGTGATGCTTATTTCAAGTCATTTGACGATCCGCCTTTTCGTGGTATCAGCGTAAACAGGCTGAAAACAAGCCCCGAAAAGCTTATTCCGCTTCTTGATTTTGAAACAAAAAAATCGCCTTTTTACAAAGACGGGTATTATATTCCCTCAGGCATTACGGGCATAGGTGCGTCGCCCCTTCATCACGCAGGCGCTTTCTATGTTCAGGAACCTTCCGCTTCTTCTGCAGTGGGGCTGTTAGAAATTGAAAAAGGTGATCATGTTCTTGATCTTTGCGCTGCCCCCGGAGGAAAATCGGCACAGATAGCGTCATGCCTTGGCGGCAGCGGACTTATCTGGTCAAACGAACCTGTACGAAGCAGAGCTAAAATCCTTCTTTCAAATCATGAAAGGATGGGTATATCTAACGGTGTCGTTTCCTCACAGTATCCTCATGAGCTTTGCCCGAAGCTTGAGGGTGCTTTTGACAAGGTGCTCGTAGACGCTCCGTGTTCGGGAGAAGGTATGTTCAGAAAAAACCCCGAGGCTGTCAGGGAATGGAGCAGAGAAAATGTCCTCGCCTGTGCAAGAAGGCAGGCGGAAATATTACAGTATGCCGCAATGTCCCTCAGAGAAGGCGGTATTCTTGTTTATTCAACCTGTACTTTTTCACCTGAAGAAAACGAAATGACGGTAAAAAGTTTTCTCGGAAACTGTCCCGAAATGGAAGCCTATGATATAGAAGAAAGCTTCGGCAGAGAAACGGAGCTGAAAAATGCTGTAAGAATAACTCCACTGGAAGGCGGTGAAGGTCACTTTGCCGCAAGATTCAGAAAAAAAGGAAATTCTCCCCGACGTGAAATAAAATGCAAGTCCGTACCAAAACAAAACAAGGATTCTGTAATGGCTGCCAATGATTTTATTAATGACATTTTCCTGACTCCGCCCGATATGGATATATTTGTATTCGGCAGCAGTATTTTCCTTCGTCCGAAAAATATATTTCTCCCCGACAAGCTTAATATTCTACGTTTCGGAATCTATGTCGGCGAATTTGTGGGCAAGCGCATTGAACCTGCCCATTCTCTTTTTGTAACTGCAAAACCATCTTCTTTAAGGCGGGTTCTCGATCTCAGCATCAGCGACCCTCGCACAAGTGACTTCCTCTCAGGCATGGAAATCGACTGCGGCAGCGAAAAAGGTTACACCGCCGTTGCCGTCGAAGGCATGATAACCGGCTTCGGCAAAGCTTCATCATCACGACTTAAAAACAAATACCCGAAAGGGCTCAGAAATCTTTGAATTGATATCCGCAAAAATCAGCTTGCAGTTCAAAGTTATAGTTTATATTTTAAAGTATGTCGACTTCGTTTTTTATTCCAAAGCAGTCTTTTGCTGAGCCGCACAAAAAATGATATTATTTTGCGGGTCAAGGGGCTCAGCCCCTTGCGAGGTGCAGGGCGAGGAGCCCTGCCCGCCGGAGGCATTAAAAACAGAACTACCCCGAGCGAGTGCTGTACAATTTGCGAAAAATATAATACGAATAAAAACCCGCTTCTAAGGAGATAATAGAAGCGGGTGATTTTTATGACATTGATCAATTGCTGCGAAAATTGTGTTTATCAGAATGACGGTATGTGCTGCCTCGACAGTATAGGCGCAGTTACAAATCTTTCTTCAAGCGGCTGTATCCACAAGCTTGACCGTAACAAAAGCTACAGTCAGATCTGCCCCGACAGGTATTTTTCTTCCGGCGCAGTCATCCGACAAGAGCCGCCACAGCATCCCTTATTGTCCGTACACCTATAATGCTGATCTTTGCATCTTCGGGGAGTGTCAGGTTTTTCAGATTATGATACGGCAATATGCACTTTGCAAAGCCAAGACGCGCTGCCTCGGTCACTCTTAAAGCAGCATGATTTACTGATCGTATCTCTCCTGTAAGTCCTACCTCTCCGAAAGCAAGAAGATCTTCGGGGACTACTATATCCTTCAGGCTGCTGACAAGCGCAATGGTTACCGCAAGATCTGCCGCCGGTTCGTCAAGCTTCAGTCCGCCTATGACATTTACATATGCGTCAAGGCTTGAAAAATAATATCCGCATCGTTTTTCAAGCACAGCAAGCAGCATACTCATCCTGTTGTAGTCAAAGCCTGTGGACATTCTCCGGGCATTTCCGTAACCTGAATTTGTGACAAGACCCTGTATCTCCGCAAGTATCGGACGGCTGCCTTCCATCGGGCAGGCTACACAGGTACCGCTGACATTCTTTGGCCTTCCCGACAACAGCATCATTGACGGGTTTTCGACTTCCGACAGTCCCCTGTCCCCCATCTGAAATACCCCTATCTCGTTAGTTGAACCGTATCGGTTTTTCACTGCCCGCAGTATTCTGTAGGACATTTGTTTATCGCCCTCAAAATAAAGTACTGCGTCTACTATATGTTCAAGTACCTTAGGTCCTGCTATTGCTCCGTCTTTATTGACATGACCGACTATTATACATGGTATATCAAGAGATTTTGATGTTCTCATAAGAATATTTGTACATTCCCTTACCTGCGTAACACTTCCCGGAGATGAACTCAGCTCCTTGAAATTCATCGTCTGGATAGAGTCTATCATAACCAGATCAGGTTTTTCCGTCTGTATCTGATCTGCAACAGCCTGCACGTCTGTTTCTGTCATTACATAAAGATTGTCACAATTTACTCCCAGTCTTTGCGCCCTGAGCTTTATCTGGCGTTTTGATTCCTCTCCCGAAATATACAGTATTTTGAGTATTTTCCCCAGATGACTGCATATCTGCAGCAATATCGTGGATTTTCCTATGCCGGGATCGCCGCCAAGAAGCACCAGTGAACCTTTTACAATGCCGCCGCCCAGAACTCTGTCAAGCTCTGACGAACCTGTGAAGTATCTTGCCTCGTCCTCGGTGGTTATATTTGTTATCGGTACAGGCAGTGATGCCGGACGGCTTCGTACCGGCGATACGCTCTTGCTTTTGCCGTATGTTTCCCTGATCTCCTCAGACATGGTATTCCACTGACCGCAGCCGGGGCATTTTCCGAACCATTTTGCGCTTTCATGTCCGCACTCCGAGCATATATATATTGTTTTTATCTTTTCTGCCATTTTATAACTCCTTTATTATGTTACCTGCGTTTACTCTCCCAGTCAAGTATGCCGCAGTATATTGCAAATGCCATTTCCCCCTGATATTTGTCCGAGCTGAGTTTTTTGGCTTCCTCTTCATTCGACAGAAAACCGCACTCTACTATTACAGCAGGAACTTCCGCTTTTTTCAGTATGAATACAGAACCGTCATCTTTTTTAAGCTCTCTCTTATTATCGGGCTGCAAAAACGAAGTCACACTGCTTCTGATACTTTCGGCAAGCTTTTCACTCTGGGCATTATTGGATGAATAGAACATCTGTGCGCCGCTGTACTTGCTCTGCTCAAATTTATTCTGATGTATGCTGATAAGAACATTATCGGTGCTTTCATTTATCATATGCACACGGTTATTCATATCCGAAACTTTTTTCTCTCTTACCGTTTCTGCGTCACTGTCATATACAGATATATCCTCATCCCTTATCATTTTTACTTCATAGCCTGACAGTGTCAGCATATCACGAAGCTTCTGAGCAACAGCAAGATTTATATCTTTTTCAAGCACACCGTTTGCACTTGCGCCGCCGTCTTCTCCGCCGTGTCCTGCGTCTATCACAAACACAGTTTTACTCTGTGCTGCCACAGGCTCTGTTATCTCACTGTCACTTGTTGAGATATACAGCAACGCGCCGAAAAGGAAAACACATATCAAAGCTGTCGAATAACACAAATATGCTTTAAGTCTTTCCACTCTATCACCCCGATAGAGTATATGCAAAAAGACCCCATACTATAACAAACGACATCTGTATAAAACAGATGCCGATTTTTAACTATTATTCCTTGTTATCCGCGCTCAAATCTTCGTTCCCGGCAGCTGTTCCCATATTTTCGGGATAGCTTATCTTAGGCACTCCGCCGTTTCCCATCCAGGGATCGGATTCATCCATCGGCAGAGAATTTTTCTTATAAAAATCTTCCTTTATCTCTACAAGACGGTCAAGGTTCTTGCACAGACGAAGATATATGTTCTCAAGTCTGTCGTCAAGAGTTACCGTACCTATCTTTATATCACGTCTGAGATATGTCAGATCCTCACGGAACAGCAGGATTTCTTTTTCGATATTGTCGATAAGCATTATAGTATCCATCGCTTTTTCCTGAGCTTCATCTATAACGCCGTGGGCTCTCTGTTCCGCATTCATCTTTATCTTAACAAGGCTCTCCTGAAGCTCGTCATATCTCTTTGCTTTTATAACAAGACTGTCATACTGCTCCTGAAGCTGACGTTTTTCACTGAGCCTGATATCAAGTTCCTTCTGATATGCTGCAACATCGTTTTCACGCTGTCCCTGAACTTCCGCAAGACGTATCTGCGTTTCCTGAAGTGAACGGTACAGCGCATTTCTTGATGCTGTCATTTCAATAAGTGCAATTCCTTTATCAGTAGCTTTAAGCTCTGCCTTTTCAAGCTTATCTTCCAAAAATGCTATCTGTTCTTCGGGGGTAAGCTTTGACTGGGTTATATCGCTTATACCCTCATCCTGCAAAGTTGACTGTTCCTGAACTGCTTCTTCTTTTACTTCTTCCTCTGTTCCGATATTCTTTTCCTTTTCTGTCATCGGTAACACTCCTTTTCAGGTAAAATCTGATTGTCAGTTACAAATGGTTTTAAATGTTGTTTACCGACAGTAATTTTAAGTGATATATTAAATTATAACATATTTCAACATCATAAATCAACAACATATACAAAAAAGTTTAAAAAATTACAGTTTACAGATTATGGTTTACAGGTTTCATCTAATGATTAAAAACTAATGACTAACAGCTGATTACCCGATACGTCCGAACATTTTTTCTATCTCATACCGGGTCCTGAAGAAGTAAATAGGTCTTCCGTGGGGGCAGTATCTTATTTCCGGATTATTCTCAAGAGTTATTACAAGGTCAATAAGTTCCTGAGGATGGCTTTTATTACCGCCCTTTATTGCGGCACGGCAGGCAGTATTTGCATAAATCCATTCAAGCTTCTCAGATAAAACAAGCTTTTTGTGTTTGCACAGATGATCGGCTATTTCCATAAAATTCTCTTTGATATCAACTGTTTCCATTATTATCGGAACGGAACGTATAAGTATTGTCCTCTCCCCGAAAGCGTCTATTTCAAAGCCTGCTTCCATAAGCATATCCTTGTTATCAAGAAGTATCTCTACCTCCTGTTTTTCAAGAGTTACGGATACAGGTTCAAGCAAAAGCTGGGATGACAGACCCTGATCCCTGTTTTTCAGCTTTTCATACAACAGTCTTTCGTGGGCTGCGTGTTTATCTATTATCATTATACGGTTTTCTCCGTATTCTATGATTATGTATGTTGAAAAGATCTCGCCTATATATCTTATCGGCGTTTCTCTTTTATCCTCATCTACCACAGTGACTTTTTCTTCGCTTACCTTTCCCACAGGTTCTTCTGATTTTTCGGGTTCAGACGGTTTTTTGGGTGAAAGATCAAGGATGATCGCATCCTCTTCGTTCTCACTTTCATCCTCCTCTGCTTCTTCTGAGGTTTCAAAAAGAGTTTTCGTATCAATTTGATTATAGCCTGAGCTTTTCTCCGGTATAACCTGATCCTCATGTTCATCAGTCATCATTACAAAGCTCCGGTCGGCTTTGTCAGCAATTTCCATCATTTCCTTTGACTTTTCCGACAAAGAAGGTCTGTTTTCAAGCGCATTGGGAAGATCATTAAAATACCCGCTTGCTTCAAATTTTCTTTCCGCCTTTTGTTTTCCGTAGGAAAATCCCAGCTGAGTCGCCTTCTGTACAGGCGGCGCAAGCAGTTCCGGAGATGTAAATGTGGGAATCTTCTCTTTCATCTCCAGGGCTGTTCTTGTATCGTACTGCATCACTGCGCTTCTTACAGCATGATAAACTGCATCATATATCCTGCTTTCATCGGTAAAACGTACTTCCAGCTTTGCGGGATGTACATTTACATCGAGCATTGAACTGTTCATGGTAAGCATAAGCACACATGACGGATATTTTCCTACCATTATGCTGCCTTTGTATGCCATTTCCAGAGCAGCCATTGCCGTTCTGGAATGTACATATCTGCCATTGATATAAAACATCTGCATACTTCTGTTAGCTTTAATGGAAGCGGCAGGCTTTGTCACAAAACCGCTTACGGTAATACCGCCGATCTTATAGTCAACAGGCATAAGCCCGTCAAAAAAATCCCTTCCGAAAACCTGATATACTGCATTCTCAAGCTTTCCGTCACCCTGAGTTTTCATAGTCTGCTTTCCGTCACGTATGAAAGTAAAGCTGATCTCCGGATGCGAAAGCGCTATTCTGTCTATGAGAACAGATACTGAATTGCCCTCGCTGATGTTTCTTTTCAGAAATTTCATCCTTGCGGGAACGTTATAGAAAATATCCCTGACTATGAAAGTCGTTCCCTTCGGGCATCCTATGGTTTCAAAGCTTTTTTCCTCGCTGCCTTCTATAACATATCTTACGCCGTAATCCTCATCGCCGTGTCTTGTCAGTATTTCAACCTTTGATACTGCACATATAGATGCAAGCGCCTCTCCTCTGAAACCTAATGTTCCTATTGCGTCAAGGTCGTCCTGATTTACTATTTTGCTTGTTGCGTGGCGCAGAAACGCCTGTCTTACATCATCCTGATGTATACCGCTGCCGTTATCGGTAACGCGCATAAATGTAGTTCCGCCGTTCTGTATCTCAACAGTTATATCTGTAGAACCTGCGTCAATACAGTTTTCTATCAGTTCTTTTATTACGGAGCTTGGTCTTTCTATAACCTCTCCCGCTGCGATCAGCTCCGCTATATTTTTCGGGAGAACGTTTATTATTCCCATATGACCCCCCTTTATTAATTCATAATTCATGTCTGAATTAGTAATGCGTGATTATAGTAAATAATTAAAAATTGCCAATTATGTAATCCACGGTAAGCATGAAAAGCTGTTCTGACAAAACTGAAATTTAGTAATAAACTTCCTGAAAGAGAAGATATTCGGAACTGCTACGCTTTGAGCTTCAGGCTAACAGCTAACAGCTAATTGCTATTAAATGATTTGGAAATTTTTATCAGTTCAAATAAAATATTCATTGACTCCATGGGAGTAAGCTTGTTTATATCAATTTCGCTCAGTCTTTTTTCAATAGGACTCTGCTCGGGTATAAAGCTTATCTGTTCCACAGGCTTGTCCTGTTTTTTGGGTTTTACCGAACGTGAAGGCGTACCGCTCTCAAGCTTTTTAAGTATCTTCTTTGCCCGTTCTATAACACTGTCAGGCAGTCCGGCAAGCTTTGCAACTTCAACGCCGTATGATTCATCCGCAGCCCCGGGGATTATCCTTCTCAGGAAGGTTATATCATCCCCGTGCTTTATCGCCGCAATGTTATAATTCTTCACGCCTTTCATTTTATCCTCAAGGACTGTGAGTTCATGGTAGTGAGTGGCAAAAAGCGTCTTTGCCCCAAGCTTTTTTGGGTCGGCAACGTATTCAAGAACTGCCCTGGCTATACTCATTCCGTCATAGGTGGAAGTACCCCTTCCTATCTCGTCAAGTATCAGCAGACTGTTTTTGGTAGCCTTTTTAAGTATATAAGCAACCTCGTTCATTTCCACCATAAATGTTGACTGTCCTGTTGAAAGATCATCGGATGCACCAATTCTGGTAAAAACGCTGTCTACAACGGATATTTCCGCACTTTTTGCAGGAACAAAGCTTCCCATCTGCGCCATAAGAACTATCAGCGCAGTCTGACGCATATATGTAGATTTACCCGACATATTCGGACCGGTTATAATTGCTGTTCTGTTCTCTTTCAGATCAAGCTCTGTATCATTAGGAACAAATTGCACTTTATCCATCAGTTTTTCAACAACAGGGTGTCTGCCCTCAATTATTTTAAGAGAACCGTCATTTTTCATAACAGGGCAAGAGTAGTTATTATCTGCTGCCGCAACGGCAAGCGAGGCTATTACGTCAAGCTGTGCGCAGGCCGCAGCACTTTCAGATATACGGTCGGATGCCGCAGCTGTTGTCTTTCTGATTTTTTCAAAAATAGCATATTCAAGCTCATTTGCCCTGTCTTTTGCCCCGAGTATGCGGCGTTCAAGAGTTTTCAGCTCCTCTGTAATATATCTCTCACCGTTTGTAAGAGTCTGTTTTCTTATATATGTATCGGGTACCATGCTTTTATATGAATTTGTTACTTCTATATAATAGCCGAAAACCCTGTTATATCCGATTTTAAGCTTCGGGATACCTGTTTTTTCTCTTTCCCTTGCTTCGATTTTTGCAAGATGATCAGATCCGCCTGTCATATCATCTCTCAGTTCATCAAGTTCCTGTGAACACCCTTCTCTGATAATACCGCCCTCTCTTACGGAAAACGGCGGATCTTCGTCGATCGAATTATCGATCAGTTCAACTATATCGCTGAGCAGGTCTATTCTGTCATAGGTTTCTTTAAGCAGCCTGCCTGATGCGCCTTCAATACTTTTTTTGACCTCAGGAAGCTTCTTCAGCGCAGAACACATTGAACGCAGTTCTCTTGCATTTGCAGAACCATAAACCACTCTTGTTATTACCCTCTGGATATCAGACATACCGGAAAGAGCCTCACGCAGTTCGCTGCGCATACGGACATTTTCATAAAGCTCGGACACAGCGCTCTGACGTCTTGTTATTTTTCCGATACTTACAAGAGGTTTCTCTATATAGCTTTTCATAAGACGTTTGCCCATAGAAGTTTTTGTCTTATCAAGAACTGCAAGAAGAGAAGCGTTTTTGTTTTTGCTGCTCAGAGGCTCGGTAAGTTCAAGATTACGTCTTGTATTGAAATCCAGGTGGACGTACTGTTCACCGCTATAGACTTCCACATTGCTTATTCTCTGCATACCGCCCTTCTGAGTACGTGACAAATAGAGCAGCAATGCGCCTAAAGCAGAAACGGTAGTAGGCTTATCATCTATGCCCAGCTGTTCGGGAGTTTTTCCGTCAAATTGCTTTTTTATCCTGGCAGCAGAATCGCTGTATGAGAAATCCTCATCATCAAGCATATTGACGCAGGCGGAAAGCTTGTCCTTTATGAAGCCCGAAAGTGTTTTGAAGCGCACCGTGTCGCCTCCGATTATCAGCTCGCTGGGAGAATATTTCAGAAGCTCATCCTTTACGAAGCTTTCCGCATCAGTATCGTTTGAGGCTGTAGCATAAAGCTCGCCGGTTGATATATCGCAGAATGCAAGACCTGTCATACCATTTTTAGTAAAAACAGAGGCTATAAAATTGTTGCTGCCTTCCTCCAGCATACTCTGTTCCATTACAGTACCCGGTGTAATGACACGTATAACTTCTCTTTTTACAAGCTTTTTAGTTTTTGAGGGATCTTCTGTTTGTTCACATACGGCTACTTTATAACCCTTCGCTATAAGTCTTGCGGCATAGGTTTCATAGCTGTGATAAGGAACGCCGCACATAGGCGCACGTTCCTTCATACCACATTCTTTTCCTGTGAGAGTCAGCTCAAGCTCTCTTGAAGCCGTTTTTGCATCATCGAAGAACATTTCATAGAAATCTCCCACACGAAAGAAAATAATAGCGTCTTTATATTGTTCCTTTACTCCGAGATACTGCTGCATAAGCGGAGACAGTACTTCTTCTTTTTCCTTCATTGCGGATACTCCTTCATCATCAGCCGCATCCGCCGCAGGTTGCGCAGCTTCCCGTACACGATGCGGAATAATCGGTGGTATCCGGGTCTTCGCCTTCGGCTGATTGTTTGATTATAGCCGTGATACGTGCCATAAGTATATCAAATTCATCCTTGGCATCGTTATAGCCTATCATTCTTTCATTTGTCATGATTTTGGCATATACCTTACGCATATGCTCATTGAGTGTACGTATCTTATCATTATCTCTTTCTTCCATATCCTTTGCTGTTTCGATGCTTATATCTGTGCGCACCTTATCAAAATCCTCGATAAGCTTTTGAAGCTCCATATCTTCATCGGCTGCCTGTTTTGCTGCCTGATACGCAATGTATGCTTCTTCTCTCTGCAGCTGCCTGCCTACCTCTCTTGTAAGCTCTATAATATCTTTTTCCATAGTATTACTCCCTTTCTTTGTCAAATCAGTTATATATTTTTATACAACTCTTCACTATATATTCTACCAAAAACCCTCCCCCCTGTCAACCGGCCGGCGAGCCGCCGGTCCCTAAACGCGGGTATCGCTCCGCTTCGCATCCGCTCTGAACTTGCGGTTCATGCTGTACTGACCGCGTCCATACTTTTTAAGCGGCTCGATTTCACCTTATCAGACTTATACGCTATTACATATGGAAACGCTCACAAACCCCTGCGTCATCCGCAAGGATGACTTTGACGAAACTTATAACAACATTAAAAATAGCTTTATGCGAAAAAAATCAGAGCCGCCAAGCCCTGAGCTCTTAGCTCT
>CACWRT010000027.1 GCA_902763365.1 uncultured Ruminococcus sp.
AAAAAATAGTATATATTATAGAGAATACAGCACAAAAAACTTTTTTATTTTGAAACTCCCTATTTCCCCTACCCCCCAAGTGAAGCAGCATTTGTGACTCCTAATTCAGACTGTGCCAAAACCTCTTTTTGATACAAAATTAGTGCCGAATAGCCGCATTAATTCACGACTTTGTTTTTTGATTTTTGACTTTTTGCACGGTCTGAATTCCTAATTCCTAACTCCTCACTCCTAATTCATAACAAAAAAATTCCCTCGCAGCATTTCTGCCATGAGGGAGATCAGACAAGTTTTTTGATCTTATCTTCAGTTTTTTGAATAAGGTTGTAAAGAGAGGGAGCAAGTTCGGGATATTGTTTAGAAATAATATCGGGAGAAAGAACAGGAGCAGAAAGAACGTCAACGCCCTGAAAACCGTCAGAGCTTTTACCGGAAGCAAGCTGTTTTGCATTAGCTTCTATTATACTTTGGAGAGCGTCAGATAGTCCTGCGTACATCTCGGGTATAACGGAGAACATTGCCTGAGGGTTTTTAATGTTAGCCGCATAAACAGTACGTATCATTTTGTATACAGACACCATCATATATGATGAGATCTCGGTAGTAAGACCTTTGTTGTTGAGCTGAGCAAGTATCTCATACATAATGCTGACAGAATTCTGTATAAGCTTCTTGTTGAGCGTGATAAGAGTATTAGTCTTGTTATCCTCGGCAGGAACTGATTCTCTGCTGTCGGGAAGATCCTCAAGCTTCAGAGTAGCACCCGTCCTGTCGGGTGTTCTGCCTAAGAGATAGTCACATGAAACATTGTAATAATCGGCGATGTGTATCACGAAATCAAGACCACATTCTCTTATGCCCTTTTCATAGTGTGACAAAAGTGCCTGAGATACACCCAGTTCCATGGCAGCCTGTTTCTGGCTTAGTCCCTTTTCTTTACGCAGAAGGGTTATTATCCTTGGAAAATCGTTATTCATGTTTCACCTCTTGACATCAGGAAGATAAAATATTAATATAGAGTGTGTAGTCTTCTTTCAAAAAAATTTCTCAGAAACGGATCAGTTCTATAGTCACAGCCCGGAATCACATCTTAGAGTAAGCATCATAAACAAAGCTCCCCGTTCCGACAACACAACAGCGAAGAATCCTTTTCAAAGATCATTCGCTTACTAACAGGAATAAAAAACAGGGCAGCATCCTTTGCCGTTTACCATAAACTATAAACCGGACTATACCCCACTCTACATATAAACAGTAAGTAAATTATATAACAATTAAAACATTTTGTAAAGTTTTTTGCGAAAGAAAATAATTACAATTTTTTAAGGAGTTTACAAAAAATGCAATCTTATGTAATAAATCTGATACGTCACGGAGCGGTTGATGAAACACTGAAAGGAAAGTACATCGGAACTACAGATGTTAGCCTTTCAAAAAAAGGAAGAGAGGATCTTGTACTTATCAAAGAAACTATAGGATATCCGAAACCTCAGAAGCTTTATTCAAGTCCGCTGTTAAGATGTACACAAAGCTGTGAGATACTTTTTCCCGAAATGGATATTAATATGATCAGCAATTTCAGCGAATGTGATTTCGGCGAATGGGAAGGCAAGTCCGCAGCCGAGCTGGCATCCGACCCTCGGTTCGGTCAGTGGCTGCAAAATTCGGACCAGACTCCTCCGCCCGGCGGAGAAAGCGGAAAAACCTTTGCATCCCGTATCGGAAGAGGCTTTGAGCACCTTGTGGAAACCATGTCCGCAGAGGGAACTACCCATGCCGCTGTTGTAACTCACGGCGGAGTTATCATGACGATACTGGCTATGTACGGGCTGCCTCAGGCCCCCAGTTATCAGTGGAGAATGGATAACGGTTACGGCTTCTCTGTTCGTGTGAACCCCTTTTTATGGATGAGAGAACGTGTTGTCGAAGTTTTCGACACCTGCCCGCCTGCGCCGGTTCATAGCTGAAAGCTATAAGCTTAAAGCTTATAGTTCAAAGTTCAAAGCTGCGGCAGCACAGGTAACCAAAACGGTGAAACTTCACCCGCAGCTTCCGAATCTGTCGAAACTGAAGGTAGTACCGCCACAGCTCCCGAATCTGTCGAAGCTGAGGATAGTGCCACCACGGCTCCCGAATCTGTCGAAGCTGAGGATAGTGCCACCACGGCTCCCGAATCTGTCAAAAGCGATGATACTGCCGCAGGTTCCGTTATTGTTGGCACATGGGAAGCTGATAATGGCTCAGGTTCGTCTTTTACGTTCAGGGCTGACGGAAGCGGAAGTAATGATGGTGATACATTTTCCATGAAATTCACCTATGAAGACAAGGGGACTTCAATAGATATTCACTATGATGGTTCGGAGGCGATCCAGACCTACGATTATACTGTTGAAGGCAATAAGCTGAGTTTATACGACAAAGCATTTGAATGGAGTCTTACCTATACAAAAAACTAAATTATCAAGGGCAGTCCGCAAAACAGCAGACTGCCCTTTTTACTTGCAATAATGATGATGTAAAAAATTTGTCAATAAACCGGCATCAACCGAAGAAGGTCTCAACTGCCGCGCTTTGAACTGTCAGCTTTAAGCTTTGAGCTGTCACCTCATTCCTCTGTATTGGGTAATACCGCTTGAATCCACATAGGTAACTTTGTTTTCAGAAAGCGTGAAGGTAACATACTTTGTTCCTCCCGAAGCAGAATTGCCGCTGTAATAGCCGTTTACTGCTTCTCCGTCAGCTTTTCCCCCTGTATAGACTGTGTAGCTTTCACCTGCTTTAAGGTCTTTTGAACTGAGGATGAAACAGCCATAATTCTTTTTTGGTGACATCGCAGCAATTACTTTTCCACTGCTGTCGGTTACATATACAAAGGTATCGGCTGACACACTCTTATCAAACAAAACTGCAACAGTATTCAGGGTCGAAGTATCTCCCGGCATTTCAAGCATATCGGAGGTGCCTGCACCTATAAGAGTACCTCCGCTTACCGTACAGCTTCCGTCATGGTCAATTATCCCGTTACCTCCGTTTGTAGTTCCGTTTACAACAATTGTGCCGCCTGTTATATTCAATGCGCCGTTGCTGTCAAGCCCGTCACCCTGAGCATTTACATATATGGTTCCTCCGCTGATATTCAGCGCGGCATTACTGTCTGCGTTTCCGGGCATCTGGGGCTGATCGTTCTGCTGACCGTTACCGCTCTGTTCTGTCATCTGCTGTCCGCCGCTGCTCTGTGGCATTTCGGGCGGGGTCATCTGCTGTCCGCCGCTGCCCTGGGGCATTTCGGGAGGAGTCATCTGCTGTCCGCCGCTGCCCTGTGGCATTTCGGGAGGAGTCATCTGCTGTCCGTCACTGCCCTGTGGCATTTCGGGAGGAGTCATCTGCTGTCCGCCGCTGCTCTGGGGCATTTCGGGCGGGGTCATCTGCTGTCCGTCACTGCTTTGTGATTGATTCCGATCAAATCTGAAACCGTGAGCAAACTGCATATTACCGTCCATACCGCCGAAACCGCTCTGATCATTGCCGCCTGCGCAGTTGATACCGTCATCATCCGCAGTTATATCTATAGTACCGTCAGTTATATTGATAACCTCCGCTTCAAGACCTTCATATGATTTTTCCACTTTTACAGTACCATTGGAAATAGTCAGCTCCGAATCAGCGTGAACACCGTCATCTCCTGCCTTGATCGTAAAGCTGCCGCCATTTATGGAAATATTTGAATTGCTGTGAACAGCATCATCATAAGCATCTATAGTAAAAGTACCGCCGCTTATGCTGATGTCACCGCCTGCCTTTATACCCTTATAGTTACTGCTTTCTGTGGTATCCGTATCCGTATCAGTATTATTCATATGAAAGCCCATATCATTTTTTACTGTTTTGTTGTTTTCCGAACCTCCGCCTGTAACTATGCTTATGGTACCGCTGCCGATCGTTATATTGTGTTCTGCCTGTATACCGTCTTTTGCACAGGTTATATCTATTTTTGCGTTTTCAATTGTTACACTGCCCTTATCGTCGTCAGTGTTAGTCGATCTCAGACCATCTCCGCCGTCAGTGCTTACTGAAATTTCTCCTCCGCTTACTGCAAGCGCATCCTTGCCTGTTATACAGTGATTTACGGCTGTAACGGAGATACTGCCGCTTTCGATGCTGAGAGAATCCTTTGATGTTATACCATTGTGCGCATTTGCTTTTACAGTAAGACTGCCATTTCCCCGAATAGTAAGATCGTCCTTTACATATACGGCCGCATTAGGACTGTCATCATCGGATTCTTCTTCTGTTTTCACATAATCCTTTCCATCAGACAGAACGTTTTCGGTATTATCCGCAAGCATGATAATTGTTTTGCCGCATTTTGAAGCATAAACAGCCGCCGTATCTTCACTGTATATTTCCGCTCCGCTAAGAACAAGACAAACCTCATCATCTTTTCCTGCTTCAATAACAATATTTCCCTTGTTCAGCTTTCCGCTGACAGTATATGTACCTGCCGAGGATATCGTTATGGTTCCCCCTTCAACAGATGCGCCGCTGCCTGTTACTTTTGCGGATTCACCTGTAAGTTCTATCTTGGTATCTGCTGTTTCTGCCTTTGAAGTATCGTCATCCTTATCTGATGATGTGTCTGATGCTGAATTCTGATGCGAGGACACAGATGCTGCGGAGCTTTCACTTTCCGCATTACCACATCCGCTCATTCCTGCCGCAGACAAAATCATAGCGCAAAGTAAAAGCGCTGTTATTTTTCTTCCGAAGGTTTTTTTCATATTTATTCCCCATTTCCCGGTTAGTATTATCTGATAAACGATTTTCTCATTCAATCACAAAGGCGATATATACTTCCCATTCCGATCAAAGTGACGAATCTTTTTCATAAAACAAATATAATAATAAATATCCCTCGCTTTACCCGATATGACAGCAGAAGTAAAATTATTTTGTCGTTTACCATATCTTTTATGTGAACAATTATAGATTATAATATAAAAAAATAATATTTAATTCCTGTAAAACAATTATTAACATATTCTTAAAAAAATTAAATCCTCTTCGGCGTAATAAGTAAGAAAATAATAACAGCCGATAATAAAATTATAACCGCGATTAATAAAGGTTGCAGCGACAAGTTCAGAGCTGAGCGACCCCCGCGTTTTAGAGTCCGGCGTCACGCTGGCGGAATCTCGCCGGTTTCGTGGAAAATTATATACGAGATATGGATTTTTTCGTAATATGTGGTATAATTAGTTTATAGATAATAGCTTATAGTTATAGTCAGGGACGACCTGTTTTCAATTCCGGAGATTTATACTGAATTCTGTGGAGCTGACGAAAGAGTTTTCAGGCGCTGACTATAAACTAAAAAGGGGGTTTAAAAATGGATTTTGTTCTTGAAAAATGGAAGACAAATTATCTGAATGACTTTATGGAGGCAATGGAAGATCCGCACTTATCCGATAAGATGTGCGAAACTATGCCCTATCCAATGGATACCGCCTTTGCAGTGGAGTATATAAGGGACAGAATGTTCAACAGTGAAGAAAAACAGATGTGCCGTGCTGTGATATGCGAAGGTAAGGTAATAGGCGGAGTTGATGTTGTATTCGGTGAAGGCGTTTTTGAAAAAAACGGAGAGATCAGCATATGGCTTTCAAAGGAATACAGGGGGCAGGGAATCGGCTCCTCAGTTATTGCGGAAGTATGCAGAAGATGCTTTGAGGAATATGATATTCTTCGTATTGAAGCTCATCCCTACTCTGTCCATAAAGAAGCTTCTGCCGCTCTTGTACACGCAGGCTTTACACATGAGGGTACTATACATCAGGGTATTTACAAGAACAATACCGCATATGATTACGAAATATTCGCTCTTTTAAAAAAATAACATTATATATCAGACAGAAAAGGGGCGAATCATTTGGCTGAAAAGGACAGAACCGCTAAAAATCTTGAAGCTTATAACAACGTATTTGCAGATATAGTTAACGGCTTTTTATTCGACGGCAGAAAAGTTATCTCCGAGGATGATCTTATACCTGCCGAAAACGAATCCTTCTTCAAGGCTGACGGAAATATACGCAGTCAGGAAAGGGACATTTCAAAATTCTGGATGAATACGAACATAAAAATAGCCCTGATCGGCTATGAAAATCAATCAGATATAGATAAACTGATGGCAATGAGAGTTATAGGCTATGACGGGGCAAATTATAAAAAGCAATATATCGAAGCGAAAAACAGTAAGGACAAGGACAGAAAATGCTACCCCGTCGTAACTCTCGTGATATATTTCGGCAAAAAAGAATGGAAATATGAAAAGAATCTTCATTCCTGCCTTGATATCCCGGATGATCTTCTGCCATTTGTCAATGACTATAAGATGAATTTTTACTCTTTCAATGATATGTCTTCGGAGCAAATAGAAAAATTCAGTTCGGATTTCAAGATCATAGCCCAGTTCTTCAATGCACTCAATACAGGCAGTGATTATCATCCGACAGACCAGAAAATGGAGCATCCCGAAGAAGTACTTGATATGATAGATGTATTTTCAAAGGATCATCGTTTCAGGGATGAGTACAACACAATAAACAATCGGAACAAAGAGGGAGGTATTTCTATGTGCGAAATTTATGACAAGATATTGATGGAGGGTGAAGCTAAAGGCAGAGCTGAGGGCAAAGCTGAAGGCAGAGCTGAAGGCAAGGCTGAGGGCAAGGCTGAGGGCATGATTGAAGGAATGCTGATAACTCTTGTCGATTTATTCAAAAAAGGTATAATAACATTACAACAAGCAGCCGAACAAGCCGGTATGTCTATCCCGGAATTTCAAAAATGTGCCGGTCTTTATGTATCATTCTAGAAACGAAATGACGAAGCTCTCTTGCTCAAACTCAGAATAACAGATTAATACTAATAATCTGTATATTTTAAGTGCATCAATGGTAAAACAGGACTTACGGCATTATACCGCAAGTCCTGTAAATATCTGTGATTTATCATAATCGCCGGCAGCAAGTAAAGCTTCTGCCCACATTTATGAACCCTGAGCTGTTTACGCCGGTACAACAGAAATATGGTTTTCACCAAGACGTATGCGGTCAGAAAGCATAGCGACAAATTCGCTGTTTGTAGGCTTACCTCTCCCGTTGTGGATAGTGTAACCGAAATACGAATTCAGAACATCGATGTCCCCTCTGTCCCACGCTACTTCGATTGCATGACGAATGGCACGTTCTACTCTTGACGGTGTGGTTTCGTATCTTTGCGCAACAGCGGGATATAACTCTTTCGTAACAGCATTTATCATCTGCGGACGGCGTACACACATTATGATGGAATCTCTGATATAATGGTATCCCTTAATATGTGCCGGCACGCCTATCTGATGCAGCATCTCCGTTACCATACATTCAAGACGGTTATCACTGCTTAAAACAGTCTGTGTATTATATTGGTTCCCGCCGCAGAATCTTATTATATCCGTTATCCTGTCAAGAAGATCTTCTATCGAAAAAGGCTTGATAATATAGTATGCAGCTCCCGCCTCTATGGCCTCGCGCTCAACAATCGGACTTGCATAGTTGGATACTATTACAAAAACAGTCGTGCTTTCGGGATGTACTGCCTTTAATTTTTTTATCACACCTATACCGTCTATTCCGCTCATAAAAGCATCGATCAGAACTACATCAGGCTTAAATCGTTCGATCCTCTCCAAAACTGTACGTCCGTTTTTTTCACAGAACTCGGGTGTAAATCCGTGCTCGTCAAATATGTGACCGTTTTGTGACGCATATTCTTTCTCTTCGTCGGCAATAAGTACTCTGAAATTTTTCTTCATGATCGTTCCCCCGTAAAAATATTAATTGTCGCCTCTTTGCTTAGCCGCGGCTATTCGTAATTCTTGCCCGAAAGCCAATGGATCTGACCGGGCAGCCGCCCTTGTCAGGGGTTTATTATCCGTTGCTGACAGATAGAACCTTTCGGCGCAGCAAAGAGGGATCTCAGCTAAGTCTTAAACTGTACAGTGAAATATCCATCATTTCCTGTGCGGTTTGTTTTGATGTTATAATATTACCATATTTTACCATATTTGGCAATACCTAAAATAAATTTTTTTATTTTTACGAAGGAAATTTACTTATTTAAAATAAATGAAAGAAGTTATCCTGCCATTTTTTGTACAATATCGCTGTTATGCTCTGCCATAGTTTCAGCGAAGACCGCATAACCCTTGGAAGGATCGTTAACAAAAACGTGAGTAACAGCACCCACAAGTCGTCCGTTCTGAATCACGGGACTGCCGCTCATACCCCTGACAATACCTCCTGTTTTTTCGAGCAGAGTTTTGTCTGTAACTCTTATTACCATATTTTTTGAGGGATCACTGCTGTTGTAGCTGATCTCTTCTATTTCGATATCATAGTACCGAGGAGTACAGCCTTCTATTGTAGAAAGAATACGTGCCTTACCCTTTGTAACTTCCTGACGAAAAGCAATTTCTGCCTTATCGCCTTCGGAAACGTCATTATATATACCATAGATACCGCATTCGCTGTTTGAGGTAATAGAACCGATAGCGTCACTGCCCGTAAAAACTCCGCAAAGGCTGCCCGGGCTGCCTCCTGCGCTTTTATCAGCGGACAATATATCAGCCGCCACTATATCTCCCTTGTAAAGCGGCATAAGAGAACCGCTTTGACTGTCATAAAGACCGTGTCCGAGTCCTGCGAAGGTTTTCGTTGCATCATGAGTGAAGGTAACCGTACCTATTCCGGCGCAGCTGTCCCTGACCCACATACCGAGTCTGTACTGACCGAGTTCACTGTCAAGTACGGGAGTAACCGATGCGGTGTAGGGTGTTCCGTCATGGATACACCGCAAAAGAACGGGATTTCCGCCGCTCTGATCGCAGATATCTATAAGCTGTTCATTTGTTTTAAGCTGAACATTACCTGCATGAGTGATAGTATCACCGCATACGATACCTGCCGCTGCGGCAGGTTTTTTTATTCCCTGCGCAGTAGGCACGCCTGATATTTTTGAAACAACCAGACCTCCCGTGTACAATCTTATACCGAAGGGCTGACCGCCGAGAGTAACGATTGGTCTGTCGGTATATCTCACATTTACATCCTTAATCGGAAGAACGCCGAATAGTTTAAGAGAGCCCTTTGTATAAAGCTGATCTGAATTATCTTCAGAAGCCGTCACTTCCGAGCAAACTACAGTATATGAGGAAAAGCTGATAATGCTGTTTTCATCCGTCATGGAAGTGTCAGTCATATATGACACTGTCCCTTTGTTTTCGCCTGTACTGACAGTTATCTCGTCGGGTGTATCATAAGCCAAAGCTGTGCATAAACTAAGAGTGATCATACTGAGGGCAGTAAGAAAAGACGTTAATATTTTAATAAAATTTTTCATATTCAACTCACCCATATTATTATTAACCATTCCCTCTTCATTATTCCGGCGAGCCACCGGAGCCATAACGCGGGGTTCGCTGCGCTCCGAGCACGTCACTTCGACTTTTATGAGTCGCGGTTATTACTATTTTATCGGCTGATACTTTTATCATCCTCACCCTTACTTTTAATTGATTTAGTAATAATCGGTCAATTTATTATAGCATTATTCACTATTCATTATTCACTATTCATTATTCATTTATTCCGGGTACGCTTCAACATAACTGCGAACAAAAAGCAGAAACGGCGAAAGAAGCGGAATACAGCGGAAGAAATGGTCAGCCGATAATAATTCCTAATTCCTGATTCCTAATTAAAAAACAGGTACTGCGGGATAAGCAATACCTGTTTTAAAAAAGAATTAAATTTTATCTTTCAGGGCCTGTAGAAATCTTAATGCTGATCTTTGAGCCATATGGCGCAAGATCGCCTGCATTGTAGTTTTCATAACCTATTACCTTACCTGCTTCTACAGTATCACTCGGACTGTAGCTGCCGGGAGAAGCAATGAAGCCATTCTCATTGAGAGTACCAACAGCTGCATCAACAGTCTGACCCGCAATAGCAGGAAGCTCTCTGTTTGCATAGCCCTTGCTGACTGTTACAACGATAACGCAGCCTCTCTCAGCCTTGTTACCTGCCTCAGGGCTTTGAGTAACGATCTGACCTTCTGCATATTTATCGCTGAATATTTCCTCATTAGCTTTAATGATAGTGTATTCGGAATCAGCAGACTGCTTTGCAATTATATCGGTATAGTTCTTTCCCACAAGGTTCGGAACCGAGATAGCGTTGGGGTCAATGCTTTCCTCCGTGGAAGACTCTGCCGACTGCTCTTCCTCCGTAGTCTGTGTTGCAAACATACCGAGATCAAGCGGATGTTCTCTTATCCAGAAAATACCTGCTACAAGCAGTATAAGCATACAGCTGAGTATTGACAGAACAGCCCACGCGTAACCCGGTACGCCGCCCTTCTTAGGTGCGTATCCGTCAGCTGCTTCGCTCTGACGCTCATTTCTGCTTGCCTCTGTCTGGATAGCCTTTACGGTAGGCGCAGCAGTAAGCTGAGCTCTCATATCCTCGAATGTAGCAATACGCTTCTTTGCAGGAACCTGAAGACCGCCTGCAAGAGCTGTCACTACATGAGAGGGAAGCTTCTTGAATACTGCTGTGGGGATCGGGAGTCTGCCGTCAGACTTTCTGTCACAGCTGTTTTCGGGAAGCCTGCCTGTCAGGGCATAGAAAAGTGTTGCGGTAAAGCCGTACACATCCGTTGCCTCATCAAGATCCTCATCCTCTGTATACTGCTCGATAGCAGCACAGCCGTCCATAAGTTCAGGCTCAAATTCGGAATCCGATACAGTCTTTCTGATATCTTCAATAGCAAATCCGCCAAGTCTGAGCTTGCCCGAAGGAAGAACATATATGTTTTCGGGAGATACTGCATAATGACCAATAGCAGCTTCATGAAGTGAAGAAAGAGCCGTTATGATCGGCATGAAAAGCTGACGAGCCGTATTCCAGTCGATATTTCCGCCTCTTCTGTCGATATATTCCGTAAAAGGAATGGAATCAAAGTATTCCTCAACGGTGTAGGAAACGCCGTTTTCTGTAAAAATATCAAAGATAGGCGCTATAGCGCTGAGTTCCTTCATTCTCGCAATATTGCGGTAATAACCGAGGAATCTATCGTTCAGCTTTTTGTACTCTTCCTCATAGCCGCTGCGGACAACGACATTAGTCTTACCCTTAGCACGACCGCATATACCCGCAGGCATAAATTCGTGTATAATTACAGGAGAATCCATTTTCTCGCTGAAACCTATATATCTTGCACCCTCTGCGTTATTGTCGATCTTTCTTCCTACAAGATAGTTACCCTCCTGCAGCTTGACTCCCAAAGGCAAAAACGGTGCGGGCTGCTCGGTCGCACTGTCAAAACCGCATAAAGGACATATTTTTTCTCCGTTATTCTCTTTCATACAGCCTAAGCATAGCTGTCCCATATTTATACCGCCATTCTCCGTACAATATTGTAATTCTTAAACAGAGCCGTACGGCAGCTTCTGTCGGAAATATTACCCGCCATGTCTGCGGCAGGCAGCAGATACCCTTTGAATTCACCGATCCCGAATGATGAAAATTATCATAAAATATAACTCAACACCATATAATTCAGCAAAATCGGACAATTTTTACATTACTCAAATGATTATACCACACAATACCCTCAAATTGCAAGTTTTTAAGTATGATTGTTTCGATGAATTACAAAATTGTAAATTTACATAGTTATTTCTACCTAATTTTTACATTTTTGCTACTACATATATTATCATCTGTACAAAATACATAAAATATACGATTAATATTTGACATAATTATTTCAGGCTGATAAAATATTAAATACACAATTAGTTAAAATCACAAAACGCACGTTAATCTGCCTTTAAAGGAGTTCTGACAAAATGTTATATATAATGAATGATACCGATAAGATCGGAACAGAATTTTTAGAAAAAGCCCTGCCCCAACTAAGCCTTCAGAGAACGAAGCGCATGGACGAGCTTAAAAACAAGAGGGACAAGATCAACTGTGCTGCCTGTTATCTTTTGCTGAGAAAAGCGCTTCATGAAGAATACGGTATAAAAGACAAACCCGAATTCTTATATTTCGAGCATGGAAAGCCCTATATCAAGGGGCATGAAAACATACACTTCAATTTCAGTCACTGCCGCAATGCCTGTGCCTGTATCGTATCGGACAAGCCCACTGCTGTTGACATAGCGGATAAACGACACATTTCCCTTCGCACCGCGCAATATTTCTGCAGCGATGAAGAATTCGGAAAAATATCAGCTCTCCCCTCTCCCTCGGACGAGCTTGTACGGTTATGGTCAATCAAGGAATGTTATTCAAAGCTTGACGGCAGCGGGCTTTTTAAAAACTTCAAGGAGATCACAAAGGAATGTACTGCCGACATTCACACCTTCGGCAGCGATATGTACTATTGTTCCTACTATTCTCCCGATCCCCTTTCTCCCATCTTTGTAATAAACAGCTCAAAGATTGAAGCTCAGAGCTAAGGGCTGATAGCTTTGGCAATTCAGGCTTTTTTTAGTTCTACAGCAATTTTTTAAGCAGATCATAGTTCTGCTAAAAGATCCTTTCTTTGCTCAGGATAACAAACACATCACCGCTCTCCATCTGACAGCCCTAACCCTCAAGAAAAAATACTATATTACTCATTATTCATTAAGTAAAGCGCTACTGCGTCTTCAAAGCTGTTGCCGATAACGAGGTCGGCGATTTCTCTGACCTGAGGGGCGGCGTCTGCGACGGCGATTCCCACATCGGCCGATTTCAGCATTTCGATATCATTCAGGTTGTCGCCGAAAGCGACAACCTTTTTTGCGCCTGTGAGCCTTTTGATCTTTTCCATACCGCGAGCCTTTGTTGCATTGCTGCTGAACACCTCAAGAAAATAAAGATCGGAGTAATTATCACTGTAAAGCGTAGGACTTGCGCCATGAATATGGCTTATTTCCTCGCAAATTTTCGACAATTTATGATACTCGTCAACCATTGTAAAGTAGATGACCTTGTCATCATCAGATACAGTTATTTCATTTACTTTACTGAAGCTTTTATAATCATTGTCCTTTCTTACCTCAAAGAAATTACGTTCAACATTATTTGTCAGCTTTTCAAATTCAACATGGATACCGTAAGTTTCATCTGCCTTGTAGACGAATGACATACGGTCATACTTTCTGAGCACATCAATAACCTTCCTTGCAGACTCTGTGTCGATGGGAGTACAGTCTGTATACTGTCTTTTCGGAAAATCATACATCAGCACACCGTTGAGCTGAACACATGGTATACGCAGCCGAAGCTTTTCAAGTATACCGACACTGCTGAGACTTCTTGCAGTAGCAGCAGTAAAAAGCATACCCTCATCAATAAGTCCGCTTATGATATCAGCAGTTCTTTTGCTGAGCTTAGCGTCTTTTCCAAGCAGAGTACCGTCAAGATCAGATATGTATAATGTATCCTTTTCAAACATCTTTTCACCATCCTTGTATACGCATTTTATTGAGATATACGCTATAGTAAATGTCAGTTATTTCAAAAACCGCCGTCATGAGCCGCGCGCGCTCTGTCATCCCGAGCGTAAGCGAAGGCTCTTTTCAAAGAACAACTGACGCTCACTAAACCACAAAAGCGTTAAATATCCGAATATACAGCCCTAAGTATTTTTTCTGTAGATTATCTCAAGACCCTTAATAAGCAGGTCATCGTCTAATTTTATTTTATGCCGGCAGTTCGGAATAATTTTTCTTGAAAGACCGCCTGTTGCGATAAGCGAAGGCTCTCCTTCAATTTCTTCTTTAATCCTGTCGATCATACCGTCGATCATAGCGGCATTTCCAAGAACCACACCGGAGCGAATACAGTCGGCTGTATTCGTGCCAATAGCCTTTTTAGGCGTATCAAGACTAATTCCCTGCAGCTGAGCAGCGCTTACTGTCAGGGAATCCATAGCGACCCCGACGCCGGGGGCAATAATTCCGCCTCTGTAGACCCCGTCCTTGTCGATAGCGACAATAGTTGTAGCAGTTCCCATATCAATTATTATCATAGGCTTTTTGTAGTTTGCAAGCGCAGCAACAGCGCCTACAACAAGGTCGGAACCGAGAGTAGCAGGATTGTCTATCCTGATATTGAGTCCTGTCTTTATGCCGGGTCCCACAACAAGCGGCGAATGACCGCAGACCATAGCTGCCGCCCTTTTCAGGACTTCATTAAGCTGGGGAACAACACTGGAGATAATTGCCCCCTCAAATTCACAGTCAGAAAGGCCGTTTATTTCAATAAGCGTTTTCATTATCACCGCATATTCATCCTCGGTTTTATTTCTGTCAGTATGTACACGGGACAGGAACTCTGTTTTCCCGTGTTCTACTGCTCCCAAAACAATATTGGTATTTCCTACATCAAGTGCAAGTATCATTCTACATATCCCTCCATTTTGCTTTGCAAGCTTCGCAGCTCAAAGCATAACATCTCAAGCTTTCTTCACATTCCATAAGTTTCAAAGCGGCATATACTTTTTCAAAAAGCTTTCCTGATTTCTTATCACCGTCAAGCTTAAATCTCATGCTTTGAGCTTTTAGCTGCGAAGCTGCTCTGAGCTAAATAAAATTATACAACATAATCGGGAAAAATGAAATACCTGCAAAATCTTTTTTATGTAAATGTTTATATGTCAGGCTTTGATATGTAATGAAAATGTTTTGATAAAAGAAAAATGAAAGCAGAAAAATGAGTTTATAAGAGTTTACTTTTGCGAAAAGTATATAAAAGGATTGACTTTTTATGGCAAAAATAATATAATATTGTTTGATATGTTTTGTCGGAGAGAATACTCCTTGAAGGGATAAAATGAGTCCGGCGAACAAAAAATTTAATTATTTGGAGGATACCGTATGAAACGTGTAGGCAAACCGGTGTTCTTCATCGTATTCGCAGTCATACTGCTTTTGACATATACATCAGTGTTCGGTGTATACAGTGAAAACGGAGATCTGACTATCACCCATATCAAGGGAATTAACGATATACGATGGGGCATCGACATCAAAGGCGGCGTAGAAGCAGTGTTTGCACCCGCAGACGGCGTTGACGCTACCGAAGAACAAATGCAGTCGGTCAAATCCATAATCGACCTGCGTCTTGTGAATCAGAACGTAACTGACTATGAACTCTATCCCGATTACACCAACGACAGGATCACTGTCCGTTTCCCCTGGAAATCGGACGAAGAAAACTATGATCCCGGTGAGGCAATCAAGGAACTGGCCTCTACTGCTCAGCTGGTATTCAGAGGCGGTACTTCAGCTGACGGAGAAGAGCTTCTCACAGGTAAGGATGTCAAAAGCGCATCCGCAAGATATATGCAGGCTAACGGCAGTTCGCCCGCTCAGTATATCATAAACCTTGAGTTCAACGATGAGGGCAAACAGAAATTTGCTGAAGCTACAACAAAGTATCTTAAACAGCAAATCTCCATATGGATGGATGAAACAATGATATCTGCTCCTACAGTAAATGAAGCAATTACAGGCGGCAGCGCTGTCATTTCATCTGATTCAAACCCATTTACAGCTGAAAGTGCAACTGAGCTTGCAAATAAAATCAATGCAGGCGCTCTCCCCTTCAGCCTGAAAATAGAAAGCTACGGTACGATCAGCCCGTCACTGGGAACATACGCTCTTGAGGCTATGGGTTATGCTGCAATAGCTGCTCTGTGCTTTATCTTCCTGTTCATGTGTATTATGTACAGACTCCCCGGCTTTGTTGCGTTTATTGCGCTGATGGGTCAGCTGTCACTGTCTATCATGGCAGTTTCGGGCTACTTCACAGTATTCCCCAGCTTTACAATGACTATCCCCGGTATCGCAGGTATGATACTCTCCATCGGTATGGGTGTTGACGCAAATATCATCACTGCCGAAAGAATAAAGGATGAACTGTGGACAGGCAAGACGCTTGACGGCTGTATCAATAACGGTACAAAAGGCTCGCTGTCTGCAATCATCGACGGTAATATCACTATCATAATCGTTGCGGTAATACTTATACTTGTATTCGGTCCCGCAAATATCTTCTCAGCTCTGTTCGGAGTTTCAACAACAGGTCTTATCTATGCCTTCGGCTATACTCTCCTTGTTGGTGTTATTTCCAACTTTATCATGGGTGTATGGGCATCAAGAACTATGCTCCGCTCTGTT
The DNA here is from genome assembly GCA_902763365.1 of uncultured Ruminococcus sp. Taxonomy (GTDB): domain Bacteria; phylum Bacillota; class Clostridia; order Oscillospirales; family Acutalibacteraceae; genus UBA1213. The sequence continues at coordinate 16,280 of CACWRT010000027.1, forward strand.
TCGGGACTTAAATTCCTGAGAAATAAAAGATTGTACGGAGGTAAGAAGAAATCATGAGACAAAAATTCCATATTAATTTCGTGAAGAACTCCAAGATTTATTTCTGTATCTCCATTGTTCTTATGCTGGCTGCGCTTGTAGTGAACATATTCTTTATTCCCACAAGAGTTGATATCCAGTTTACGGGCGGTACTATTATAAAGTACAGCTACAGCGGTAATCTGAAAGAAAAACAGATATCTGACGTTGCCCAGAAAGCAACAAAGGATACTATAACCTTTACATTCGCGGAAAACCTTGCTTCAAGCGACAGCAACAGTCACCTTGTATCTCTCCAGTTCATGGGCAACAAAGCTATAAGCGTAGATGAGCAGGATACCGTTACCGATGCGCTTACAAAAGCTTTCCCGAAGAATACATTTAAAGTAGAACAGTCAACCGTAGTTGACGCATCAAAGGGCGCAAACTTCTTCTTCAAGTGCCTTGCGGCAGTAATTCTTGCGGCAGTACTTATAATCGCGTATATCGGTATCCGATTCAAGAAGATAGGCGGTATATCCGCAGGTGTAATGGCTATCGTTGCGCTTGTACATGACCTGATAATAGTATACTTCACCTTTGCGGTATTCAATATGTCACTTAACGATAACTTCATTGCAGTTGTACTCATGGTTCTGGGTTACTCGGTAAATGATACCATAGTTATCTACGACCGAATCAGAGAAAACCGCAGAAAGATGGGTCCCAAGGCTTCTACAGCTGACGTGACCAATGCAAGTATAAACCAGTGCTTCCCGAGAACCATATGCACAAGTATCACAACACTTGCGGCTATCGGCTCAGTACTTGTAGTATCGCTTATCTATAACATTGATTCAATTATCAGCTTCGCACTTCCGATGATGATCGGTCTTGTATCGGGTTGTTACTCATCCATCTGTATAGCAGCTCCCCTGTGGGTAATGTGGAAGAACCATTCCGACAAGAAAAAAGCAGAAAAAAATAAGAAGGAAAAAGAAGCTAAAGACGAAAAGAAATCCAATAAAAAGAAAGCTAAAAAAGCCGAAGCAAAGGCTTCAAAAAAGTCTGCTGATAAAGCTAAGGAAACAGCTGAAACTGAGGTTGAGGTTGAAGCTGAAACAGAGGTTGATGCTGAACCGGAAACAGATGAATCAGAGGAAACCTCAGCTGCTCAGGGCGATGACGAGACTGAAACAGACGAGACTGACGCAGACTGAAAAACATAAAATTCATTGCTGACGAGAGCAGGACTTCAAAGCGAGGTCCTGCTCTTTTTTCATGCCTTTTTAAGCTCCATAGTTTTTCCGCCGTAGGTCAGATAAAGCGTATCCCCTTTCAGCGCATACCTGAATACTATGGTATTACAGTCATTTGTTACTAAAGTCAGCTTTTCATCATCTGCATAATATTCACCGTCAAGAGTTATTTTCCTTTCTCCGTCAGAGGCTCTGAACACCATTCTTGCATCATCAAAGCTTAACGTACCGCTTATTTTTACAGCTTCCCAGCGGTGTGCAGAAAGCTCCTGTGACGGTGTATCGGGAGATACCGCCCTGCACGACGACAGCATTACAACAGTCATAATACTCAGTATAAAAGCAATTTTCCTGTTCATATTAACTCTCCTTTCCATCCTGCCCCTGTTATACATTTGCCCGACTGCCCTGACTCTTCCCCTACACGTTCCCCCCTTCTCTACTTGTACACCAAAATTCCATTTTTTGAACTCGAAAAGTTGAAGTGTACCCTATATTTTGGACAACTTTGAAAAATAGAGTATGCTAACATTGGCTTCCCTTTGTTGGCAGTACTGTCAATCTAAGAATTTGTGGAGGCTTGTTTCGCTGCTAACGCAGCGACCAAAGGCTCAGCTTCGTTTCACTACGCATAACTTCCGCCAGCCAATCGCCCTACGGGCTCTTGGGGCGTCACTTCTTTGAAAAGGCCCCTGCGAAACTTTATCAATTATGTAATATCCTTAAATTGACCTTATTACCCTTGAAGGGAAGCTGATGATGATTTGCATATTCGTCAAAGTCATCCTTAAACATGAAGTAAAGGAACATTTCATAAAAATATATGTTCAATAAATTAACGGTAGAACAAGATAGTATGATAGTTAGCTGCTCTGAGCCCACTAAACCGGCATAGTATACAAAATATAATACCGTCAATAGATATTTTTTGATAGTTCCATGAATTTTGCAAGAAAGCAAAATTCATCTTGCATTTTTAGTGTCGATATATTAAAATTATATAGGTATTTCAAAGAATATTGACATTTTTTACAGGGGGAATTTTCATGTCAACTTATGCTACTATGGAAAAAGCACAGCTTTCCGAAGAGTATAAAAAGCTCAGCGAGGCATATGCTGCGTATAAAGCAAGGGGTCTGTCGCTTAATATGGCGAGAGGAAAGCCCGGTTCGGAGCAGATATCACTGTCAAACGGTATGTTCGGAGTGGTGACACCCGAAACAAATTTTACAACCGAAGATTGCCCGGATATCAGAAACTACGGCAACCTTTACGGAATAATAGAAGCAAGAAGACTTTTTGCGTCAATACTTGACGTTGACCCCGAAAACGTGTTTGTAGGCGGCAACTCAAGCCTGAATCTTATGTTTGATACAATGGCTTGTCTTATGCGTCAGGGTGCAGGCGGAAAGCCCTGGAATAAGCAGGGCAAGCTCAAATTCCTCTGTCCCTCCCCCGGATACGACAGACATTTCGGCATAACAGAATATTTCGGAATCGAAATGATACCCGTTCCCATGACTCCCACAGGTCCCGATATGGATGTTGTAGAAAAGCTTGTTAAAGAGGATTCTGCGATCAAGGGTATCTGGTGTGTTCCTAAGTATTCAAATCCTCAGGGAATAACATATTCCGACGAAACAGTAAGACGTTTTGCAAATCTTGAGCCTGCTGCAAACGATTTCAGAATAATGTGGGACAATGCTTATATCATTCATGATATAACAGATACTCCCGATAAGCTTCTCAATATCTTTGACGAGCTCAAAAAGACCGGCAAGGAAGATATGGTATTCGAGTTCTGCTCTACCTCTAAGATCACCTTCCCGGGTTCCGGTGTTGCTGCTGTGGCTGCAAGCAAAAGCAATCTTAAACTCATCAACGACCGTTATACTTACACTACTATCGGCTTTGATAAGATAAATATGCTTCGTCATGTTCTTTTCTTCAAGGACCTTGACGGCGTTATGGCTCACATGAAAAAACACAGAGCCGTTCTTGAGCCTCGTTTTAAGATCGTTACTGAAATGCTCGACAAGGAGCTTTCAGGTCTTGATGTTGCATCCTGGTGTAAACCCAACGGCGGCTATTTTGTAAGCGTAGACGTTGAAGAAGGCTGCGCAAAGAAGGTTGTTGCTCTCTGCAAGGAAGCAGGTGTTGTTCTTACCAATGCAGGCGCTACCTTCCCCTATGGCAACGATCCCAAGGACAGTAATATCCGTATTGCTCCTTCCTATCCTCCTGTTGAGGAATTACAGATCGCTATGGAAATATTCTGCATCAGCGTCAAACTTGCTTCCATCGAAAAGCAGATGGGTTGAATAGCTTTAAGCATTTAGCTCAAAGTTCAAAGCTTTCACGGTCAGAGGTTTATTTCGCTATTGCTGATCTTATCCGACAGCTGTTGTTCTGCGAATAATCCCGCTTTCTAAATCACGCAGAATTTTATTAAATATATTTTACCCCCACCGATGTCATTTCAGACACAGTGGGGGTATTTATTATTGCTGCATTTTCTCATGATGTCAGGCTATTCAAATCACGTTAACGAATAATATCTTTGCTCACCTCGTCAAAACACTACACATTTTTCATTACAGGCAAGACGGCGCCTCTTTCAACGGCATCCGGCGAAGCCGCTTATTTTGTGGTAAAGATCCCCGCTTACTCTTGGAATGACACGAGAGATACTCGGGATGACACCCCCAACCCCAAATTCCAAAATTCCCAACTCCTACCTCCTAATTCCTAATTCAAGTCATAAAAACTGCCGATACCGCAAGTTAAAGCGCGGTATCGGCAGAAAAGCTATATCAGAAAATCATTAATCAGATCTCTGTTTCCTTTTTTCTTTTGTAAGTAACAAATGCAAACATAGCTGCAACTGAAAGAACACCAATAAGAATAACTGCAAGTATAGATGTGCTGTCGCCTGTCTGTACTGTATCTGTTACAGTTGTTGTTGTAGGGCCTGTTGTAGTTGTTGTGCTTGTCTGACTTGTCTGTGTAACAGTCTTAGCCTTAACAAGCGCATAGTCAGCGTCAAATGTTTTAACATCGAACTTATAAGCGCCGTCTGCATAGGTGAAGCCAAGCTCTGTTACCTTGCCGTCCTTGCCAACAGAAACAACCTTGAGGTCCTTGTCTGTATTTGCAATGGACATATGGAGAGGCTTGTCTGTAAGATTGAAGGTCTCGCCGCCTACAGTCATGCTGAAGTGGTAAGCCTTAGCTACTTCCTTATCATCGGAAACCTTTACTGTCTTAGGATCAACTTCCTGTACTGTGAGATAAGAATTCTCAAGCCATTCGTCATAAACAGCATTTACTCCGGGAAGAACATTGTTGAAATATGTCTTGTCGTTCTCAGGATCGCCGGGCTGAGGATCTACAGGTGTAGGATCTACAGGCTCTACATAACCCTTAACGAGAACCATTGCAGAAATAGCAGGAACTGTAATTGTGCCTTCTACTGTGTCAAGAACCTTTGTGCCTGCCTTGTCAGCATTAGCAAGAACTGCCCACTGTCCTTCGGGAAGCTCTACATCCCAGTCGCCGTTGGGGTTGTAGAGAACGATTGTATCGTCACCGAGGAAATAGCCCAGTGAACCCTTGCTTGCATAGGCCCATGTAAGTTTCTCGTTTACAGAATCGGGAGTAGCAAGTCTGAACTGCGGAAGTGCCTTTCTCATAGCGATAAGACCCTTGTAGTATTCATAAACATTGCTGTACTCAACTGCTCTGTCGTAATAGAGAGAGTTAACGCTGTCGGGAGAAGCATAGGAGTTATGATCCAGTGTGCCGTCAGCCTTTACCTTTGTTCTGAGGAATTCCTCACCGCTCATCATGAACGGAACACCCTGTGATGTGAAGATGATAGCAGCAGAAAGCTTGTTCATGCTGATTCTTTCTTCTTCTGTATTCTCGGGGTTAGTGTTCTGGAGTCTGTCCCAGATAGTGTGATTATCATGGCAGGAGTCATAGTTGATAACTTCAACAGGTGACTGTGCCCAGCTTGATGTATATGCTACACCGTCTCTGATCTTAGGAGCTGTCTCGCCGCCGCCTACATAACCCTTTTCTGTATCCTCGAATACGTTACCTCTGATACCGTCACGGATTGTGTCGGAGAAGTATGCTATTCTGGGAGTAAGAGCTGAATTTGTGTAGTTAGCCATCTTGACATCCTTTGTGGGCTTGCTGCCCATGTTCCAGCCTTCGCCGTAGATGAAGATATTCTTGTCAAGCTCATCACAAGCTGCGCGAACATTGTTCATTGTGTTGACATCAAGAATACCCATAAGGTCAAAGCGGAAACCGTCCAGGTGATACTCGTCAGCCCAGTATTTAACTGAATCAACGATGAATTTGCTTACCATTGAACGCTCGGAAGCTACATCATTGCCGCAGCCTGATGTATTCTGACCGGGTCTGTAGAAGTAGCCGGGAACCAACTGGTTGAAGCAGTAGTTTGTGTTATAGGTGTGGTTGTAAACAACGTCCATGATAACGCCGATACCTGCGTCATGAAGTGCCTTTACCATCTGCTTGTACTCAAGTACTCTTATTTCGCCCTGATAGGGGTCTGTTGAGTAAGAGCCTTCGGGTGAGTTGTAGTTTACGGGATCATAACCCCAGTTGTACTGAGCCTTATCAAGCTTAGTTTCATCAACTGAGCCGTAATCGTAGGAAGGAAGGATATGAACTGATGTTATGCCGAGATCCTTGAGGTAATCTATACCTGCCTTTGCGCCATTGAGGGTTGTAACACCTGTCTCGGTGAAAGCAGCATATTTGCCGGGATTCACGAACTGAGCATCAGGATCAGATGAGAAGTCACGGATGTGAAGCTCATAGATAGACATATCTGCCGGGTTCTCATAAGTATGTCTTGCATCGCTGTCCCAGCCTTCGGGATCAGTTACATCAAGATTGAGGATCATACCTCTTTTACCGTTTACACCTACTGTTCTTGCATAGGGGTCAACGATATCGGCATTTACTTTACCGTCAAAGTAAGCTGTGTAGGTGTAGTACTTGCCTTCAAGACCTGTACCGCCTACAGCTACCCATGTTCCTTTTACATCAGGTGACATTTCTATGACCTGCTCTGCCGAACCGCCGTCGCCTTTTGCATAGATGTTAAGCTCTACCTTTTCAGCAGTAGGAGCCCATACACGGAAATTAGTCTTGCCGACTGTTGTGAAGGTAACGCCGAGATCGTCGCCGTCATAGGTGTACTGTGACTCGAATTCCTCTGATGAGAAATAATCGGGAAGTGTTATCTTCATGGAAGCATCGCCGAAAGTAATTGTGTAATCCTTGAGGTAGTCAAGATATTCACCGTCAGCGAGTCTGATAACACCCTCTGCGCCGTTAACCAGTACAGCAGAAATTACAATTTCCTGTCCGCCTGCGGATACGATTGTGAAATCCTCGTTGGTGATAGTTCTGTCACCGGGATCCATTGTGAAGGTGAAAGCTATCTCTGTATGAGAAGTAGCTTCTGCAGTCTTGAGTTTAAGACCCTGTACAGCGTTTGAATAATCAACTGTGAAATCATCAAGTCCTGAGCCTGATACACAGTAAACATCAACTGTACCGCTTATTACGGATGAAAGATCTACATAACGGTCGCCGTCAGGATCTTTCGCACTCCAGTCGGGTTTTCTTACGATAAAGCCCATTCTGGGAGTTGATTCGGTGAGAGTGACTGTAGCCACCGCACCGTTTGCATCACCGCCGTCTGTGAAGCTGTAGCCTGCGCCGTCAAGACCGTCTGCCCATGCCCAGACATCCCAGTCATCGTAAGCGCCGTCATCTCTGAGGTAATGGATATTGACGATTGTTTCGCCGGCTGCGCCTACAAAAGCTGTGGGTACAACGAAACATCCAACAACCAACATCATTGTCAGCACAACAGCTATGATGCGTTTTGAAAGTTTTTTTGCTTTCATAACAATTCTCCTTTGCTATATTTTCAGCCTTGAATTTTGTCTGCCCCACAAAACACAAACGCAGGGACCTACACAGTTCCGTGCTTTCATCCTTCTTGTCGCAGACATAGCTGAATTTACCCTAATATTATAGCATTTTTATGATTTAAAATAAACAAATTTTGCTCATTTTTGTAACCAAACTATACACAAAAATATTCAGACTTTTTAGTGCATTTCGCCGTTATTTTCCGCCTTTACAGCAAAAATCGCCTATAAAGCACAATTACCTTACAGGCGATTTTCTCAGAACTCTGTTTTATCTCGGCACTTTACTTAAAGCAATAAGCTCAAAGCAATAAGCTCAGAGCATGACGACTCAAACTTCCTTTTTCTATTTCCCATTTACTGAAGAAATTTAGTTGGTTTAAAAGAACCTTTGCTCAAGATGATATTCATTATTCATTATTCACTATTCATTATCTGTGAAGCAGCTAAACCATATGTCTGATAACTTTTTTTGACAAAACGGTGCTGTCATATTTTCGTTTGAAGGAAAGACGGCCGGTAAACTTATAACCGCATTCGGTGCAGACAAATTCTGAAGCGAAGCCCTTGAGTTTGGCAATAAAGGGACGGCTGTTTGAGCATCTTGCACCACATTCGGGACAGTTGAAAAATACGCCGGCGAAATCAAGGCTGCCGTCATCTTCTTCAATTGTATAGCTGTGGAAGAAAATACGGTCATAAAAATCTATATGGAGAGCATCCTGAATATAGCTGCGCAGCGCAGCGCAGTGATAAAGCTTTTTCAGACAAAGAGCTGTTATCATACTGTCCCCCAGCGCGCGGTGATGAGGTATTTCTTCTGTATCAATGGAAAGCATATCTGCCGCAGCCTGAAGACCAAGGGCATTGCTGCCGCTGAGTCCCAGCATATCATGACAATACTGCTGCAGATCGGCATATTTTTTCATAAAGGGTATTACTTCAAGTTTTTTGTAGATTTTCAGGTTTGACACCAGTACTTCTATATCAGAGGTACTCCATGACATCAGAACACATCCGTCGGCAAATTTCCTGAACTTGCTGTATCCGTAGTCAAACGGCACTCCCTTTTTTATTTCTTCAAAGGTCAGCATAGTAAGCTCCTTTACGGAATTGCTGAGCCGTGTTGAAAAGAAGGGGCGTACAAGACAATTGAATTTGCCTATGATCTCAAGCTTTTCATTAAGCTTGACAGCACCGAATTCAATTATCTCGTTTATGTGGGTGTTAAGCTTTTTTGAAAAGCATCCGTTCCATTCCAGGTCAAAAATCACGAAGTTCATCATCAACCGCCTTTGCTCTGCGCCTTCATTCTCTGTTCCTTGTTAAGTATAGTTTTTCTCATGCGTACCGACTTTGGAGTTACCTCCACAAGCTCATCGTCAGCTATGAATTCAAGTGACTGCTCAAGACTGAGAACGGTAGGCGGTGTAAGCTTCAGGGCTTCATCAGAGCCTGATGCACGGGTATTGGTGATATGCTTCTTCTTACATACATTGACAGTCATATCCTCATTCTTGGGGTTTGAACCGACTATCATGCCTTCATATACTTCAACACCGGGGCCGATGAAAAGCCTTCCCCTGTCCTGTGCGGCAAACAGACCGTATCCTGTAGCTGTACCTGTTTCATGAGCAATAAGACTTCCCTGTGAACGTGTCTCAATATCGCCCTTATACGGTTCATAGCCGTCAAAGATACTGTTCATGATACCGTTGCCGTTTGTATCGGTAAGAAACTCGGGACGGTAGCCCATAAGACCTCTTGCAGGTATGCGGAATTCGATCTGTGTAGTACCCGAATCCTTGGGTATCATATTTACAAGCTCAGCCTTACGTGAACCTAATTTTTCCATTACTGCGCCAACATAATTTTCGGGAACTTCAACTATAAGCATTTCCATCGGTTCCATCTGAACGCCGTCAATTTCCTTGAGAATGACCTTAGGACGGGATACTTGGAATTCATAGTTCTGGCGGCGCATTGTTTCGATGAGAATAGAAAGGTGAAGCTCGCCTCGTCCCGATACCTTGAAGGTATCTGCCGAATCAGTTTCCTCAACTCTCATGGCAACGTTTGTTTCCACTTCTTTGAAAAGTCTGTCACGGATATTGCGCGAAGTAACATACTTGCCTTCCTTGCCTGCGAAGGGGCTGTTATTGACCATAAATAGCATTGACACTGTAGGTTCGTCAATCTTGACGAAGGGCAGCGGCTCGGGGTGTTCGACATCACAGGCAGTTTCACCGATATTGAGGTCGGTTATACCCGATACTGCTACGATATCGCCGAGTTCGGCACTCTGGGCGTCTACTCTTTTAAGACCCTCGAATTGATAAAGCTTTGTTATTTTTGCATTCTTGCAGGTACCGTCATTATGGCAGAGGATAACATTCTGACCTGCTTTGCAGCTGCCTCTTTCAACACGTCCTATGCCTATACGTCCTACATAATCGTCATAATCTATATTGGAGAAAAGAAGCTGAAGCGGTCCTTCCGTATCACCCTCGGGTGCAGGGATCTCTTCAAGTATTTTTTCAAAAAGAGGTTTCATATCTGTACCCGGCTCATGGGGATCAAGTGTAGCATAGCCGTCACGTCCCGAAGCATATACAACGGGAAATTCAAGCTGATCGTCATCTGCGCCAAGCTCTATGAAAAGATCCAGTACTTCATCGACAACTTCCTCAGGTCTTGCGCCGGGACGGTCGATCTTATTGACAACAACAAGCGGTTTCTTTCCGAGCCCCAGCGCTTTTTTGAGTACGAATCTTGTCTGAGGCATACAGCCTTCAAATGCATCAACGAGCAGCAGAACTCCGTCTACCATCATAAGGATACGTTCAACCTCTCCGCCGAAATCCGCATGACCGGGAGTGTCTACTATATTGATCTTTGTATCGTTGTACATTACCGCCGTGTTCTTGGAAAGGATAGTTATTCCCCTTTCCCTTTCGAGATCGTTAGAGTCCATGACTCTCTCTGCAACCGCTTCATTCTGACGGAAAATACCGCTCTGAAGCAGCAGCTGATCTACAAGCGTTGTCTTTCCATGGTCAACGTGCGCTATTATTGCAACATTTCTCAAATTCTCTCTTTTTCCCATACAACAAACCTCTTATCTCTTATAACTTCTTTTCTCCGGCGTGACGCCGAACCATAAACGCGGAGTTTGCTTCACTACGTTCCGATCTGAACTCGCCACTCATGTTTCACTGACTGCGTATCAGGCATTATCATCGGCGAGTAAAGTATCTTTAAGCGAAAAAAGCATGATCTGCCACAGCTCTGAGCTCTGAGCCCTTAGCTCTGAGCTTTTTTTCTTTACAAAAGTATTATAACATACTTCAAAAAACGTTACAATCAGCTTTCAAAATTTCCCTTATATGCTCTAAATTGACAAAATCAGGCAATAATTTTTGGTGAAAAATCCCCCGTCGTTATGCTCCACGAAATGACAAAGTGTTTGTCATCCCGAGCGGGCCGAGGGATTTTTTCAAAGAACTATAGTTAGTAAATAAAACAACGACAGAATATTAAAGTATGATCCGCCACAGCTTTGAACTTTGAGCTATAAGCTAATTGCTGCGAAGCCGCTCTGAGCTATAAAATAATACAAATGAGACCGTTGCAGCCGTCGTTGATAATTCTTTCAACGGTTTCCCTGACTTTGCTGCGAGCGTCGGAGGGCATTCTGTACAGTTTATTGTGAAGACCCTCATTTACAAGCTCATGGAGAGATTTGCCGAAAATATTTGACTCCCAGATTTTTGCAGGGTCTTCCTCAAATTCTTTCATCAGATATGCTATAAGCTCCTCAGACTGCTGTTCCGAGCCGACTATAGGTGTTATCTCTGTCTGTATGGTAGTTTTCATCATGTGAACAGACGGCGCTTTTGCTCTCAGGCGTATACCGTATCTTCCGCTTTGCTTAATGATCTCGGGCTCTTCAAGCATAAGCTCATCTATATCCGGCATTACTATGCCATAGCCTGTTTCGTCCACATCGCTGTAGGCTTCTATGACACGCTGATAATCCTTTTTCATTTCTGAAAGCTCTGTCAGTATCTCAAGCAATCCGACTTCATCCGCTATATCCATGCCTGTCTTTTCGCTGAGAACATTATAGAATAGTGACGGATCAATCTCTATCTTCATTCTTGCCCTGCCCCCGCCAAGATCAACCCCTGTCGTTTCGGCATCCAGAACAAATTCACATTCCTTTACTCTGTCGGCAATATCGGCAACCTCTTTTATTTTTTTTGCATCTTTGGCAGCTTCTTTTATACTGCCGAATACAGTACTTCTTATTCGGTGATCCCTTTCAAGAGACGATACCCACTTTGGCATATCTATACGTATCTCTCTGACGGGAAACTCAAAAAGTATCCTTGCAAGTATTTTCTTTATCTGGGCTTCATCTATATCCATACAGCTGACGGACATTACGGGAACACCGTATTTTTCCGACATCTGCTTTGCTGTATTCTGAGCAGATTCCGACTGTGGTTCTGCGGAATTCATAAGAACAACAAAGGGCTTGTCTATTTCTTTCAGTTCTCTTATAACACGTTCTTCCGCTTCTTCGTATTCCTCTCTCGGTATATCGCTTATTGTACCGTCTGTTGTTATTACAAGCCCTATAGTTGAATGTTCCGTTATTACCTTCTGCGTCCCCAGTTCGGCAGCCATGTTGAATGGTATAGCTTCATCAAACCAAGGCGTTTTTACCATTCTCGGGGATTCGTCTTCTATATATCCTATAGCGCTGGGCACAATATACCCTACACAGTCTATCATCCTTACACGAAATCCCGATACACCGTCAAGGCTGACTTCTACCGCATCTTCGGGAATAAATTTTGGTTCTGTCGTCATTATAGTCCTGCCTGCGGCTGACTGGGGAAGTTCATCTGTTGCACGGTCACGTCTTGCTTTATCCTCAATATTCGGGATAACAAGCGTATCCATGAATTTCTTTATAAATGTAGACTTTCCAGTTCTTACCGGTCCTACTATTCCAAGGTATATATCACCTCCCGTCCGTCTTGCTATATCACTGTAAATATTCATTTTTTCCATATATCCACTCTCCGCGTAATTTAATTAATAATTATTGATCGTAAATGAACCTGATAATTTCAAAAGCTTCGCAGCTGAAGGCTGTTAGCTCAAAGCATGACTGCTCAAGTTTTCTCCACGTTTTCATGGTTTAGGAGCAGCATATGCTTTTTTCAATATGCTCACTTACTCTCTCATAGTGTCAGCGCCGTTAAAAACATCCCTTTAACGAAAGAAACCATGAGCCGCCAAGCTTTGAGCTTTGAGCTAACTGCTTACTGCCAATCACCCTATCATGATCATTGTGCCGTATTCGAGGGTGTCGTCGGGGAGATCGTTTTCTTCCCGGAGACATTCAACCGATGTGCAGTATTTTCTCGCGATATCCCAAAGCTGCTCTCCGCTGTCGGCATAGTAAATAGTCATAGCCGCTGTTGTATCTCTTTCTCTGGGCTTATTTTCGTCAGCGGTTATATCGATGATACATTTGCATGAGGATGAGGAATACACACAGGCATATAGTCTTACTTCTGCTTTTATTTCTACACTCGTATCATCGGTTATTCTGAAACTGATATTCGGTACGGTTATACTATGGTCAACATTGAACCTTTTCCGTGAAGCTCTGTCGGCAGATACTGTATCCCCGGATTCGGGAGAAAAGGTGATATCAACAGATTTTTCAGCGCAGAAGGGCTGACCGTCCCTGTCCAGGGCAAGCATACAGCAGTTCATCTTTCCTTTGACATTCAGTCCGTCAGAAATTGAACTGAGGGAATCGCACCATATATCTATTACTTTTGATATGCCGTTATCCTGTGCGCTGATGGTACTGACAACACTGTTTGTCATGCGGAAAACATCGGAAAGATCGTAAAAGCTTTCTGCTTTGCAGACAGGCTCGATATCATAGAGAGTGGAGTAGGCGTCATCTATTACGGTAAGCTCTTTCTGTTCATATGCAAACACAGAGGCCGAAAGCCTTGCGTCAAGAGTAACAAGCGTACTGCCCTCGTCAAATTCAGAGCGCAGAGATACTTCATAGCTCATCACATCTACCCGAACATCATTTACGGTATTTTCGTTTATTCCCTGAACATCTATTATCTGGCTGAGGGGAACGCTGAATGTCATTGTGTCCTGACTTCCGCTTTCAATATCAGTGATATAAAGTATCTTCAGTATGACCTCGCCTTTAAGCATAAGCTTATCTTCTATCGCCCTGCAATCATCAGTCAGAACATGAAGCTCACTTCTGAGTATAGTTTCGGGAGTCCCCTTTCCGCTGCCGATATCAAGAACCTCACTAACGGAAAACTGCTGTCCTGCACAGCCTTTAAGATCACTGACCTTCTCGGTATGGAGTCTTTGCTGTATACATTCGGCTTTGCTGTTTCTCTGTGGCGATGTATTTTCGCCGCCCGAAAAAGGATCCGATCTGCTGCCCTGCCACTGATGTCTGCTGTCCGGACTGTCACCGCTTCCGATGGATGTAACATATGATGTGGGCGAGCTTTTGTAAACTGCCGCTATGACCGAAAATGCTCCGTGTATATCAAGCTTTCTCGGACTTACAGCGCGGCATTTCAGGTACTCGCTTCTGAGCTTTATACTGCAGACACAATCATCATCTGCGTTTTTGACATTGAATGTACAAGAAAACGGAACTCCGTGTTCACAATACCGCACTGCCTTCTTTTTACTGTCAAGGTAATATAAATGAACAGTTACCGTTCCTTCGACATCAAGACTGCCCCCTGTCAGGCTTTTTGATGTAACCGAAGGACAAATACGGCATTTCAGTATCCGCTCAACATCAGGACAGTAATCCGGCAGACACATTTCAAGGTCTACAGGCTGTTCACTTGCGCCCTCAAAGATCTTTTCACGGATATTCACGTTTGTTTTTTCAGGTATATATTCCATTCTCTTTCCCCCGCTCCGGACAAACATCAGACTTTGTCAATGCGTAATTATTACTGAACATAATGACATAATCATGCCGTCTTACGATATATCAGCCTGATGTATATGCCTTTCAAAATTATAATATCTGTTTTCGGTCTATCAATCTATATGTTGCTTTTAATTTTTTTATTACTCATATAAAAAAAGATGACTCTGCCTTTTACAGCAAGTCATCTTTTTAATTTAACCTATAATCTAAAAACTATCCCCATTGCTTCGAGCTTTTAGCTGCAAAGCCGATGGATAACTTTGACGAAACTTGCAGCGGCAAGTAAAATATCTTCAGCCGAAAAAAACTGAGCCGCCACAGCTCTGAGCTCTTAGCTCAGACTATTATGTCACTTTGTTCAACTCTGTTGTTGAAGAAGGAAATGACTTTGATACAGGGCTTTCTCAGGATAATGCCGAGAACAAGCGCGAAGGGCACAAACGCAAGCAGCATAAGCAGATTATAGCGGTAAGCAGCTGCATTTACTCCTGCCACAGCTTCACGGAGAAGATTTACACTGTACTTGAAGGGCAGATACGGAGCTACAGACTGGAATGGAGCGGGAAGCACTTCTATCGGGAAAGTACCGCCGGCGCCTGCTATCTGGATAACGAGAATAATAACCGCAAGAGCCTTTCCGATAACGCTGAATGTGATAGTCAGCGAATAGATTATCAGAGTATAAACAAAGCTTGAAACCAGTGCGCCGAGTATAAACAAACCGGGGTCGTCACATTGTACCTTGAGGAAGAAGAGATCCCCCAGGGCAATTATCCATGCCTGTATCTGACCGATAAGTAAGTATATAAAATATCTTCCGAAATACTGCTGGGTATTGTTGGGATTATCAAGCTTTCTCAGCTCATGCTTGGTCATATCGGTCTTCATAACAGCTACAAGTACGATACCTCCTACCCAGAGAGCAAGAGTGGAATAGAACGGAGTCATACCCGAACCATAGTTGTCAAGCGGATATTCGTGGTGCTCCTTTATTGTAACAGGGCTTGCCACAAATTCACCGAGAGCTTCGGGGTTTTTGGTAACAGGTTCTATTAGACTCTCAATAGAGGTGTTGTTCATGGCAAGATCAATAAGCGTTGAATAGCGTTCAAGCTTTTTCTCTGCGTTGGATATGGATTTTTTCAGAGTTTTTATCTTATCCTTTACTTTGTCAACAGATTCGTTTGCTTTATCGAAGGAGTCGTTCAGTTCGGGAACCTTTTCATTAAGATTCGTAAGCATAACCGTAACCTTGTCAAGAGACTGATAGGAACGTGCCACAGCCTGATTTATCCTGCCCTTGATATTGGCAAAGGCTGTGCTTACAGAGGATGAATCGCCTGAAGAATTTTGTACAAGCTCGTCAAGCTTGCTTTTTACATCTTCCGAGACTTTTTCGCCCTTCTCAAGAGTATCAGCGATCCTGTTTACGTATTCTTTAATACTGTTCTGACGTTCAACAGCCGAATTCAGCCTTCCGATAACATCCGAGCAATCTATATCAAGCGTATCCTGTATTGTGGTAAACACACTTATAATACGGTTATATACTGTTATAACCCTGTCGTTGACATTTGTAATATCTCTGAATTTAGCCGCTGCTGCCTTGCTGTCGGAACCTGCTTTATCAAAAGCCGAGTCAACACGGGAAACTATATCGTTAGAAATGTTCTGTGCGGAAATAATTGATGTTTCTATAGAATCCGTTACCTGAAGCGCAGCACTCTGACCTGCGGCAATGGAATTTTTTGCGTTTGCTACAGAATTCTGAGTATCGGTTATTCTTTTCTGAATATCAGGGACTACCTGCTCTTTTTTCTCGTCTATGTTTTCTCCGAGAGTATCCAGGGTCGTAACATAGGTATCAAGCCTTTTTTTAACATTTCCGAGTTCTTCTTTTGCTTTGTCAAGGCTTCCGATAAGTGTATCGGTAGCTTTATCCTTTGTCTTGTCAAGGGATTCGGTAGAAAGATTAAGTGTTGTGGCGATCATCTTTGTTATAGTGCTGACATAGGTGGAGTTGACTGTTTCTTCAATAGTCTGTATTCCCTTGTCCGTTATTTTCGGAGCAATTGCGTTTTTCTTTTCGTTTACATAGTATTGCAGCTTGGCCTGTTCAAATTTTCCTGTGGTAAGGGACAGCAGACATTCGCTGAAATCCTTTGGCACAATAACTGCTGCATAGTATGTACCGTCTTTTACGCCGTTTATTGCTTCCTTCTCGGTAACAAAGGTCCAGCCCATTTTATCATTCTTTTTCAGATTATCAACAATCTGATCTCCTGCATTGATAGAAATGGATTTGAACTTGTAGCCTTTGTCCATAGAGCATACTGCAAAGCTCAGACCGTCCGTACTTGAATAGGGATCCCAGTTAGCCGCTATATTGAACCAGGCATAAAGCGCAGGCAATATACATATTCCTATGATCACGATAAATACTATGAGATTCTTTGCGACGCTGCGCAGATCATTCAGAAATATTCTGAATATTTTTTTCATTATTTATTTTCCCCCTTTTCTGTAATGCTTTGGCTTGTATCCGGAGCCTGTGCCCGGCTGTATCTTTTCGGGTGTTTTTTGTTCCGTTGTTATGCTGACATCTGTTTTTTGTACAGATGCTTTCCCCTCGGAAGAAGCCCCGGCAGTATCCTGCTGTTTCCGGGCGGGAGAAGCTTCTGCGGCAGTATCCTGCTGTTTCCGGGCGGGAGAAGCTTCTGCGGCAGCGTCCTGCTGTTTCCGGGCGGGAGAAGCTTCTGCGGCGTTCTTATTATTATCAACCGGAAGAACGACCATGACAACATCTTCCTCATTCTCATTTTCATCATCGTCTTCCTGAATTTCATAGTAATCGAATTCATCTGCTATACCGAGAAATTCCTTGAACATATGATATCTGTATTCTGCACGTATCATTACAGCTACACAGTAGAAGATAGAGGCTACCCACAATACAAGAAATTCGATCTTAGCTTCCAGACTGAAAATGAGGGTAAGAAACAGGATACCGAGTATGATAATGGTCCATGCACCGTATTTTCTGTAGCTTGTACGTTTTTGTTTGGCAGTATTATACTCATCAAGTACCCTAAGATATGTCAGATGTTCTATTTCTGATTGTGAAAGCGGAGGGATAGAAGGATCTTTTGAGTCATATTTTTCATGAAGCTCATCCATTATCGCTTTTTCGTTTTTGGTTGAATTATCCCTGTATTTAGATATCTTATCCAGAATATAGGAACGGTCGGAAAAATTCTTTTTACGCGGCATATAGACCTCCTTTATTAGTGAATAATGAATAGTGAATAATGAATAATAAATAATATATTATATTATAAAATTATTTGTAACAAGTGTCAAATCAATAAAAGGGTAATTATGACAAAATGATATGATTGATAATCGGATTTGGCAATTAGTACAAATTTAACAATAGAAATTTTACATATATTGGTGTATTATTATTTGAAACATAATCAGCAAAATAAAAACAGCTGCACAAAGGCAGCTGTAGTGTTTTATTGATCTGCGCTCTCATCGAGGTAATTATCGAAGTAATTGAACTCATCTATTTTTTCATTGTTAGTCATGCCGTTGGAAGCAAATCCAAGATACTCTTCCGACGTTTCAAAATTATCCTCTGCGACGGCAAAGTCTATATTGTTCGGGTGGAGCAATTCGCCCGATGTTTTTTTATTATCCATTTTAATCACCTGATAATATTATGTCAGTTCAGGGATAATATATACATTTTATTTTTTTGTTTCTTCAAACCCTTTTATATCGGAGAGATCGTAAGGGGTCTGCTGATATACATAATAATTGAGCCAGTTGGAATAAAGAATAGTAGCATAGCTTCTCCATGTCAGATTCGGCAGCGCTCTGGGGTCGTTGCCCGGGAAATAGTTGTATGGAAGCGGCGGTTCAATACCTTTGTTTCTGTCACGGAAATATTCATTTGCTAAAGTATTTCGGTCATATTCGGCGTGACCTGTTATAAAGAACTGTCTGCCGTTTTTATTTGCGACAACAGCGACTCCCGCAATATTTGACGAAGCGAGTATTTCAAGCTCTTCATGTTCACGGATATCGGAACGGTGATTTCCGGTATAACGTGAATGAGGAAGCAGAATCTTGTCATCGAAACCTCTCATAAGCGGGTGAAATGTATTCATTACTCTGTGGACATAAACACCCGAAAGCTTTTCGTCAAGATCGTACTTTGGCACACCGTAATGATAGTAAAGTCCTGCCTGTGCGCCCCAGCAAATATGGAAGGTACTGTACACATTACTTTTTGACCATTCCATTATCTCACAAAGCTCGTTCCAGTAATCCACCTTTTCAAAATCCAGCTGTTCCACAGGAGCGCCTGTGATTATCATACCGTCGTAATGATTATTTTTTACATCATTAAAAGTCTGGTAAAAATTAGTAAGGTGATCGGCGGGAGTATTTTTATTTTTAGATACATGAGTTGCCATCTGAAGCAGTTCAATATCAACCTGAAGCGGGCTGTTGCCGAGCAGTCTGAGAAGCTGAGTCTCGGTTTCGATTTTATTGGGCATAAGATTGAGTATAAGTATTTTCAGCGGTCTTATATCCTGAGACATAGCTCGTTCATCTGTCATTACGAAAATATTCTCTGCTTCAAGCGTTTTAAATGCAGGCAGATCACTTCTGATTTTAATAGGCATTATCATTACTTCCTTTTTGATTTTTATGCTATTACATTATACCACTATATTTACATTCAAACAAGACAAAAATTACAGCTTTTCATACATTTTCTTCCACCAAAGCGGCTTCGCAGCTAAAAGCTCAAAGCACTTAGTTCAAAGCTTTTCAGCTGCTGCAAAGCTTTCGTAATATGAAGAAAGCCGGAGCCGTCATGCTCTGAGCTCTGAGCTCTGAGCCCTGAGCTAATAAATCCAAATTTCGGCATGATTTTTACGATTGGAGTGGTACAATGACTATGGCGGTGTAAGAAAGCTTTGATTTGGAGACGGGAGGAATGATGTATGAAGAGCAAGATGAACGGCAATGAGCTTACATTGTTTGTCACAGGGGAGATAGATCACCACAATGCCCGAAAGATACGAGAAACTGCCGACGGTCTTATACAGCAGAAACATCCGGCAATGCTCAAAATGGATTTTTCGGGAGTAAATTTTATGGACAGTTCAGGTATCGGACTGATAATGGGGCGGTACAGGACAATGCAGCTTTACGGCGGGAAACTCAAGGTAACGGAGATACCTCCCGCACTGAGAAGAATGATGGAATTATC
The DNA here is from genome assembly GCA_902763365.1 of uncultured Ruminococcus sp. GTDB lineage: Bacteria > Bacillota > Clostridia > Oscillospirales > Acutalibacteraceae > UBA1213. Next base: position 35,849 of record CACWRT010000027.1, read on the forward strand.
GGGACTATCGGGACTTGACGTGCTGGAGAGGAGCGGAAGAGATAATGAATGTGACCAATGAGATGACTATGGAATTTGACAGCAGGTCTGAAAACGAATCATTTGCCAGATCGGCGGCGGCAGCTTTTGTAATGCAGCTTGATCCGACCGTAAGCGAAATAGGAGATATCAAAACAGCTGTTTCGGAAGCCGTTACAAATTGTGTCGTGCACGCCTACAGGGGACGCAAAGGGAAAATAAGATTAAGTGTAAGGTTTACCGGAGATAATACTGTGGTAATAAAAATAACTGACAGAGGCTGCGGCATAGAGGATGTACATAAGGCAATGGAGCCGCTGTATACAACTTCCGCAGATGAAGAACGCGCCGGACTCGGATTTGCAGTAATGCAAAGCTTTTGCGATGATGTTTCCGTGCGTTCCTCCGCAGGCAAGGGCACTACCGTGACTCTTAAAAAGAAGCTCAGCCCGAGGTACGCCAGATGAACGGACGGGACAAGGCAGTAAACGAAAACCTGGGACTTGTCCATGCCTGCGCAGTACGTTTCAGAGGCAAGGGCATTGAATATGACGATCTGTATCAGGCAGGATGTGTTGGGCTGATAAAAGCTGTTGACAAGTTCGATCCTGCTCTTGGATACCGTTTTTCTACTTATGCTGTTCCTGTGATAATGGGCGAAATAAAACGTATGTTCCGTGACGGCGGAAGCGTCAAGGTGTCAAGAAGCCTGAAGGAATTGTCCCTGAAAATCAATAAAGCAGGAGATGATTTTGTCAGAGAACACGGAAGAGAACCTACAGTTTCCGAACTTGCGAAGTGTCTTGACAGCTCCGAAGAAGCTGTCACAGAAGCAATAGGCGCAGCTGCGCCGCCTCTTTCCCTTACTCTGTCGGATGATGACGGCGAGGTGCAGAGTGATATCCCGGTTCCGTCTCATGACGGTAAAATTATCGAGATAATGTCACTTCACACTGAGCTTAAAAAGCTTTCCCCGGAGGATCGCAGGCTTATTGAGCTTCGCTTTTTCAAACGTGTGACTCAGACCGCTGCCGCAAAAAAGCTGGGCATGAGCCAGGTTCAGGTATCAAGACGTGAAAAGAAAATACTCAAAAAACTGAGAGAAAAGCTTTTTTAGCGAATAATGAATAATGAATCGTAAAAAAGTTCCGCAGAGATAAGTCTTTGCGGAACTTTTCATATGTTCTATCAGTCAAGGAAATCCTTGAGCTTCTTACTTCTGCTGGGATGTCTCAGCTTTCGCAGCGCTTTTGCTTCTATCTGGCGTATTCTTTCTCTTGTAACATTGAATTCCTCGCCCACTTCTTCAAGAGTTCTTGCGCGGCCGTCGTCAAGTCCGAACCTGAGCCTGAGAACCTTTGCCTCTCTCGGAGTAAGTGTGTTCAGAACATCGGAAAGCTGTTCCTTGAGCAATGTATTTGAAGCTGCGTCCTGCGGAGCAGGCGCGTCATCATCGGGAATAAAATCTCCCAAGTGGCTGTCCTCCTCTTCACCGATAGGTGTTTCAAGGGACACTGGCTCCTGAGATACCCTCATTATCTCCCTGACCTTATCGGCAGGCATTTTCAGAAGTTCCGCTATTTCCTCGGCAGAGGGTTCGTGTCCCGTTACATGAAGCAGCTGACTTGAAGCCTTTTTTACCTTATTGATAGTTTCAACCATATGAACAGGTATACGTATGGTTCTTGCCTGGTCTGCAATTGCTCTTGTAATAGCCTGACGTATCCACCATGTGGCATAGGTCGAAAATTTGAAGCCCTTTGTATGGTCAAACTTTTCTACTGCTTTTATAAGACCTAAATTGCCTTCCTGTATCAGATCGAGAAACTGCATTCCACGACCAAGATACCGTTTTGCAATACTTACCACAAGCCTCAGGTTTGCTTCGGAAAGACGCTGCTTTGCTGCTACCTCTCCGTTTGAAATACGTATAGCAAGATCTGTTTCCTCCTCCGATGTAAGCAGCGGTACGCGTCCTATCTCTTTAAGATATATCTTCACCGGATCATCTATAGATACGCTGTCGGAAATATCGGAGTTATCATCCATCATTCCTTCTTCTTCCGAAATCGCAGTAAGCTCGCTGTCATCAAGTATTATATCGTCAAGAGTTTCAACGATCTCTATACCATTTGTTTCAAGAGAGTCATAGAAACGTTCCATGGCTTCTGCGTCAATATCCATTTCTCCTATAGCATCCAGTATTTCCTTATTACTGAGCTGACCTTTTGATTTTCCAAGCTCTGTCAGTTCCTTCAATACCGATTTTTTCTCCGGCTGTACCCCGTTTGCCATAATTTATTCCTCCTGAATATTCATATAACTCTGAAAAAACAAGGAAACACTGAATAAAACGTTTCTCAACTTTGAAATAAACCGGCGGGCGATCCTGCGCGAAGCTTTGCGCTGCGCCACGCCGCCGATTTATGACTAAACAGCGTTTCCCGATCTTCAGATCATTTTATACTGCTGCGGTCATCTTCCAAGACGCTTCATTGCATCCTGTTCCAGCTTTGCCGCTTCTTCTTCACTTACAGAAAGCTTTTCAGCTATTTCCGGAAGCTCCATCGGTTTATTTCCCGAAAGTCCGAATTTCAGCCCGATAACCTCTGCTTCAAGCGGCGAAAGGGATTCAAGCATTTCCCTGACCTGCTGTGAAAGAGCTTCTTCCGTTTCGTCCTTTTCCTTTGGCTTATCATCATCAGCTTTTTCTTCGGGCATATTCTCCCTGACAAAGCTCAGAAGCTCATTCACTCTTTCCTCGCTGAGTCCTGTTTCCTTTGCCACATCTGATACCGTCGGCTTTTCTCCTTTTGCAGAAAGCTTTTTATACACTCCCGCAGCTTTTGCAAGGTCTTCCGCCGCCGTAAACGGTATTTTAACATCAGGCTCACTATCTTCCGTGATTTTCTCCATCATACTGCATATTTTCCAGGCGCAGTACGCAGAAAAGCTCATTTCTGTATCATTTTCATTCAGACCTTCCGTGACTGTCATAATAACAAGATTGCCTTCCTGAACAAGATCAAGAAACAGAACTCCGCGGCCTGTATATTTTTCGGCTGCCCATATCGGAATATAAAGGCTGCCCTCTATCAGTTCACCGGCAGCATCCTCATTTCCCAGGCATATCTCATACAGAAGCTCCTGCTCCCTTGCGCTGTCGTTTCTTTCAAGCTGAGCAGTTTCTTTCAGGTACAGCGCAGCGGGATCCTCTCTGCCGCTCAGAGCATTTCTCTCATCCTCAGAAGACGCCCTTACCTTTTTCAAAAGCTCTTTTATGCTGTCCCTGTTCAGTTCTAAATTACAATAAAAGTCTATACGTTCTTCCCTCAGCAGATGAAGAAGCTCCTTTATTATCTCATCATCTGCTTCATATTTCCGCGCAAGCAGAGCTACTTCTTCAAGATCAAGCATATCTCCGTTTGACAATGCTTTTGCGCTCAGCGATGCCGCTGTTTGTTCAATATCTAATCTTTCCTTTTTCATTCATCATGCTCCTATTTAAGCTTTTTGCTCCTGCTGGGATGGCGAAGCTTGCGAAGGGCCTTGGCTTCTATCTGACGTATACGTTCTCTTGTAACATCAAATTCCTCACCGACCTCTTCAAGCGTTCTCGGACGCCCGTCGTCAAGTCCGAAACGCAGTCGTATGACCTTTTCCTCTCTCGGAGTAAGTGTTGACAAAACAGAGTCAAGCTGTTCCTTCAGCATTGTCTGAAGCGCCGCCTCCTGAGGAGTAAGTGTACTGTCATCAGGGATAAAATCACCGAGATGGCTGTCCTCTTCTTCACCTATAGGTGTTTCAAGGGACACAGGCTCCTGAGCTGCCCTCATAGCCTCTTTTATTTTATCGGGAGACGAGCCTAAATATTCGGCGATCTCCTCTATACTGGGTTCATGACCGTACTCATGAAGCAGCTGTATTGACGCTTTTTTTATCTTGCTTATGGTTTCGCCCATGTGTACCGGTATACGTATTGTCCTTGACTGGTCTGCAATTGCTCTTGTGATAGCCTGGCGTATCCACCATGTTGCATAGGTCGAAAACTTGAAGCCCTTTGTATGGTCGAACTTTTCCACAGCCTTCATAAGACCTAAATTGCCTTCCTGTATAAGGTCAAGCAGCTGCATACCTCTGCCAAGATAGCGTTTTGCAATACTTACCACAAGTCTCAGGTTAGCTTCAACAAGACGCTTGCTTGCCTGCTCATCGCCCTCAAGTATTTTTTCGGCTACCTCTGCTTCCTCCTCCGGTGTCAGAAGGGGCACACGTCCTATCTCTTTCAGATATATCCTTACGGGATCATCCGTACTCACCACAGTATCGGAGATAGCTGCGCCTTCCTCATCATCGTCAGAAAGCGTATCAAGATCAGGGTCTTCAAGAATAATATCATCAAGAGTTTCCACTATTTCCACGCCGCTGGACTCAAGCATATTATAGAATGATTCCATCTGATCAGGTTCAATATCCATTTCCCCTGTTGCGTCAAAAATTTCTTTGCTGGTGATTTGTCCCTTGTTTTTACCAAGCTCTAAAAGATCACCGAGAACACTTTTCTTTTCCGTTTGTTGATTACTCATAATGCTCCTCCTGTTTATTTACAGATCGTCATGCTATTTCTTTTTTTCCCTCATTTTACGGAGCTGTTCCATAATTGTATCATTGTCCGCTTCTGCTGCCTGAGCCGGAGTCAGTTTACTGCTTTGCTCTTTAAGTATCTCTATGTACTCACGGGCAGCGGAATCGGGAGATTTTTCTCTCGGGTGGGACATCATCATTCCTGATATACGCCCCATCTCGTCATCGCTGAAATCTCCGGAAATATCCTCAGCGCTGATCTCCCTGCCCTGTTCTATCCTTCTTTTAAGGATCTCATATATATGTTTATTGAAGCCTGTTACAAAAGTATCCGCATTAAGCTCTCTTGCAATTTTTATGGCAGTATCGGGATCATAGATCATAATAGAAATAATAGCCTCTTCTGCATTTGCCGCGCGAAGATTGAAATGCTTTTCCTTATTGAGTCTGTCCTTTACCCCATTCATATTTTCCTGAGCCTGACGCTGTTCGGTCTTCTGATGCTCCCTGTAAGTCCGGCGGTTATTTTTCTCCACAAGTCTTTTCAGAGCTGTTTTTTCTATTGCCAGCTCCTGCGACAATCGTCCTATGTATACATCCTGTTCAACAGGATTATCAAGTGTTGCAATAAGTTCTGCGGCTTTTGTGGCAAATTCCACCTTTTGCTCGGGTACATCGGTATTATATCCCGACCTCAGCTTCATTATCCTGTATTCTGTATCATTTCCCGATTTCTCAAGAAGCATACGGAATCTTGCGCTTCCCTGCTGACCGTGGGATTTGATAAACTCATCCGGGTCTTTCCCGTTTGGTACAGTCAGTATTTTTATTTTTATTCCTGTCGGACGAAGTATGCCTATTGCTCTCTGGGTAGCCTTCTGCCCTGCTTCATCCGCATCATAGCATATCACTACTTCATCGCAGTAACGCTTTATCATCATAGCCTGTTCTTCTGTCAGCGACGTTCCGAGAGTCGCAACGGCATTTTCAAAGCCTGCCTGATGCAGTGCTATAACATCCATATAGCCTTCCACAAGTATAAGCTGTCCCCCGGCCTTATTCTTTGCAAAATTAAGAGCAAATAAATTGCGGCTTTTATTGAACACAGGGGTATCGGATGTATTCAGATATTTTGGTTTTATATCCGACATTATTCGTCCGCCGAAGCCTATAACATTTCCCCTGAGATCAATTATCGGGAACATGACCCTGTCCGAGAACCTGTCGAAAGGATTATTTTTTTTTGATTGATTTGCAAGATTTGCCTGTATCATCTCATTGTTTGAAAAGCCCTTTGCACTCAGGTGATTAACAAGCTCAAATCGGTCCGAAGGCGAATATCCCAGCCCGAAATGTATAATAGTTTTCTCTGTCAGTCCTCGGTCCCTGAGGTACCGGAGAGCCTGTCTTCCCTGAGGAGCATACAGATTACGGTGATAAAATCTTGCGGCTTCACGGTTTGCCTCATATATTCTTGTTTTAAGATGCCCCATACCGTCAGAAGCGGCATCCTCGGGAACAGTAAGCCCTGCCCTGTCGGCTAAAAGCTTTACTGCGTCAACATAATCCAGATTTTCTATCTTTTTAATAAAGGTTATAACATCTCCGCCTGCGCCGCAGCCGAAGCAGTAGAAAAAGCCGTTTTCTCTTGATACGCTGAAAGACGGGGATCGTTCATTATGAAAAGGGCAAAGCCCCACAAGGTTTCTTCCTGATTTTTTCAGCTGTACATAAGAGGATATGACATCGGCTATATCAGTCCTTGCTTTAAGTTCCTGCTTGAATTCTTCGGTTATAGCCAACACATTACCCCCTTATTATTATATATTCCGCATGATAAACGATTTCGGTATAAACAGTTCCTTGAATTTGTCTGTCGCATACCTGTCGGTCATACCCGCAAGGTAGTCGCATACGGCGATCTCCACACCTTCCGCCTGAACCGTATGTCTGTTTTCCACAGGCATTTCTTCGGGATGCTTTATAAAATGGCCGTACAGAAATTCCATAAACATAGGTATTTTTCTTTCCTCATGCTTTGCATATTCATTTGAATACACAACGGCAAACATATATTTATGCAGTCTGTCAAATACGCCCTGTACATCTTCATCCATGCTGAGCTCTCCGCATTGAGAATTTTCCACCAGAGAAAGCACAAGAGTATTTATCCTCTCGGAAGTACTTCTTCCCAGCACTTCTCCCACTTCTTTCGGTAGTTCATCCTGTGACAGGACGCCTGCCCTCACGGCGTCATCTATATCATGATTGATATATGCTATTCTGTCGGCGATCCTGACTATTCTGCCTTCAATGGTATCCGCCTGTTTTCCTTTGGTATGACACACTATACCATTCCTTGTTTCATATGTAAGATTAAGACCTCTGCCGTCCTTTTCAAGCTTATCAACGACTCTCAGACTTTGTTCATAATGTCTGAATCCTCCCGGCACAAGACAGTTCAGCGCTCTCTCTCCTGCATGACCGAAGGGTGTATGCCCCAGATCATGTCCGAGGGCTATAGCTTCGGTAAGATCTTCATTAAGTCTCAGGGCTTTTGATATAGTCCTTGCTATCTGTGATACCTCAAGCGTATGTGTAAGTCTTGTACGGTAGTGATCTCCTTCAGGTGACAAAAAGACCTGTGTCTTATGCTTTAATCTGCGGAATGATTTACAGTGTATTATCCTGTCACGGTCACGCTGGAATTCTGTCCTCACGGTACATTTTTCTTCCGGTATTCCCCTGCCCTTTGCTTCGGCAGAAAAACAGGCATATTCTGATAAAACAAGTTTTTCCAGTTTTTCGGTTTGTTCTCTGATATTCACTGAGCATCACTCTTTTTCTCATACAAGCTTTTACAGGGCGTTCACACTCTGTGTATTTTACCCTTATATAATGTTATACGCAAAAAAATGTATAATACCTTTATTTTTTCCTCCGGCTCGCCGCCGGTTCCATAACGCGCCTGCTTGCCGCCGGTCCCGTAACGCGGGGATCGCTTCACTACGTTCCGCTCCGGGCACGCCACTGCTGCCTTTATTAGTCGCGGTTACTGCTATTTTCTCGGCTTATACCTTGTGATCCTCACCTATGCTTTTAAGTGATCCGGTAATAATCGGTAGATTATTCACTATTCATTATTCACTATTCATTTATTATCCGCGGTCGTTACTTTTTTATCGGCTGATATTTTATGTTACTCGATCAAAGTTATTGAAAAACTTAATTTTTCACCAACTGCGGTAATGACAAAGAACTTCCCCAAAGCTTCCGGAGAAGTTCTCACAATATTTTTACCGTTCACTGCCCGTTCAGCTGCTCAGACCTGCCCTCATTTCAAATTCATTCTCTGACATACCTGCTCTTTTGGCGGCTTCTGCAAGTGACAATATGCCATCCTTCACAAGTCCTATCAATGTCAGAAGTATGCCTTCTGCTTTGCCTTCTGCTTTGCCTTCTGCCCTGCCTTCTGCCCTGCCTTCTGCCCTGCCTTCTGCTCTGCCTTCTGCCCTTCTGCTCTGCCTTCTGCTCTGCCTTCAGCTTTGCCCCTTAACAAGCCTTTTGAATAGTTTTCTTCACTTGTTTCTCTGACAAGGTATTCTTTTGCTTTTTCTTCGTTATACTCAATCGTCATCATATTTATTACCTCACTTCCATAGTACTCAAGATATTCTTTCAGAACATTTTCATTTACACACTCTGTTACTGCTCTTTTGATATCTCCGTCATATTCTCTGACCTTTGCTATCAGATAAGAATAACCATAAAGCGGCTCGCATGAAAGCAGTTCGGGCTTTTTTTGCAAAGAATCAAGGTTTATATTGATAACATTGACGATAAGCTCCATAGGAACCGGCTCGGTTTCAAACATAAATGAATCACTTAATTTCAGAACCGTATCTTCCTGTTCTGCCGTTCCGTTGTACAGCACATAAAACTCGGGGACAGGTATCTTAACCTGTCTTGTGGAATAGACTATCTTATCTCCGGTCAGTCTGTTCCTCTCATAAGTTCTTGCCGCATATATCAGATACCGCAGAGGCATATTGGGATTGACTGTTGACTGGTGCTCAACAAAAAACACTATCTTATCGTCCATAATATATGAAAAATCATTTTTTCTTTCACGGAATACAGCATCCTCAAGTCTGCACTTTTCTATCCTGCTGACAGATGCTCCGCAGATTGCTTTATATAGCTTTTTTGCGTTTTCTTCTGCGCCTTCCCACTCATAGAAAAGGCTCGAAAACAATGTATCTTTTATTTTTTTATTCTTACTCACTATACTCTCTTCGTCCATTTCATTCCCCTTCAAGAAAATTATAATATTTTTTGCCGTATTTTTCAACCCGTATACTATATTTTTCCCCGGCGCCGGCGAGCCGCCGGACCCTAAACGCGGGTATCGCTCCGCTCTGAACTTGCGGTTCATGCTGTACTGACCGCGTATCAGGCTTCTTGAGCATCTCATTTTTTACCATTGATAATATTTTGCCAACTATAATTTT